>JBGTBV010000131.1:0-6174 GCA_041749185.1 Daejeonella sp. | reverse complement strand
TACTGAAATCAAAACTTTGCCCTCAATATTTTTTGTGCTGACTGAAATTGTCGGTTCATAAACGTGCGACTGTTGTTCCTTTTTTTCGTTAACTGCGTAAAAAGCATTGGTAATCAGGTTAAGGATTACGCGGCCTATTTCTTGTGGAATGATGTTTATTTTACCAATTGATTCATCAAACTCTGTTTTTAAAATAGCTTTAAATGAATTATCCTTTGCCCTTAAACCATGGTACGCCAGGCGCAAGTATTCATCGGCCAGTTTATTAATATCGGTTAGCTCTTTCGTCGCACTGCTGTTGCGGGAGTGTTGCAACATGCCCTTTACAATGGCATCCGCACGTTGGCCGTGGTGGAGGATTTTTTCGAGGTTTTGTTTGATATCCGATATCAGGGCAACACCTTCTTCTTTATTTCCGGCCACGAATTCTTTTTTCATCTCATCCATCATTTCGGCACTGACTTCCGAAAAATTATTGACGAAGTTCAATGGATTTTGAATTTCATGTGCTATACCGGCCGTCAGTTCTCCGAGGGAGGCCATTTTTTCGGATTGGATGAGCTGAGACTGGGTGGATTTTAGCTGAGATAACGCTACATTAATTTCTTCCTTTTGCTGATGAAGAAGTTTATTCGCTTTCTGCTTCTTTTTATTATTACTGTATAGGATAAACGCAATAAGCAAGAATATCCCTAACCCAGCCAGCAGCGCATATTGCCTGATGCTATTTTTATAGGCAATTTGTACCGTCTCAATCTCATATTGCCGTTCTTTTTCATCAAATTCAGATATACTCTTAAAGGCATTTGTTTTACCAAAATTATTCAGACTGTCTTGGGCGGCTATGGTTATTTTGTTGTATCCAATTGTTTTTTGTGCATCTTTTGTCTCATAGAGTCCCGCTAGGAAACTACTGGCCGCCACAATGCTAGAGTAAGATTTGCCTCTTTGTCCATCATCAAGAGATTTTTGAGCATACACAATCGCAGAATCCAGCCGGTTGGTTTGTTGATAGATCTTAGCAATTTCATAGCTTGTTTGGGCTCTAAATGAATAGTTGACGGTTAGGCTATAGTTGGAACTATAAACTAAACTTTGGCGGAAGAAATCTAAAGCAAGCCGGGTTTTTCCTTTTTTATAAAGAATCTTCCCTATGGTCCTTAAGTTTTCTGATTTCGCCCAATTAATTTTATATTGTTGTACCAGACCAGACATTAAGTTGGAATAATTTTCGGCTGAATCCAATTTATTCATTGATAAATAGGTATTAGCTAAATTATTCAGCACTAAAGCTCGACCCCCACTCCCCGGGTATGAATCCAATAGTCTTAATGCCTGGTGAAGATAAAGTAGTGCTCTAGAATAGTTTTGAGATTGGAAATAAAGGGATCCTAACTGTCGCAAAGCATTTGCTTTTTCATAAATCAAATTGTTCTTATCGGCAACTTGCACGCTTTTAAATCCTAACTCCAATGCTTTTGAAGAATTACCCAAGGCATCATAAGTAACACCAAAAAAATTTAAAGCTTGTGCCTCTCCTTTCGGAAACCTGATTTGTCTTGCCAATCCCAAGGCCTGGTGTCCATAAAAAAAAGCAGAATCAGGAGCAGAGAATTTATACCAATTAATTAATTGTACCAGAACCAATACTCTATTTGTATCTGGCCTGGAAATAGCCAGTTCGTGTTTTAAACTATCAAGCCTTTTGTTTTGAGCAAAGCTAATAATCAATGAAAAGGTAAAAAGGGAAGTTAATAGTATAGTCTTCATCATTCATTGGTTTTGATGGGTAAAGTAATTGATAAACCCAGCTTCTTCGCTACCTTTCACTCCGATAGAAGGGTTTTTTACCTTCACTACTCCATGTCCCTTCATATTCCATGAATTAAAGATAATCCTAACCCCATACCCTGTTCTGTTGGCTTTGTAGTGAAGACTGACTGATTCATTATAATGGCTACGCTTTTGCAAAAGACCCCTTGTATAAAGGCAACTGAATACTAAACTCAGAACCTTTCTCTTCCTTAGTTTTCACCTTTATTTCCCCACCATGCGCCTTCACAATATCATAAGCTAATGACAATCCCAATCCAGTTCCCTGTCCGGCTGGCTTGGTGGTAAAGAAAGGTTGAAAAATCTTATCCAATAATTTTTGTGGGATGCCGTTGCCGTTATCGGCAACCTTTATTTCTATTTTATCATTTATTTTTTTTGTGCCGACTGAAACAGTCGGTTCATATCCTTCTGATTGTTGCTCGTTTTTTTCGGCAACCGCATAAAAAGCATTGGTAACCAGGTTAAGGATTACGCGGCCTATTTCCTGCGGAATGATATTTATTCTACCGATTGATTCATCAAAATCCGTTTTCATGGTGGCATTGAATGATTTGTCTTTTACCCGAAGACCATGATAAGCCAGCCGTAAATATTCATCGGCCAAAGCGTTGATGTTTGTTGGTTCTTTTTGCCCGGTGTTTCGTCTGCTATGTTGCAGCATACCCTTTACAATGGCATCGGCACGTTTGCCGTGATGATTGATTTTTACCTGATTCTCTTCTATGTTTCGGGCAATCGCGATAACTTCGTCATAATTCCCTTTCGCTATTTCTTCGTTCATCTCGCCGATCAGTTCTTTGCTTACTTCGGCAAAATTATTCACGAAGTTTAATGGGTTTTGTATCTCATGGGCAATGCCGGCCGTCAGTTCGCCAAGGGAAGCCATTTTTTCAGCCTGAATTAACTGCGCCTGCGTGTTTTGTAAATCTTTCAACGAGTTACTTAACTCGGTGGTTCTTTCAGCCACCTGACTTTCAAGCGTGTTCGCATATTGGCTTAATTCATCTTTAGATTGCTTCAGCGATTTCACCATCTCGTTAAAGTTCCGGGTAACAATTCCAATCTCATCCAACATTCCGCAGGGAACTTCAACTTGCAAGTCGCCTTTCTCGGCACGGCCTATGCCCACCATCAGGCGCTGTAATGGTTTGATGAGGCTTACGCGAAGTATAAGCGGAAAAATAAGCAGAACAAAGCCAGCAGACCCGATGATGATCAGCATGAGCCGAAACAGTGATTGCTGATCAGAAACCCTTTGCGCCAGATTCGCCGGATTTTCAGAGTTAGTTGTAAACGGCAGCAGTACCATGGTGGCCACCGACAGAATAGCCATCACACTGGCAAACAGAAAACCCACTAACTTGGGCCTGAACCGGATCGGGAAAGCAGAATAAATAATAAAAACAAGCACTTCGGCCTGTATAATCAACCAAATGCCATAGGTGTAGGTTAGCAGCACCCATTGAAACCTCGAGCCCGGATAAATAAAAAGGACAGAAATAAATAACATTAAACACGTAAGACCGGTCAATAACCTCGCCGGCAAGGCGCTTAGGGATTTTTGCCGCTTGAAAAAAATGCTCTTCCGCACATAAACAATGGCGGCCCATACAGACATAATAAAGCCAAACAATCCCGCTAAGGGATTTACAAATGTGCCGTAGGTTTTAGATGATAAGCCCTGCTGATCCTGAACGAAGTGAAACCAGATAAGCAACCCGATAAACAGTATGCAGCAGAAGAAAGTTGCATATAATATTAATTTTCGCTCTTTATCAAACGCCCTTGCCGGAAACAGGTAGGCAATCTGGATATACGAGAACGCCGAAACGGCAAGCCCCACGTTAAAAAGCGTATTGGTGTAACGATAAGTAATTTCGCGTACATCAGCATACAGACCTCCGCTCACAAATCCCATAAAATGCCACAAAAACAAAGCGCTGAAATAGATTATCAGCCAATTTTTATAATCTGCCTTTTCAGGCAGCCTTTTTAGGCTGAATACAAATAATCCCGCTGTAAGCATAATGATCAATGCCATAAGCGAGAACGAGCTCAGAAGAAAAAAATTCATATAGAAACGGGCATAAGCGTGCTTTAGAGGTTTCGACTATTGCGCAGCGGGCTGGGTTTGACTGGCCGACACGCCGTTTGTTGTGGGCAGGCTTACGGCCGGTTTGGCAGGGATGGTGGAAGTATCTAAATAAATTTCACGACCCAGCGAGGCGCCTTTAAGCAATGATAGATCAACCGCTTCTGTAAAATCTGCGGGCACATAACTGTTATCAGGATACTGGTTGGTTAACAACCCCAAAGCCATATACGTGTGGGCAATTAGCTGGCTGCAAAAAAATGTGCCTGCCGGCGATGCCTGATTTTGAAACCGGCCCATCAAGAAATACGGAAGCTCCAGCAACTGACCTCCGGCTATCGGCAATCCGTCGGGGTGGGTTTGTTGCATTACTCCATTTAGCGTATCAATCATAGTCGGATTACGCGGAAAATTTAATTTTCTGGCGCAATACGCCCCATCATATTGCACCCAGTAATTGTGCACGATACGATCTTGCAAATAGACCAATTGAGGGCCTTCTTTTAAGGTATTTGACATCAGATCTGTGGCGGTATCGGCGGTGTTTGCCTCCCAATACAAGCGGGCGGCCGGATCAATACCTGGCAAATTCAAATCGCCCGCCACGACCACCATTCCTACGTGCGACCATTGGGAATTGGTTAATGATTGCGCCTCCATGCTGGTAACTAGGAGGCCTTTCATCAATACAATATCAAAACTTTCCAGATTTGATAAAAAATCTGTGAGCGGTAAAGGTTGCCTGTTTAACATAATTCAAATGATTAAGGGTGAATAAGTTAGGGTGAAATTAAATTTACTGATAATAATGATCAATCGTTAGAAAGGCCGATGAATTCCGGAAATCACGATTTCGGAGGTTATGATCCGCACAGAACGTTATCCGAAAGCTACTGTTCTTTCAAACCCTGAATTACCACGTTTTTGCCGCCAAGAATGAAGCATGGATTGCTGAAAGCTTTTTGCCATAGCTTTTGATCGTTAAGCGTGGCATAAAATTCATCCAGATACTTAACCGTACTTTTTACATACTTTGGTTCCAGTAAACTGCACTCTTCATACAGCCGGTAAATATCTCGCTGTAAATCTAAAAAATCGGCCACCACGGGCATAAATTCGTTCATATCCGGCAGGCAATGGCCGCGGTAAAGACGCTGCCGCACCGAGGCAATTTTCAGCAGCTCTGCCGGGTGCGCATAACTGGAACCAACTATCCCGGCATGGTCAAAATCATAAGGAACGGCGACTGGAACAGCTAAAGAGTCTTTGGCCACAAGCTTGATATTGTGCATAAATTGTACAGACCAATCGGTGTTGCCAATGAGATATTGAAAAACGGCCGTCTTTAAAAAAAGGTCTGCTTGCAAATGTTCCGGTCGCAATTGCCGGGTAAGGGCGATAGATTTATTGCGTTTGGCCATTTGATTTTCCTCTTCAAGTAAAATTCCGTACAAGGTAGCACCCGGCTTTTTGTTTCTGTTATCCTGCAAAGTTACCTTCACCAGCCTGGCCTTAAAACTGAAGGGGGTTATCAAGTTATAAATTTTATACACCAGCCATTCCCTAATCACGTATTCTTCCTGGCGGCACGGCATCACCAGCTTCAGTTTTTTCTGATCCCGGAAAGTTGAGGATTGGTAAGCTTCGCCTTTGGGAAACTGGAGCAATAGTGGCGGGTAAATACAGTTCTCCCGCTGCCGCCTGAAATGTCCCCTTGTTTTTACATTCACCGGGATGGATGTTTCAGATTTATCATCTTTTACATAGGAAAGTTGCAATGGAAAAGCGGTGGGCGTATCGGTGCGATCGTTTAACAGATCACGTAAGTTGCCCCGCAGGGTTATTGAGAGCAGGCTGTCTGATTGAAAAAGTTTCGTTTCCGTCTGCTTTTTCTTCTCATTTTCGGACGGTTTTGTTTGCGATAAGGCTTCAGTTGCTAAAAACAACATGAAACAACTAAACGCGGTGAACAAACGGACACCTTTAAGAACTTTCATCTTGGTCAGATTTAGTTTGAACCGATTTTTGACTGGCTTGAGCAACCAAATTCCGCAAATACGAATTTTAATCAATTTACAAAACTGTACAGCCAAAAGCGCAAGAACTTAGATACTTTTTAATATTCCGGTATCCAACTCTTTGAAAATTAAACTGTACAGACGTCAATCGCCAAACCCAAGCCCGATTGCTTATCTGCTGTTTTTTATCGAAATTCGTTTGTCGGTGGTGGGGTGCATTGAAAACAC
>JBGTBV010000130.1:0-4136 GCA_041749185.1 Daejeonella sp. | reverse complement strand
CGATCGTTTTAAAATTTTTATTACCCGCCTTTTTCAGGAGCCGATCAAATCCAGCCAGATTTTCTGTTGCAGAAACCTGGATATCTTTTGATCCGTTAAGCGCCAACACCGGAATTTTGATTTTGCTGAGCACCGGCCCGGGGTTGTAACTTATAAAATACCGCATCCAGGGTACATTAATAGTTGGAGCAAGTGCTTTGATCTGTTCGGCTCCGGCGCCGCCATCCTGAACCTGCAAAGAGTCAATTAATGCCGGAGGCAATTCTGCCCGCCATTTTTTAAACAAGGGCGACAGGACAACCTCCTTATTTAGCTCCTGCTGTTTAGCAAGATCAAACATCTGAGAGTAGAATGAGCTTAGCGCTTTCAGTTGATCGGGCGACAAACCCGCACTCTTTAACAAATCGGCGTTTTGCTTTTTTATTACCTCTACACCGGGAACACCAATGCCGGCCAGGGTTACTATAAATGCAACGTCTTTGGATTGATTGGCTGCCATTGGCGCAATCATTCCGCCTTCGCTATGACCAATTAAACCAATGTTTTTAACGTCAATTTCCGTTCTGCTTTTCAGGTACGCGATTCCCGCAAGCACGTCTTTTGCAAAATCAACGGATGTAGCGGTTTTTACTTCTCCGGTAGTTTGCCCGATGCCACGGTCGTCAACACGTAAAACCGCAATTCCGTTGCGTGTTAGATGGTCGGCCAGCACCGCGAAAGGTTTATGGTTGAAAATGGTTTCGTCCCGGTCCTGCTGCCCCGAGCCGCTGATCAGAATAACCGCCGGCACCCGATTTTCTCCGGTGGGAAGTATTAACGTACCGCCAAAATGAACCGTTTTGTTAGCGTTATCATACTGTACCTCTTCAGATTTGTAGGGAAAAGGTGGTTTTGGTGTTTGCTTACGCGAAGGAGGTGCCGCAACCGAGGTGATACGGTTTAATACAATTGGAGCGTTTACATTCCCCTGCTTCCAGGTTCCCGAAAGCTGCGTCTTATCCGCATTGAATTTTCCAGAAAAACCACCGCCGATAATTTTTGAGAAAGCGAACAAACTGTCATCCTCAATCTTCAGCTCAGAAACCCGCAAATTCGTTGCGTTCTGGTCCGGACTGTCGAAAACTACCGTTTGTTTGCCGCTAACGCTATCCGGGAAAATTTTTAATATCAGCCTGATTGGCCCGAGCTGGCCCTGCCAAATGGTTTTCTCAGGCAAGGTTTGCCCGGTTGCCGCATAAAAATTTACCAGCAGAATTACCGCGGATAAAATCCGTTTTAAGGCTTTGCTCAAAAACATTTGAGAATTCATCTCTACTGTTTTAAAACCATTTTAAAATGCTGTATTCCGGCCTCTTCAAACTGAGGCCCTACTTTTTGAAATCCTGACTTTTCGTAAAGTCCGATGGCAGATAACTGCGCATGCAGATATACGTAATCGGCGTCGTCCGGCAAATCAGTTAAAACAGTTTTCACCAAAAGCCGGCCTACGCCCATACCGCGAAATTGCGGAAGCACGGCGAAACGCTC
Source organism: Daejeonella sp. (assembly GCA_041749185.1). Taxonomy (GTDB): domain Bacteria; phylum Bacteroidota; class Bacteroidia; order Sphingobacteriales; family Sphingobacteriaceae; genus Daejeonella. The sequence continues at coordinate 2,609 of JBGTBV010000130.1, read as the reverse complement.
TAATTTAACGCCCTTTTCGGTTTGACGCCAGCGGCACGCCCCGGCCGGAATTTGGCACACGGTTGCCAGAAAGTGGTTCGACTCTTCTTCGTGCTCCCACTCCAGTTCTGGCGGGCACTCCTGCTCTTCTACAAACACTTTCCGCCTGATGGCAAAAACCTCATCCAGTTTCTGCTCATCTCTAACCTTTATAACTAAAATATCATTCGGTATATCCATACGGCCGGGCAGAAAAGATCAACTAATTTTTAAGTATTTTGAACGCAAATCCTATTCAGGCTGAAAGCAGATTTACAACTTATCATTCGCATTGATGCAGTTCAAATCTTCAAACGCTTTTGTGAGGCGTTTTACAAAGGTCTCTTCGCCCTTGCGCAACCACACCCGCGGATCGTAGTATTTTTTGTTTGGCGAATCGGGGCCATCAGGGCTTCCAATCTGGGCTTGCAGGTAATCTTTACGGAGTTTGTGGTATTCGTTTATTCCCTCCCAAAACGCCCATTGCATATCGGTATCAATATTCATCTTGATGGCTCCGTAAGAAATCGCTTCGCGGATCTCTTCCGGCGTTGAGCCCGAACCTCCGTGGAAAACAAAATTTACAGGCTTTTCTGCTTCTAAAGCAAATTCAGAGCGCACAAAATCCTGCGAATTTTTCAGAATCACCGGTTGCAGTTTTACGTTCCCCGGCTTGTAAACACCATGTACATTTCCAAACGCAGCCGCCACCGTAAACTTACTGCTCACGCTCATCAACTCTTCGTACGCATACGCCACCTCAGATGGTTGGGTGTACAATTTAGAACTGTCAACATCCGAGTTATCCACGCCATCTTCTTCGCCTCCGGTAACGCCAAGCTCAATTTCCAGGGTCATCCCCATGGCTTTCATGCGGGTTAAATATTTTTTGCTGATCTCCAAATTTTCTTCAATAGTTTCTTCAGAAAGATCAAGCATGTGCGATGAATAGAGCGGCTTGCCATTCACGGCATAAAACTTTTCGCCATGATCCAGCAGTCCATCAATCCATGGAAGTAGTTTTTTTGCGGCGTGGTCTGTATGCAGTATTACCGCAACACCATATTGCTCGGCTACTAAATGTACATGCTGTGCGGCAGAAACCCCGCCTAAAATGCAGGCTTCGAGATTATCATTATTTAGGGACTTGCCAGCGTAAAACTGGGCACCGCCGTTAGAGAGTTGAATAATTACGGGCGAATTTACAGCCCGGGCAGTTTCTAATACCGCGTTGATAGAGTTTGTGCCAATTACGTTTACCGCGGGCAGCGCAAACTGATGCTTTTTAGCGGTTTCAAATAATTCCTGAACGGCATCGCCATGCAAAACACCCTTATAGTTTTTCAGATCCATATTTTTAGGTTTAAAGTATCGAAATTAGAAATTTAAATCTAACCGCACCACACTTTTGGCAATAAGCGTTATCGCGGGGCCGCTTCTCTACGTGCTTTTATCTCTACACTATATCCTTCCGGGATTTTAGCAGCTCAGGTAACAAAATCCCTGCGGAAAAAACCAATGAAATTGCGGGGCGTTAACTAATCTATGATATCCAAAAGTCAGATTACTTGCTGCTTATTTGTAGTTGCGCTTCTCCAGGCTTGTACAACCACCGGCCCGGGCGGTTTGTTCGGCAAAAAAAGTCCGCACGAACTTTATGGCCGTCAGCTCATCAGCGCCGGCTTAAATACAACCAACCTGGGCCGCTCCTGGTTTTCCGTTGCGCAGCAAAGTCTTGATAATCCGCTTTCGGTAAATATTCCCTTCATAGAAACCGGGTACTTCCCCGCCGAAAAGGTCAAAGCCGTTGCTATTCGCTTTGACGCGAAGCGTGGCGAGAAAGTCACCGTTAAACTTAGTAAAAAGCCGGCTACCGGTTTTGCCATTTATATAGACTTGTGGGAAGATCGCGAAAGCGCCGACAAGAAGCTGGTTGCTTACGCGGATACCGTTGGCAACCCTTTCAGTTACGAGATTGACGACAGCGGCACCTATATTGTGCGGCTGCAACCAGAATTGTTGAGCGCAGGGCAGTATACGCTCAGCATTACATCAGGACCGTCATTGGCGTTCCCGGTTAAAAACGGCAAGATGCAAAGTTTTTGGGGCGTAGACCGCGATGGCGGTGCCCGCCGGCACGAAGGAATAGATATTTTTGCTCCGCGGAGCACACCCGCACTTGCCGTGGCCGATGGCACGGTTAGCAGAGTTGGAAATAATAACCTTGGCGGAAAAGTCATATTTATGCGGCCTGCGGGTAAAGATATCAATCTGTATTACGCCCATCTGGATTCGCAACTGGTAAGTTCGGGGCAGCAGGTAAGCATTGGTGATACGCTCGGATTGGTGGGCAACTCCGGAAACGCAATCAGCACTTCCCCGCATCTCCACTTCGGCATTTATACTTTCGGCGGGGCGATAGACCCTTTCCCGTTCATCAATCCGGTGGTGAAACAGAGCCCTGTAATTAAGTCACCCCTCAATGCGCTGGGCAAATTTATGCGTACTGATAACCGCGAAGTGACTTTGCTGGGCGGCATCGGTTCTGCGCCGGCCGCTAACACATCGCTAACCAACCAAAGTATTGTAGA
>JBGTBV010000129.1:0-37568 GCA_041749185.1 Daejeonella sp. | reverse complement strand
AAGTGATAAATAGCCGTAAAGCTGCCCGATCGTTTCGCCTTCGGTAAGTATGTAGTTACTACTTCCGGCTGCGGATAAAACTACCACTGGCTGACCCACCACAGAGGTGATTTTTGAGGTTTGTTTGCTGAAATTGGTCGTAAAATTCCAGTTGAATGCTTTATTGGACAGCACCCGCATTCCAAGCGATGCCTGAATGCCGTTTGAGCCTATACTGAACGCATTATCTTTAAGCTTACCCGTTCCGGATGATGGCGCAGCATCTACATCGTAAATGGCATTTTCTGTTTTCCGGTCCCAATAAGTTACTGATAGGCGGAAGTCATTTAAAAAGTTGGATTTCAGACCGGAAAACCCCATATCTGTACCAACCTCCAATTCTTTACTCACTTCTACATTGAGAGCAGGATTAGGGTTTGTAGTAGGGAAAAAAAACGTATTGTTGTTGCCCAGATTTTGCGGGGTCAAGGTCAAATAGCGGTCAAAAGGACGTGGTTGAATTCCCGCCTCGCCATAAGCAACTCTGAATTTCAGTTCGGGCATAAAGTTGGCCAGATCAGAATTTTGCCAGAAAGGTAACTGAGATATCCGCAAGTATGCATCGCCACGTGGAAATGTGAATGGTTTTGAACCTGAGCCGAATGCCGAGGAGTAATCACTACGGAACCCTGCAGATAGTCCTGCAATATCTCCGTATTCAAAGCGCTGGTTCAGCACGTATCCGTAAGTGATAAATGGCTCGGTATAATCACTCACAATACTGAAATTAGTTAATTGAGCAGCGGTATACGGCGTGTAGCTTGGTGCATCAATTCCATAGGAAATATACTCTTTGTTAACGTCCTTACGATAATCAAACGAAACCTGGGTAGTCGTTTTAATGGGCAGGTTAATTTTGAAATCATTTTCAAAATCGGTTGTGAGTGTAGCCGAGGTTAAAAAGTTTTGGAACGTGGTCCTGAAAACATAATCATCAATTTCACCGGTATTTTCTTTCGTTGCCGGATTATTGAAGTTAGCATAACTGAACGGGGTGTAAAATTCTGCCCAATACTGCTGATCTGCGGCGTTCAGATTGTTTGATTGCTCGAAAATTTCTTGGCGGTAATTTTGGTTCCGAACGTTGAGTCCGTATTTCGCATCCAAAGTTACAAATCGTGGAAACTGATAATTTAAATTGAAATTCTGGATCAGATCAGTTTTGTTGCTTTCTGCATTGGTGTATTGAAACATGTAGTTCGGATTGTATCCGTTTACACCGGTAGCATCGCCGAAATAAGCCCCGTAATTTCCATCCGCACTTTGATAACCATAGTTAGCAAAAGGTCTGGAATTATTTAGGGCGAAGAAAATAGTTCGCCCACTTAAATCCTTTTGGGTGTCCTTTGTATAAGCCAGTTGAGTTATACTTCTTAACGTTAGATTTTTAGCCAATTGCAAACCCAGATTAGATACCAGATTGGTTCTGGCATAATCTCCATTCCCTTTAAATAAACTTTCCTGGCGGTTGTCTGATACCGAGAAATTATAATTCATCCGATCGCTGGCACCAGATATGGCTAAGGCATTGTTAACGGTTGGTGCGCTTTGAAAAAACATTTTATAATGATCGTAAAATTGTAGGTTTTGATCATACGGTTTGTTGCTGAAGCTGGTTGGACTTACCAGATTAACCTGAACGTTTTCGGAATATGAACTCAACTCCGGATCAAAAACCAGCGGGTTGCCGGAACTCCCGATAACCTCGCCCGAGGCATTGGTGGTAAAGGGATGAAACTGAGATTTTGAGACGTTTCCAATGTTCAATAAGGAATTGCTGCTGTAATTTGAAGAAAAATCAATGTTTAATCCTTGCTTTCCTTTTTTAGTGAATATCTGAATTACACCGTTAGCTCCCTGTGCACCATAAATAGAGCCTGAAGCCGCCCCCTGCACAACTTCTACCCGGTCAATGGTGTTCAGATCAATAGAGTTGAGATCGGTTTTAACTTCAATTCCGTCAAGCAGGATCATGGGCGAGGTACCACGGTTTAAAGTATTTATACCGCGTAACAGAATGTTAACCGGTGCACCAGGAGAGCCGTTAGTACTGGTGATCTGCGCTCCGGCAATTTTACCCACAAGTGCCTGATCTATAGAGGCGGAGGAAGCCGCGGGCAAATCTTTTCCAGAAACAGATTCAACCGCAATTCCCAATTTGGCCTTCGAAGTTGCAACACCCACACCAGTCACTACAACCTCACTAAGTTGGGTGGCGTCAGCAACCAGGCGCACGTCCATTATATTAGTTGCGGGTATATTCACTTCCTGGGGTTGGTAGCCGATATAGGTAAAAGTTAATACATTTACGTTGGCTGGCAAGCGCAAATTAAATCTGCCATCGGCTCCTGTTGAGGTTCCTAGAGAGCCCCCCCGTACCTTTACGCTTACCCCCGGAAGTGGTAACCCGTCTTCGTTAGCCGTAACCACACCGGTTACAGAACGGTCTTGTGCATAGGCCTGACCCGCAAAAAGCATGAGGATCATTGTACACGTGAGTAAAGTTGTTTTCATATTTTTTGACTTTATGTAATGTTTTTTAAATGTAACAATATTCTTTCAAAAGACGTTATCTGGTAAAATTATAGTTACCATTTATTTTTGTCAGAGCCATTGAAAATTATCCAAATTGAATGTTATTATAGCTTTGGAAAGAAAATTCTGCATCTTTAGCCCGATCCAACAGCTTAAAATCTATTTACTGCTGCACTTATTAATTTTTAACATTAAAAACCCGCTAATTAATGAACATTCATAAAATCTCGGTTATCGGATCGGGCACAATGGGAAATGGGATTGCTCATTCTTTCGCTCAAGGCGGATTTTTTGTCAATTTGATTGATATTTCTGAAGATTCTCTTGCAAAAGGCCTCGCAATCATCAAAAAGAACCTCGACAGGCAGATAGCCAGAAACCTGATCAGCGAAGGCGATAAAAGCAGTACGATAGACCGAATAAGTTTATTTACCGATTTGAAAGCAGGCGTTGAACATGCTGATCTGGTAGTTGAAGCGGCAACCGAGAACACAGATTTAAAGTTGAATATTTTCCGTGAACTGGATGCGCATTGCAAACCTGGTGCTATTCTGGCCAGTAATACTTCGTCTATTTCTATCACCAAAATAGCTGCCGCAACCGGGCGGGCTGAAAGCGTTATCGGCATTCACTTTATGAATCCTGTGCCCGTGATGAAACTGGTGGAAGTTATCAGAGGTTACACTACCAGCAATGAGGTGACGGCCAGGATTATGTCGCTTTCTCGAGAATTAGGCAAAATTCCGGTTGAGGTTAATGACTACCCCGGGTTTGTGGCCAACCGTATTTTAATGCCCATGATCAATGAGGCCATTTATACGCTTTATGAAGGAATTGCCGGAGTTGAAGAAATTGATACCGTAATGAAATTGGGAATGGCGCATCCGATGGGCCCTCTTCAATTAGCGGATTTTATCGGACTGGACGTCTGCCTGGCAATTTTAAATGTGTTGCATCAGGGCTTTGGCAATCCCAAATACGCCCCCTGCCCGTTGTTGGTTAACATGGTTGCAGCAGGTGTTAATGGTTCAAAATCTGGCGCCGGATTCTACGATTACAGCGCAGGTACAAAAGATTTAGTGGTTTCTGCCAAGTTTAAAAGGTAAAAAACCAAAAGCAGATTAGCGTTCTACATCCTATCGGGAACATCAACTCCCAAAAGCTTCATTCCTTTTTTAATGACAGAAGATGTAGCGGCAGACAATTCAAGCCTGAACTGCCTCAGCTTTTCATCTTCGGCCTTTAAAATGGGTTCTTCGTGGTAGAACTTGTTGTAAATTTTTGCCAGGTCAAATATGAAGTTCGCAATGAGCGCCGGACTGTAATCACGCCCTGCTGCCCTAACAATTTCCGGGTATTTTGATAAGCTAACAATCAAATCGCGTTCAACGTTCATCAAACTTGCTGTGTAAACCGGGCTTTCGTTTTTGCGGAATGACGCCTTGTTCAGTACAGAATTTATACGTGCATAAGTATATTGGATGAACGGACCAGTATTTCCCTGAAAATCAATAGATTCTTTCGGATCAAATAACAGGCGCTTTTTCGGTTCAACCTTTAATAGGAAATACTTTAACGCTCCTAAGCCGATCATTTCGTACAACTGGGTTTTCTCTATTTCAGAAAATTCATCTACTTTGCCAAGTTCTTCAGTCCGCTGCCGTGCGGTTTGAACCATCTCATCAATCAATTCATCTGCGTCAACCACGGTTCCTTCCCGTGATTTCATTTTGCCCGAGGGAAGATCAACCATCCCGTATGATAAATGATGCAAACCTTTAGCCCAGTTCTTTCCGAGCTTTTGGAGTATCAGAAACAAAACCTTAAAATGATAATCCTGTTCATTGCCCACCACGTACAGGGAATCGTCCATGTTAAAATCGTCGTGCTTAAGCGCCGCGGTACCCAAATCCTGGGTCATGTATACCGAAGTTCCATCTGCACGCAAAACCAGTTTTTCGTCGAGACCATCGGCGGTAAGGTCTACCCATACAGAACCGTCTGGCTTTTTAAAAAATACTTCTTTCTCCAGTCCGTCGGCGATTAAATCCTTCCCCAACAGGTAGGTATCAGATTCATAATAGAATTTTTCAAAGCTAACTCCCAGCTTTCGGTATGTTTCGGCAAAACCGGAGTACACCCAGCGGTTCATTTCCTGCCAAAGCTGTAATACTTCTTTATCGCCCTGCTCCCACTTCAGCAACATTTGCTGTGCCTGCTTTATTATGGGTGCATTTTTTTTGGCTTCCTCCTCGGTTTGCCCGGAGTCTGTTAATTGTTGTATTTGAATTTTGTACTCTTTATCAAAAAGTACGTAATATTTACCAACCAGATGATCGCCTTTTAAGCCGGTGTTTTCGGGGGTTTCTCCCTGCCCGAATAATTTCCAGGCCAGCATGGACTTACAGATATGAATTCCGCGGTCATTTACCAGATTGGCCTTGATCACCTCGAAGCCGTTGGCTTCTAATATCTGCGAGACGGAAAACCCTAACAAATTATTGCGGACGTGCCCCAGATGTAGCGGCTTATTAGTGTTTGGAGATGAATACTCCACCATGATCTTTTTGCCGTTTGGTGGAAACCGGCCAAAATCTTCCGCAAGGATGTTAGAAAGCTGCCCGATCCAGAATTCATCGCCAATTTCCAGGTTTAGAAAGCCCTTAACCACATTAAAGCTAGTAATTTCAGAAATTTGCGATCGCAGATATTCGCCGATCATTTCGCCGGTTTGCTCGGGCGATTTTTTTGAGATGCGGATAAGCGGGAACGTGACCAGCGTAATCTGCCCGTTAAATTCTTTCCGGGTTTCCTGTAAGGTGAGTATCGCTTCTTCAACGCTGGCGTTAAAGAGCTCTCTAACTGCTCTTACCGTAACGTTGATGATCTTATTTTCTATCGTCATATTCTTACTGTGCAGAATTATTGAATGAGGTTAAGATTTAGGTTTTGTGTACAGATATTTTTGGTTATCAATTGTTGGCTTTCTGGCTGCCGCTGCCTGTAAAATGCGAATAACTGAAGTTAAATAAACCCGATAGAAGTGGAAAGCCCCGTTAGCCGGAGGCGGAAGGGCTTGCAACGAATAGCGGGTCTACCGCTAATAGTAGCTTAAGCTTTGCTTTTCAAAAAGGTATCTGCGCTTCATTGAATGGCTAATCATTAATTAAACTATTGGTAGCCCGGACCAGTATTTCAAAAGCGTTTTCGGCCATCAGGTTTTCCTTATCAAGAGTTGGATTGACTTCAACCATTTCAAAACAGCAAATTTTTTCGCTGCTAACCAAACGGGCAACAAGGTTTCCGGCCTCCCGTTCGGTAAGTCCGTTGCTTACCGGAGTTCCGGTTCCCTTAGAAATAGAGGAATCCATTGAATCAACATCGAACGAAACATATAGCAGATCACAATGATCCAAATATTGCAGCGCATCAATTGCAATACGCTCAACGCCGCGTTTACGAATATCTGCGGTGGTGTAATTTTTCACGTTGTTCTTTTTCAGCAGGTAGTCTTCGGGCGTTTCCACATCACGGGCAGAAATATATACCAGATCATGGTAGGTAATTTTAGGCGCAATGTTGCCGATGTTTTTTAGCTGGAACCAGTAATTTACCGTTTCCTGATCAAGCGTGTTTATCCGCGAATCAATATTGTCTTCATCAAGCACCATTGCCAAAGGCATACCGTGAATATTGCCCGATGGCGTGGTGTATGGCGAATGCAAATCAGCGTGGGCATCAATCCAGATAACTCCCAATTTAGATTTAGGAAAGGCTTTTTTGATTCCTGAAATGGTTCCGGCGGCCGAACTGTGGTCTCCGGCGAGGACAATGGGAAATTCTTTGTTTTTTAATGTTTTGGTAACTTCTTCGGTTACCCGCTCAATAATGGTTAAAACCCCCGATATGCGTTTGGCGTAGGGACTGCCGGTTGCTTCGAGCAATAAATGGTTCTCGTTCGGAATTTCTACGCTGTTATATTGTTTGAAATAACGGCTTCCAAAATCTAATGCAGCTATTTTTATAGCGTCAACACCTAAACTGGCTCCGCGGGTACCCGCTCCAAGTTCTGATTTAACTTCAATTATTTTTAATTCTCGCATGGATTGGGCTTACAGATAAGGGCGTTAAACACAGCAGCCGGTCTGTGTGAGATTTTTTTGTAATCTCGCCTCGCATACCTTTATTCTAATGCTTAAAAATTTATCTTTGGCAAAATTATAAAAAAATGCAGAGCTACGCGGAGTTTCTTGATTTAAGCGTTGGATTTCCTCAGGAAGGGTTCGAAATTATAGACGATGAGTTATATTTTCATGATCTAAACCTGATGGAAATGATTGAGACGTATGGAACTCCCCTACGGTTTACTTATTTGCCAATTATCAGCAAAAAAATCCAACAGGCTAAAATCCTTTTCCAGTCTGCTATTATCCGAAACAATTACCGCGGCAGTTATAAATATTGTTATTGCACAAAAAGTTCGCATTTCAGGCATATTGTTGAAGAGGCGCTGCGTAATGAAATTCACCTGGAAACATCATCTGCTTTTGATATGCCGATGATTGATGCTCTTGAGAAAAAAGGATCGCTTAATAAAGATATCACCGTAATTTGCAACGGCTTTAAAACCTTCCAGTACAAGCAGTATATTATTGACATGCTGCATGACGGATTCAACAACATTATTCCGGTTTTAGATAACAAGGAAGAATTTAATATTTACGATGATGAGCTCGATATTCCCTGCAACCTGGGTATCCGCATAGCAGCAGAAGAACAACCTGATTCGCAATTCTACACCTCAAGGCTTGGCATCCGCCTGGAGGATGTCATTGATTTTTACAACCACAAAATTGCTCAGAACCCGAATTTCAAAGTGAAGCTGCTTCACTTCTTTATTAATTCCGGAATTTCTGATACACCTTATTATTGGAATGAATTAGAAAAATATGTTACCCTTTATTGCAAATTCAAAAAGGTTAATCCCGATTTAGATACCCTGGATATTGGCGGCGGAATGCCTTTTAAAGATTCGCTCGTTTTTGATTTCGATTACGAATACATGGTGAATGAAATTGTGAAACGAATTAAAGAGATTTGCGCCGAAAATGAAACCGTTGAGCCCGATATCATTACCGAATTTGGAAAATATACCGTGGCAGAAGCTTCGGGAATATTGTACAAAGTGTTGGGCAGAAAACAACAGAACGACCGCGAAAAGTGGCTGATGCTCGATGGTTCTTTTATAACCAACCTGCCTGATGTTTGGGCGCTAAACCAGAAGTATATTCTGGCACCAGTAAACAACTGGGATTTTGAATACGAGCGGGTAAATCTGGGCGGCATCACCTGCGATGGTCAGGATTATTACAGTCAGGAAGCCCACATGAACAACGTATTTATGCCTAAAACCCGTAAAGTTCAGTATTTGGGCTTTTTTCATACGGGTGCTTATCAGGAAGTTTTAAGCGGGTACGGCGGGATCCATCATTGTTTACTGCCCTCGCCGAAGCATGTGATCATCCGGAGAAACCGCGATGAGACATTCAACTTTGAAGTTTTTGGCGAAGAGCAGAATAGTAAGCAAGTGCTGAAGATTTTAGGTTATTAAGCCAGCTATCAGCAGTCAGGAATCAGCTATCAGAAATTGGAAATTAGAAAACAGCTATCAGAAGTCAGATGAATGTGTTGGATGGTTGTCGGATGCTATATGTCTGATTGCTGACCGCTGAGAGCTTGTAGCCATTTCATCATTTATAATTCTATCTACCATGGAAATCGGAAATTACAACGAACTTCGATATATAAAGAAAGTTGATTCGGGCTTAATTTTAACAGATGGCGAGAAGGAAGCAATTCTGCCTTTCAATTACGCCCCGGCAGAAATAAATCCGGGCGACAATCTTCAGGTGTTTGTTTATGTTCATACCGACGGGCGTTTGTTTGCAACCACTCAAACTCCATTTGCATGCGCAGGCGAATTCGCATTTTTAACCGTAATTGACGAAAACGAGAACGGCTCGTTTTTGAGCTTAGGAATTGACAAGGATGTATTTGTACCGCAGCGTGAACAAAAGCGCCCTATGCGGATAGGCGGAAAATATGTGGTGTACGTCTTTCTGGATGACAACGACCGTTTGGTCGGCTCATCAAAGGTGGCAAACTTTGTAGAAGAAAACGAAATTGACCTGGAAATTGCAGATGAAGTAAACCTATTGATATTTGATGAAAGTGAATTGGGTTTTAGCGCAATTGTTGACCAGCGATATGCCGGCTTAATTTATCGTAATGAAGTATTTGAAGAGCTTCAACCCGGGATGCAGAAACGCGGTTTTATAAAAAAAATAACCGAATCAAATAAAATAGATCTTAGTTTACAGGTTATCGGATTTAAACATATTCTCGATTTAAAAGATATTCTGCTTGAAAAGCTAAAAGAGAATGCAGGCTTGTTGGCTTTGGGCGATAAAAGCTCACCGGAAGAAATTTACAGTGGGCTAAAAATCAGCAAAAAAGCATTTAAAAAAGCAATTGGGTCCTTATATAAAGAAAGGCTGGTGGAAATTTCTGATTATGAGGTGAAGCTGGTAATGGGAAAAGGTGAAAGGAATTAAGTTTTCTGATCAATACATCGTTATGCGGGGTTGAGCTGGCAGCTAATCTAATTGCTAACAAAACTTGTTACGATTGCAGACTAGGCCTGCAATGGAAAGATGCTCAGTACACGCAAAACTTCCTGGTAGATTATGCTTGGAGTATTATACAATCAATATCCTTAACATTAGCGAAGCCCTTGTCGGCTGTAATTAAAGGCAGTTGCAATAATTGAGTCGTGGCTGCAATGATTGCGTCAGGAAGTTTGATACTATTTTTACGTTTTAGCTGAATAGCCAAATCAGTTATAGCCTGTATGTGATTAACTTTATAACAGGTAGATAGCATCGCCTTTATCAAAAATTCTTCATCAAGACTAATATTGTTTTTGCTAAGAAGTTCTATTTCAGTGATATAAGAATAGGCCCATCCCTCCTCGGAAAAAGGGGCTAATAAAGGATTTTCATCTAAGAGATAAATGAAACAATTGGTGTCGGCCACATATTTAATCCCATTCATCTCTTAGCTTTTTCTGGTAATTCAATCCATCACCAAAAGCACCCTTTAGCTTGCCAAAAAAATCAGATAATTTTGGCTCCTTTTTATCTTTTTGTATTTTCTTCAAGGCGGCTTTTATTTCGTCTTTACCCGAACCTTTGTTTATCACAATAACCATAAAACTATTTCTTATTTAAAGATAGCCAAATATTTTTTATATGTATTCAGACCAGGTATTGAAGGGAAGCCTGTTCTTCGTGTAAGAAAAACTTCGTGAGATTGTTTCTCATATTTCAACTAATTTATTTATTGCCTGGATAATAGGTTGCCAACCTGCTCCATCAATGGTGTCCTTATACCGGTTTTCGCCATCACCAACTTTTGAATAGTCGCCTTGTGTGGTCGTTAAAATCGTCTGCCCGTTTTCCGGGTTCAACTCATAAGTTACTGTCAGTTAATATTCCGGAACGTCTTCAATTGATTTATTGTTCGGATCAACAGTGGTATAGGCTAAAAAATTTCCGGTTGGGTATCAATAATAATCCCCTTTACAAAACCATCTCATTGCCCTTATATATTTACCTTTCCACAGCAACGGACTGCCTACTTGACAATCATAAACCGTCTCGCAGCCGAACATATATTTTTTGTTTGTTTAGGATTTTCCAATGCATTCCAAATTTTGGGAAGGTGCCGCTTGATGGATATGCTGTTTCTTACCATTAATGGATTGCTCATTGTCATTTAGTTTAATTTGATCGGCTGAAATTGCCAGCCTTTCTCCCTCGGCAATATGATTGTAAAGCTGCATGAGTTGCTCGAATGATAAATCCTGCTTCACTTTGGATAGCGGTTTTATCTAAATTAATCATATTTAATCCTTAAAACAGGAGTATATATGAATGCTGGTTCGCTCCTATTTGATCCAACCCTTAGAAAACTTTTAGATAAGACTTGCCAAATTTTGAAACTTCATCAGGTTCTTGCAAAACCTAAGCGTCAAATTTATCCAACAGCTTAATAAGCGTGGCAAAATCTTTAGGATAAGGTGCCTCAAAAGTCATTTCATGTGCCTGGTTTATTTTAAAAGAAACCTCGCGAGCATGCAAAGCAAATCGTTTCATAATTGGTAACTCCTCCTGTTCTTTCCCCAGATTATACTTCCGCTTAATTTCTGAAAGAAAGACCAGACTTCCGCCGTACATTTCGTCGCCGGCTATTGCCGCCCTTTGGGAAGCCAAATGAATGCGAATTTGATGCATGCGCCCCGAAATTGGCTTGCATGCTACCAATGTATGATGCTTGTAATATTTAATCGAATTGAAAATGGTTTCGGCGGGTTTGCCTTCCTGCCGATTGATGGCAACGTTCTTATTTCCTAAATTCAGTATTGGCAGGTCTACCTTTAAATCTTCAAATATATGGGTGCCGTTAATAACAGCGTGGTAGATTTTTTTTACCTGCCGATGCTCAAACTGCATGGAAACCAAACGGTAAGCATCCGGATTTTTAGCAATTATCAACGCACCCGAAGTTTCTTTATCCAGACGATGACATATTTGTGCGTCTTCTGAGTACATTTTTGCCATCCGCAGCAAATTGATTTCACCACCTTCACGCTCATCAAGGGAACTTAAAAAAGCGGGCTTGTTTACAACAATTAAATCGTCGTTTTCAAAAAGGATAATATCTTCAAACTTGGGAAATTTCACGGCAACGGATTAAGCCGCAAATGTACTGGTAAATATGAAGAACAGAAATTGGTGATGAGAATCAAACAAAAAGTCGGAAAACCCTTCGCTCTGAAAGGATGTTTGATTTGGGTTATTTCGGATCGAATTTATATCCAACGCCCTTTACGGTGGTTACATACATGTCGCCTAGCTTTTCACGCAACTTTCGGATGTGCACGTCAATAGTACGATTGGTTACAACTACAGAATCTTCCCAAATACTTTTCAAAATTACATCGCGGGTATAAACTTTTCCCGGCTTGGAGGCCAGAAGATAGAGAAGTTCAAATTCCTTTTTAGCCAGCACAATTTTTTCTCCTCCGCGAAATACTAGATAAGCATCCCGATCAATAACCAAATCGGCAATTTCGAGCTTATTTTCGGCAACCTCTTCGGCCTGAAAGTTCCGTCGTAAAATGGCGTTTATGCGACTAATTAATGAGCGTGGTTTAATGGGTTTGGCAATATAATCATCAGCACCAACGTTAAAACCGGCAATTTCAGAATATTCTTCGCTACGGGCGGTTAAAAAAACCATGAACGTATTTTTGAATTCGGGCATCGCCCGCATAATTCGGCAAGCTTCAATGCCGTCCATTCTTGGCATCATCACGTCCAGAATAATCAAATCGGGCAACACTTTCTTTGCTTCTGCCACTCCTTCCTGACCGTTGCTCGCTGTAAAAACCTGATAGCCCTCTTTAGTCAGGCTATACTCGATAAGTTCCAGAATATCCGGCTCATCGTCTACTATTAAGATTTTATGTTTTGCAACAGTCATGTAGTTTAAATTTTTACTAAAGTAAGGTGTTTAAACCCGCCAGATGTTAACTAAGCATTAATTAATTGTTACCCATGGTTGAACAAACGTATTGATGTTATCAGAGTGTTGATTTTAAAAAATTCTCCAGCTCGGCGCCGCGTAGATTCTTGGCAACAATTTTACCTTGCGGGTCTAAGAGAAACGAAGCGGGGATTCCCTGCACCTGGTACATTGCCGAAACTTTTCCGTTCCATTCTTTGAGTTCAGAAACATGCGTCCAATTTAAGCCGTCGGCTTCTATGGCCCGTATCCAGGGTTCTTTTGACTTGTCAAGCGAAACTCCCAGAACAGTAAAACCTTTCTCTTTAAACCGGTCGTACTGCTTCACAATATTTGGGTTTTCCTCCCGGCAGGGCGCACACCAGGAAGCCCAAAAATCTAACAAGACGTACTTTCCCTGCAAATCTGAAAGCTTAACAGGTTCACCATCGGGCGTGGGTAACTCAAATTGCGGCGCCGGCTGGCCAACCGCTACCGGTTTAACTTCCTCCATCCGACTTATAAATGATTCTACCGCTTTATTACCAGCAAATTTTCCCTTGATATCTTCTGCATATTTAATTAACTGCTTTTCAAACCGTTGCTGGTCAATAGTGCCCACAGCATAAAAACCGGCCAGATTATCTTTATTTTGCTCGCCGAATTTTAAAGCTGCCTCAGAAAAAGCATCCATATTTTGTTGGAATTTAGGCATGAGGGCGTTGTAGATTGAATCTTTTGCTTCGGGGTTTGCAGTAACATTGCGACTGTAATCAGCTTCTATCTGCTGATAAATTTTCCCGTAATTATTACTGATCTTATTGAAATCACTGATTTTTTCGGAATCATCGGATCCGGTTACTTTATAAGCATTGCCGGCATCGGCCAAATCTGCGCCAAACTTTATTTCATCGCCATTTTTTGCTACCAGTAAATAGTTCTTCTCTCCGGCCACCAACGTGTAAAATCCTGGCTGCGCAGATGCCCGCCTAAACCGGAACTTCCCGTCTTGATTTAAAAAGGCAGAATCAATTAATTCATCCATTTCATACAGCATCACTTTTTTTATGCCGCCCGTATTTTCAATACTTCCATTAATGGTGAATTCATCGTTATTGCTGCACGATACCAATAAGGATAGAGCAATCAGGGAAATTAAAATTGTTTTTCTCACAAGGATACATCTAAAGGGACTATTTTTTTCGCTCATTTGTTAGTGGGCCAAATATAAACAATTGCGCCAGCTTGTTTTTAAGGCGGCTGTCATAAGGAAAATATCATAGAAAAAAGTTCAATTTTGCATTTGAACCGCAATCGTTAATTGTTGTTTGATTTATTGCGAAACTTTTTGCCGGTCGAATCAGTTAGGCATCTAAAACGACCTCAGATTATTAATTTTATAAAATGGCCAATTGGAAAAGTCTTTTTAACGATGTGAGCTCTGATATTGAAGAACGCTTTGATTATTTATTCTTTAACCTGAGGCGAAAACTTAAATTGAACGATGCCTTGCAGATTGTAACGTATAGAAGTTACGGCACAATAAACCGCCTTTATGTTAAAGGGCGTGTTTTAGAAGACAAGGGTATAAAATCTTCTACTGATAAGGATACTATTTTGAACAATCTGGTGAATATGTACCATCGCTTTCAAAGCGATGAGATACCGGGTGCCTGCTTACGAGTTTGTTTTCAAGAGCAAGAGTACACCGTTTACACCGATGAGGAAGGATATTTTACTATAAACCTCCAGCCAGATATACCAATACACTGGGAAGATATTTGGCACCAGGTTGAAATTGAGCTTACTGATGCGCCGGTGCCTTTTAAAGAAGGATTGAAAGCAGTTTCGGAAGTTTTAGTGCCACCCCTCGATGCCGAATATGGTATTATCAGCGATATTGACGACACCATTGTACAAACCAGTGCTACCGATATAATTAAAATGTCGCGGATGGTTTTTTTAGCTAATGCCCGCACGCGGTTGCCGTTTCCGGGAGTTTCAGAATTTTATAAAGCCTTGCAATTGGGCCGCAACGGAAAACGAAATAACCCATTTTTTTACGTTTCAAGCAGTCCCTGGAATATGTACGATCTGCTAAAAGATTATTTAGACTTGAACCAGATACCAGAAGGACCACTGTTATTACGCGATTTTGGCTTACAGGATAACAAATTTATCAGTTCAGGCCATATGGGCCATAAGTTTAAGGAGATTGAGAATATCCTGCTTACTTACCCGTTGCTAAATTTTGTTCTGATTGGCGACAGCGGACAGGAGGATCCGAAAATATACAGCGAAGTGGTCAGCAAATATCCGGACCGTATTTTGGCAATTTACATTCGGGATGTAAAACTCCCTGAAAAGAAAAAAGTAGTGATGGAAATTTCTGAAACGCTGAAAGGACAAGAAGTTGATCTGGTTTTGGTAGAAAATACCGTGGAAGCGGCAGAACATGCGGCAACGGCAGGATTGATATTTACAAACGCCATCCCGCAAATTGAGCGGGACAAAGATCAGGACGACGGAAAAATTTCCGGGAAAACTGAAGCGACTTTTACGGCTTAGAGAGCAAGCTTTCCATGGCCAGGCGGTATCCGTCAAGGCCAAAACCGGTCAACACGCCCCGGCAATTTTTGCCGCTCAGAGATATGTGTCGGTAATCTTCACGGGCATACAGGTTGGAAATATGAACTTCAACAACCGGTGTGCTGATGGCCGCAATGGCATCGGCAATTGCGACAGAAGTGTGCGTATAACCGCCAGCGTTTAGAATAATCCCGTCAAAATTAAAACCCGTTTCATGCAGTTTGTCAATAATTTCGCCCTCGATATTGCTCTGAAAATATTCTATGTTACAAGCTGGAAATCTTTCCCGCAACTTTTGCAGAAAAGAATCAAAATGCTCCTGGCCGTACACCGATTTTTCCCGAACGCCTAAAAGATTTAAATTGGGACCATTAACGATTTGTATTTTCATAAAGCAACTGATCTGAAACAATCGCGAAAGCGGAAATTTGTGTTTTAATTCAAAGAAAATTCATCTTTGCCTTGTTATCATCCAAACTTAAAAAAACATATTGAACTGGCAATCGGGCATTCATAATTTTAGAGCTTATCTTTTGCTGCAACGCTCGCTTTCTAAAAATACCGTTGATGCTTATTTGCATGACGTGGCAAAATTTGTGCAGTATTTAAACGCGGCCAAACTTGAGCTAAGTCCGTTAGAGATAAGCTCTAGAAATTTAAGAGATTTTTTTGTTTGGGTAATTGATCTGGGCATGCTCCCGCCCACGCAGGCCCGGGTGCTCTCGGGGCTGAAAGCATTTTTTAAATATTTGATGGTAGAAAATTTGTTAATCACAGATCCATCTGCATTAATAGAAAGTCCAAGAATAGCCCGGAAACTTCCAGACACTTTAAATATAGACGAAATTAATGCCCTTCTGGCCGCTATTGACCTGTCTAAAAGGGAGGGCGGAAGAAATAAGGCGATGCTGGAGGTGCTGTACGGCTGCGGACTTCGCGTAAGCGAATTATGCACCTTAAAAATTTCAAACCTGTTTTTAGATATAGGTTTCATAAAAATTATGGGCAAGGGAAGCAAGGAACGCCTGGTTCCGGTTGGCCAGGAAGCCATAAAATTTTTAAATATTTATCTTGAAAACGACCGTACGAAAAATAGGGTCAAACCTGGCAATGAAGATTTTGTTTTTTTAAACAGTCGTGGCACTTCGCTCTCAAGGGTAATGGTTTTTCTAATTATTAAGAACCTCGCCCGTATAATCGGTTTACATAAAAATATCAGCCCTCATACTTTCAGACACTCGTTTGCCACACATTTAGTTGAGGGCGGCGCAGATTTGAGGGCAGTGCAGGATATGCTTGGCCATGAAAGTATTACCACTACCGAGATTTACACGCACCTCGATAGCCAGTACTTGCGGGAAACTATTCTACAGTATCATCCCAGAAGTTAATTTTTCTGGTAACGCTTGCGCTGATGAACTCAAACTTTGTTTTTTTCTTCTATCCACCGCGAAAGATATTTTGTACTGGAAACCGTGTGGTGCATCAGCATCGCCCCGGTAAAATTTTGCAGCCGGTGTGCCTTAATTCCAGCCTGCAGTTCGTCTATTTTTAAGAGCAGCCCCGCAGTGTGTTGGGCCGTGAGAAAACGAGTATTTACAATTTCAGCACCTTTTAGCTGGGCTAATTTCCAGTCGTCTTCGTTTTTATAAAACGAGATAGCCGCTTCCGCGAACTGCCCGGGTTCATCTGCAACAGCGCCATTCCAGGCCAATCCGTCGTTCATAGATTCGGCGCCGATGGAGGTTGTTACGCTGGGCGTACCGCAACACATTGCTTCCAGCAACTTGCCTTTTAAGCCCGCCCCGAACCGCAAAGGCGCCAAACAAAGCCGGGCGTTCTGCATTACTTCCGTGGCAATTTCTGCCCGCCCCAGCAGTAAAAAGCCTTCGTCCGGGTTATTGAGTGCCATTATTTTAGAAGATGGATAGGCCCCGTAAACGTGCATTTCTGCCTGCGGTAATTCTTTGCGGATGATTGGCCAGATTTCGGATTTTAAGTATAATACCGCATCCAGATTGGGCGCATGCAGAAAATTGCCTATGGAAATAAAATGCTTGCGGGATGAGAAAGAAGGCCAACTATTGATCGTTTGCTCATCCAATTTTTCGGTGAAGAAGGGCATATAATGAAGTAACTTCCGATCAACTTTAAACACGCGTGTTAGCAGGTCGAGTTCATAGCCTGAGATGATGAGCGAGAGATCAGACCGTAGAATTGAAGCAACTTCGCGTTTGGCGACATCACTATTTAGAAGATCATCTTCATAAAAAACCCTCCCTTCAGCGCTAGCTAATTGCCGGCCTCGTCGCAGGCAGTGAAGATCTTCGGTGTCTACAATTCGTAAAGCGTCCGGGCAGTTTTCTGCAACCCGCCAGCCAAACTGCTCTTCGACCATAAACCGATCAAAAATTACGATCGTAGGATTCAACCGGCGTATAAATTCATCAAACCCGGAATCATTTATTGAAATATTTTCCTGATTGATTTTCAGTGATGAAAGATTGAAAGAATAGTGACTTTGGGCGGCAGCACTTGCGAAAGTAATTTCCAAACCAAGGTTTAAAAACTGGGCGATCAGCTGCATCATCCGTGTTCCGGCAGCAGAAGATTGCGGTTCTGGCCAAACCGATCCGATAATTAGCATGCATTGATCAGGTTTCATCCAGTATATTAATAGAAAATGGCATAAACAGGTAAAATGAATAGACTAATTTAGATTAGGCAATTGAATTCTGAATGCCGGGAGGAAATCAGAACAAAGACGGATTTGTGCCACCATGCTTTAGGCGGCCAAGGTGCTTGTAAGCGATTTCTGTGCATTCACGCCCCCTTGATGTGCGCATCAGGTAACCTTCCTGAATAAGGAACGGTTCATAAACTTCTTCTATGGTGCCTTCCTCCTCGCCAACTGCGGTTGCAATCGTTTTTAATCCCACCGGTCCGCCTTTAAACTTATCAATTATGGTAAGAAGTATTTTATTGTCCATCTCATCCAGCCCGTGTTGGTCTACGTTAAGAGCGTTGAGTGCATAATTGGCAATTTCGGTATCAATATTTCCGTTGCCTTTTATCTGCGCAAAATCACGGGTACGCCGCAACAGGGCGTTGGCAATACGCGGCGTACCGCGGCTGCGACGGGCAATTTCATAAGCTCCTTCATCACTTATGGGCGTTTTTAAAATTTGCGACGACCGGAGCACAATGGTTGTTAACAATTTGGCATCGTAATATTGAAGGCGTGAATTGATACCGAAACGAGCCCTTAAAGGTGATGTTAGCAAGCCGGATCGGGTAGTTGCGCCAATTAAGGTAAAGGGATTTAATGATATTTGAACCGACCGGGCGTTGGGGCCGGTTTCCAGCATAATGTCAATCTTGAAATCTTCCATAGCCGAGTATAAGTACTCTTCAACCAACGGGCTCAGGCGATGTATTTCATCAATAAACAAGATATCGCCAGTTTCCAGATTGGTTAGCAGACCGGCCAAATCTCCGGGCTTATCCAACACCGGCCCTGAAGTTACCCTTATGTTTACGCCCATTTCATTGGCGATGATGTATGAAAGCGTAGTTTTTCCCAAACCCGGCGGGCCGTGGAGCAATACGTGGTCGAGCGCTTCGCCTCTTAATTTGGCAGCCTGCACAAAAATTCGCAGGTTTTCCAATATTTTCTGCTGGCCGGTAAAATCTTCAAAAACCTGCGGACGCAACACCTTTTCAATCTCGCGTTCGGTTGACGACAGGTTTTCTGCATTCGGATCAAGGTGTTCATTCATAACTTAAATAGAAAATTAGTGCTTTAAAGTTCCTGTTGCCTTTACGGTGATTCGATAAGAATTAACCGGTACCGTAACTTGGCTATCGTTGAAGTTTCGGATAGTCTCTAAACCAGCTATTTACTTTTATTTGTATCACGCCAAGAAACGCTTCGCGGAATATTCGGGTGCTCATTTTTGATGTTCCCTCGGTACGGTCTGTAAAAATAATGGGCACCTCAACCACTTTGAATCCGTATTTAATGGTGGTAAATTTCATTTCTATCTGGAAAGCATAGCCGATGAATTTTATTTTATTGAGGTTGATTGTTTCGAGCACCTTGCGGCGATAGCATTTAAACCCGGCGGTAGCATCCTGTATTGTAATACCTGTAATTAGACGCACATATACTGATGCGAAATAAGACATCAGAACCCGGCTCATTGGCCAGTTAACCACATTAACTCCGTTTACATACCGGGAACCAATGGCCAAATCTGCACCGTTTAAACATGTTGTTTTCAACCTGATCAGGTCGTTGGGATTGTGAGAAAAATCTGCGTCCATCTCAAAAATAAACTGATAATCTGATTTCAACGCCCATTTAAAGCCGTGGATATACGCCGTTCCCAATCCTAATTTACCCTGACGTTCCTCAATGTAAAGCTTCCCCGAAAACTCACCCTGAAGGTGTTTAACGATGGCGGCGGTGCCATCGGGAGAACCGTCATCAATTATTAAAACATGAAAATTCTCTGGCAAAGAAAACACTGTCCGAATGATCTTTTCAATATTTTCTTTCTCATTAAAGGTTGGAATTAGGACAAGGCTGTCTGACAACACGAGGTATATATTAAATAGCGAAGATAGTTTTTTCTAATAAAAAAACCCGTGATGTTGATACCACGGGTTATTTTTAAGGATTTAAAAAAGTTAGTTTACCCCACTCATAAGCTTTTTCAGGATTGGGGAAAGCAATAATAAAATTACGCCGGCACTGATGGATGTGAGGGTTAGAAAACTAAATAATTGCATATCCGGTAGGTAATTTTCAAGAACAGCCTCTAAAATACCAGCCATGTAATTTGCCAAAGCGATAGAAGCGAACCATAAGCCCATCATTACCGAAACAATTTTTTGAGGCGATAATTTAGAGATCATGGATAAGCCGATTGGCGACAGGCAGAGTTCTGCAACCGTATGGAGAAAGTAAACGCTTACCAGCCATAAAGGGCTTACCAGAGTTCCTCCGGCGGCGGTACCACTGGCTGCACTCATTACTACAAACCCAATTCCCAGAAAAATCAAACCCAAAGCAAATTTTACAGGGATGT
This sequence comes from Daejeonella sp., assembly GCA_041749185.1. Taxonomy (GTDB): domain Bacteria; phylum Bacteroidota; class Bacteroidia; order Sphingobacteriales; family Sphingobacteriaceae; genus Daejeonella. Next base: position 17,685 of record JBGTBV010000129.1, on the reverse strand, counting down.
TCGGATTTTTTCCTATTCGCGATAAGCTGAGCCATAATACCGATATAACTGGTGCCAGGGCGATAATCCAGATTGAATTTACAGATTGAAACCATGCGGCCGGCATCTCCCAACCAAAAAGCATCCGGTTGGTATTGTTCTCTGCAAAGAGGTTAAACGTTCCGCCAGCCTGTTCAAAACCTGCCCAAAAAAAGATATTAAAGAAACATAATACAAATATTACCCCAACCCGTTTCCATTCGATGCTGCCTTTGGTATTACTGAAAATAATATAGGCTAAAGCCAGCACGCCAATAATTGCCAGCACGGTGGTTAGTAATGATTGCATACCTTCTGCCAGGTTCCCCCACAGCATTAGCATTGCATACACCAATACCAGACAAGAGACTACATACAAGCCAATATGGGTCCAGTCGGTACCGCCCAGTGTCAGCTGTTTTTTTGATCGCTGATCTCTATCGGGGGCAAAGCCCACATTTCCGAGTAAATGACCCTGCACGGCAAACCACACAGTACCTAAGATCATACCCACGCCAGCGGCAGCGAAGCCATATGCCCAACCAAATTCAACCGCCAGATACCCGCAAACCAACGGGGCCAAAAAAGCGCCCAGGTTTATGCCCATATAAAAAATGGTAAAGGCAGAATCTTTTCGCGGATCATGATCTGAATACAGCTTGCCTACCATGGTTGAGATATTTGGCTTAAAAAAGCCGTTTCCAACAATGAGCACGCCTAAGCCCAGATATAAAAGCCAAGTCCGGCCGGCCACATCTCCGGTTTGAGAATACGCCAGCGTAAACTGTCCCAAAGCCATTAAAATTCCACCGATGAAAATTGCTTTGCGCTGCCCTAAAACTTTATCAGCAAGCAAACCTCCAACAATGGGAGTCAGGTACACTAACCCGGTAAAAATGGCATAAATTTCGAGTGCGGCGGTCCGGTCTAACGCAAATCCTCCTTCAATTAATTGTGCAGTGAGATAAAGCACCAATAACGCCCGCATGCCGTAATAACTAAACCGCTCCCACATCTCTGTGGCGAAGAGTACGTACAATCCTTTCGGATGTCCTTTGGTAGATTTTCCCGGTTCTTCCGGATGAAGGATTTCTGTTTGATCCATAAATTTTGTTTTTATACTTTGAGGTTTATTTGGCTTGTAAATTAACAATGTTTCTTGATAATTCCCTGATGCCGGGCAAGCATCACCCAATTCATCCCGGTCAGTTTGTTGCAGCGCCGGGGTGGAGCGAAGTAAAGATTGATTGTTTGTAGGTTGAGGCGGGATTAAAGCTGATACTGTCCGGTACCGTTAAAAATCCAACAGCAGATTGAACAACAGAATTACTGGGTTAAACCTGATTATTGTCCGGTCCCGTTCCCCTTCATTTTACGCGGATCGTTGAACTGGCTGTCTTGCTCTGTTGGCGCATTTTCAAGTTTCAAATCAGAAACCAATTGCCACCGTCCGTTTTTGAGTTTAAATCCGTCATAAGAGAAATCGGGCCCGTATAAATCATATCGTCCCTCCAGTTTAGGATCTGGCGGTGCCAGGTGATCGAAAACGATGGTGGCCTCGCTGGCCAAATAGTTTAATACCATTGATGCCTGACGGGTATATTCAAAAATAACACGACTTGCGTTGGCTTTCACAAACCCGTCAAAAACAGGCATGCCGAAATAGGCCTTTCCGTTCTCGAAATGCAAAATCTCCAATACCTTCTTATTGGTTTTCGTATTATTGCCTTTCCAGCCCAGTAACACATAATACGGAACAGCAACATTGGCCGTAACCGGGATAATTTGATAATATTGGGCGCCGTACCATTTGTCGTTCGTGGTTACCGTGTTGGCCGGATTTTTAATGCCTGCTGTATAATCAAGCAGCGGTAAAAGTTCCAGTTTTCCCTCCGGATTTTTAATCTGAATTGTTCCGTAATATCTGTAACTGCCGTCATTATTCATCACGTGCCAGCTAAATATTTTAAACTTACGATCTGGCGGGGTCAATATTGAGATCGCTTTCAGCGAATCAAAATTAAAATTGAAGGAATTGGGAGTTTTAAGTGCGCTTACCAAGGTTTTTATAAACGCGTAGCTGGCATTGTAGCGTTCGGGCTCGGAGTTGTTGTTGTAGATCTGGTAGCTGAGCGTTTTCAGACTATCCTGCCAGACATTCAGCGTTTTGCGGTTGCCGGTGTCGTCAGAATGCTGAGCAAGCACCATCAGCGGCCCCAGCACCAGCAGTATCAGCAAAAATTTAAGACGATTCATTTTACATCAAGCCAGATATTCAACTACAATTGCACTTGCGCCGCCGCCGCCATTGCAAATAGCGGCAACGCCTATTTTACCTTTGTTTTGTTTTAAAACGCTTAAAAGCGTTACCACAATGCGGGCACCCGATGCGCCAAGCGGATGCCCTAAGGAGACCGCTCCGCCATTTACGTTAACTTTGGTAGCATCAAGGTTAAGCTCCTTATTATTTGCTAATGAAACTACAGAAAAAGCTTCATTTATTTCGTAATAATCTACCTGCTGCGCATTTATACCGGCATGTTCTAAAGCCCTCGGAATTGCTTTTGAGGGCGATGTGGTGAACCATTCTGGTGCCTGTTGCGCATCGGCGTAACCTAAAATACGGGCTAAGGGTTTTAAACCAAGTTCCTCACATTTTTCTTTGCTCATTAAAACTAATGCTGCCGCACCATCATTTAACGTAGAAGCGTTGGCTGCGGTTACAGTACCTTCTTTGTTAAATACAGGTTTTAGCGTTGGGATTTTGTCAAACTTTACAGCGGCGGGTTCTTCATCAACGCTGAACAAAGTTACGGTGCCTTTGCGATCAGTAATTTCAACCGGGGCAATCTCATCATCAAACTTCCCCGCAGCCTGTGCAGAATGCGTTCTTTTATAAGATTCTATGGCGTAAGCGTCCTGGTCTTCGCGACTGATTTTGCAGTCTGTAGCGCAAAGTTCGGCGGCAGATCCCATATGGTAATCATTATAGACATCCCACAAACCGTCTTTTACCAGGCCATCAATTATTTTCCCGTCGCCCAGCCGGTAGCCGGTCCTGGCCTTGTCTAAATAATAAGGTACGTTACTCATATTCTCCATGCCGCCGGCAACCACTATGTCGTTGTTTCCCAGAGCAATGCTCTGCGCTGCAAACATGATCGCTTTTGTGCCGGAGGCGCAGACCTTATTTACAGTGGTTGTAGGCACATCGGGTAAACCGGCAAACTTGGCCGCTTGCGTAGCTGGAGCCTGACCTAAATTGGCCGACATAACGTTGCCCATTATAACTTCTTGAACATCAGCACTTTTAACACCAGAGCGTTCAATTGCTGCTTTTATAGCGGAAGCGCCTAGACGGGTTGCAGATACAGTAGCCAATGCACCACCGAAACTTCCAATAGCTGTGCGAACAGCCGAAACAATGTATACTTCTTTCATGAACTAAGATTTAATAGGAGGTTGGCAAGTTAATGATTTGGGCAGATAAATAAGCCGGTAAACCTTAATTGGAGGCGATCTACTGATCAAGGTCAGCCATTTTTTGCACGCCAACTATCAAAATGATGAGAGCTTAAATTGATCATCGCTTCCTTACCTGGGGTCTGTCAAATCTTTATATACAAACCGCGAAAAGCTTAAAGTAATTTGCAGATAAAGTGAGTTTGCTTAATTAAAGTATTCGCCTGCCAGCTTCTTATCGTGGCCGTAAATATCATCACGGAAATGGGCGTTTCCCTCATCATCAACCCAAGCGGTGAAATATACCAGATATACCGGGAGAGTTTGCTTTAGTGATACATGTTTTTCCTGGCGTTCTGAAATTACGCTCAATATTTTATCACGGTTGTAACCCGGGATGTTTCTTAAAAGATATTCGGCCAAGTCAACCGGTTTTTCTACCCGCACACATCCGTGACTAAAGCCTCGTTCAGCCTGACTAAACAACGCATCATTCGGGGTATCATGTAAATAAATATCGTCTGAATTCGGGAATATGAACTTCACGTTACCGAGGTCGTTTTTCGGTCCGGGACGACGCCTGACAATATATTTGAAGTTATCTTCGCTAACCGATGCCCAGTCAATGCTCGCCGGATCCACCAGATCGCCCTTCGGCGTGATCACTTCCATATCTAAACGCTCAAGATATCCGGGATTGCTAACCATCTTCGGTGCCAGCTCATCTTTGGTAATGCTTATGGGCACGTTCCAATAAGGTGAGAGTACTACGTATTCCATTTTATCACTGAATATGGGAGTAGAATTTAAAGTTTTGCCAACGATAACCTTCATGTTCATCACCTCCTTACTCTTTTCAAACACATGTAACTTGTATTCGGGAATATTCACGAGCAGATAATCCGGCTCGAAGCTTTTGGGGATCCAGCGCCAGCGTTCCATGTTAAGAATGATGGTTTTTATGCGCTCATCAATCGGCTCGTTGAGTAGGCGAAGGGTTTCGCCTCCAAGTTCTCCATCGGCCTTAAGGCCTTGCGACCGCTGAAAAGACTTAACTGCTGCCACCAGTCTTTCATCATAAATTTGAGCTGAAGCAGAATCTGTTTGCGATGCAGCCGTTTTTAGCCGCTTGCGTAGAGTTGCCACAGTTGGTGAAGAAGCACCCGGCTTGAGTTTGGTTCCTTTAGGCAGTTGCGGCCAACCCCCGGCATCTTTTATTTTTCGGTACGCGGCAAGTGTTTGCTTAAGCTTGGCGTAATCCTTATGCAAGGGCTGGAAATTAGCATAACCGTACTTGCTTTTCCGATCTTTAAGCACCGTTGCCAATGCTTTGTGAAGCTTTATTTTGTTGCGCTTAACATCCCATTCAACTGCTTCGTTCTCTTTGGGGATCACCCGGCCGCGATAATAATCAGACGCCCAGAGAAAGTAGGTGGCGGATAAGTCAACGTCAATCTCGCGTTGTAATTTTTTGAACTCCGCGGTGTCGCTCTTCGCCTTTTCAAGATTGGCGAATGATGCCTTAAAGTCTACAATCTGGTAGTCCTTCGGGTCAAGAGCATCTTCTTCAGCCTTACTGATTACATTCAGCATTTGCTGCGCCTGAGGTACAAGTTCATTGTTTTCAAACCAGCCGAGCTGAAACTTGCGTTCACGGTAAAACTTTTTTGCCCAGTCGAGCTGATCCTTGAAGCGGGGCTCCGCCTGAACTTCCGTAATAACAAAAGTACTGTCGAGTACCTGCTGAGCTCCCATTGATTTAACCTTATCGGTATTGCAGGAGAAAATCATCGCCGAAAGGCCTAAAGAGACGAGAATGAAAAATGAGTTGCGGGGGATTTTTTTGGAAAAATTTTTTGAAGGGTGTTTGTTATCTGCAATGCTACGAAAAGTCATATTTTAAATTGTTGTAAATATCGGTGTACGTTCTCGATTGTAAATACAACAAATGTGCCGGGTTTCTGTAGGGCAAAACCAATTATTTTTGAGTGGCACTCCTTATCGGGATATTCAAAATAGACCGGGCGGTAGTTACGCTATTGCCTTTTACCGCATTTAAATAAAGCTGATACTCGGCAGGATTTCCCGAAACCTGAACAGAAACTTTGGTTCCGGAGTTAAGATATTCCATCGTTAAGCCGTTGCCAAAACGATCTGTTTTTACTAAATACCAATCATATTTGAGGTTCAGGTTTACAGAATCTGCCAAAACCCATTGCTTGTTAACTTCAACCAGAGCATGGTACCTGTAACTTCGGTTGGAAAATATGGTGATGGCAGGTCTCAGAATTTTTACGCGTGGCAAAACATCATTTGCTTTAGTGCCCCGAAAACTACTTTTAAGATGATACAGGCTTCCCTTGCTTCTTCCCCAGTTATCTTTTAATCCGTCAAATGAAACCAGGTCGCTTCGCTCCTGGTCCTGCCAGTCGGCGATAAAAAAACCTTCTTCCCGGCTATTTCTTTGGAGATAAGTTTTCGCATCAATTTTACTGATGAAATAGGGAACATTTATTTTTTTAAAATCAAAATCAGATGGCGAGCGGTCTGTAATAATCAGCCCGAAATAATCAATACCATTAACGTGATGGTTTAAAAAACTAATCATTTGGGGCAGGGCATCATTCACTTCTAAATCTACCGCGATCGGCCTGCCTGGGTCAATAAGCTTGATTTTACCGATAAGTTGCCCCAGCCATCTGGCGTAGGCATACTCATGATAAACCCGCTCAGGTTTGTAATATCTATTTTCAAAATTCTGAATGGGCATGTTTGCAAGGTTCCATGCCACAATTTCTTCGTGGTGATTCATCTTTTTGACCGTACTGATCACCAACTTTTCAAAATCGGCCATTTCTTTATCATCCGAGGTGAAGTTAATGTTCTCGGGCATAAAAAATCCGTAGTGAACGTCGAGCTTATTCTGCCGGGCGATGTTTAAGATATTTTCATCATACGCACCGGGGCCGTATCTTTTTATAGTTTTAAAACCCATTTGCTTCATCTCGTGCAAATCGGCCAGCACCTCTTTCTTCCGCAGCAAATGGTAATTTTTAACCCAGTTTAAGCCCTTGGTGTAATTTACACCCCAGGTATTTTCGAAGTTAATTCTCACCGGATTTCTTGCAGGCCTTATGCCCGGTTTGCGGGTTTCTTCTAATAATTCAACCGGTTCTGCCTTTGCACTTTGCGTGGATGGAGGAAACACCTTTCCCGGATTTTCAACCCGCCAGTCAAGGTATTGCAGATTGGTTTGAACCGGAAGGTTTCTATCCAGCCCACTGTTGAACAAAACAAACGCCTTAATTTCAGGGAACTTGTACTTCAACGTTGCCCGGGCTTTGGCAAACCATTCATTTTGATTTCCCTCAGCGGTCAGCGATCCCATTTCGGCCAGCATTACCGGAATTCCGGATCTGATCACCTCTTGTCTGTGAAAAGGCCGGTAAAGTTGCTCCATGGAATAATAGGTGGTATCGGGCCCGAACTTGCCGTAGTTCAAATTGGTAATTCCAATCCAATCAACAAACTGCTTCCCGGGGAAAAACTCGCTCACTGCTTCAGCTTTCCAGGGATTCCAAACCCAAATGGCATTGTGGGCTCCCTGATTCTGAAAGAACCGGTGAACATATTGCCAGGCTTTCTTAAAATCCTCGCCCGTATTGCCGCCGCTTGCAGACCAGGGGTAGAACGGGTTATCGGCCTCGTGCGCAAAGCGGATGTAAACCGGTCGTTTTAGTTTTCTTACATCCAGCGCAAAGCTTTTTAGATAATCGTCATATTCCCCTTCGTATATTTTTTGAAGTACCTTGCTGTCTTTTTGAAAGGCGTGCTGGCGATTAAATAAATTTTGCCATGGCTCCCAGGTTATCATCGGGATTGCGCCGGCCCGGTAAATTGAATCTATCAGTGGTTTCGGTAAATAATTTTTTTGACTGTCGCCCCAGGCTATGTAAAGAGAAACAATGTCAAAATGCGCCTGATAACTGTTAACAAGTTTCATGGAACTTAGTCCACTGCTGTTTACAGGTGCAAATATTCCGTTTAGAAAAATCTCTTTCTTAACCAGGTTTTCTGTAAGTACCGTGCGGTCTGATGATCTCTGAAATGCAAAATAAGAGGTAATTGCGAGCGTAATCAACGTTAAAAAAAGTGCCACCCGCCTTAACGCCGAATAAAATTTGAGCCTAAACCTCCAAAATGATTTGCGGGCATTAAAGGCATGCACCGATGAAGTGTACAGCAATTTGTTGCGCTCTTTTATATTGCGGAAGTCCATTTGCCGGCTGGCCAGAATATTAAACAGCAGAATAAAACAATTGACAGCAGCAAGAGCGGCCATCACAAACGTGTATGGGTTCCAGTCGGTTGATAAACCATAAAGTATCGCGAAGATGGAAACGGCTAAAACAACAAGGTTGGGCACGTTTAGTGGCCAGTTATTTTCTTCGTTGGCATCTTTTGGCGTGGGCACATACGGCACTTTCTTTCTAAAGATGGTGTACACAAATCCCAAAATAAAAACCCACCAGGTGCCTATCGCCAGCAAACCGCCAACAATATGAAACCCCCGTTCTTCATCTTCCATCACCCACCGTTGCACGTAGTTGCGAATCAGCATAACCAGAATAACCAGCGGTAATAGGATCAGGGCGAACGTGTTGAAATCCATTTTGACGGGATACTGCTCCAAAAAAAGGGAAAGTACTGGTATCAGAAAATTGATCAGAAATACAAATCCGGAAAGGTAATAGAGCGGAATAATGCCGTAATGCAATTTCTGTCGCCAGGTAAATTTGCTAAAAAGCTTTGGGTACGAAGTTACCAGCAATTCAAAAACACCTCTCGACCATTTTAGCTGTTGGGAGTAATAGGCGGATAACGTAGCAGGCACCAAACCGCGGGCCAGTACCTCCGGAACGTAAACCGATTTCCAGCCTTGAGCATGAAGTTGCATTGCTGTGTGCATATCTTCAGCCAAACCCGCGGCATGACCATTTATCGAGTCAAGGGCGCTTCGGCGGAAGGTGCAGTTTGCTCCGATGGCGAGAACCGTTCCGTAGCGGTTCATGGTCATCATCATGGGGCCATAAAACTGGAATGTTTGCTGTGCTGCGCCGTGGGCAATGAGCCCTTCGTTGAAATTTTTGTAGGCTTGTACTACTTGTACGAATCCCACCTCCGGCTTCTCAAAATGTGAAACTATCGGATCCAGAAATTCGGGAAAGGGCACATGGTCCGGATCAAGCACAACACACAATTCGCCTGTGGCAAACTGCAGGGCATTGTTAATATTTCCTGCTTTTGCATTTATTTTCTTGTCGCGGGTGATGTGATGAATTCCCAGTTTCCGGCAAAGCTCGATCATGTATGGGTCGTTCGCCTCATCGCATAAATAACTGGTATGCGGGTATCTGATGGCCTGGATTGCCGTCAGCGTTTCTTCCATCATCTTATACGGCTCGCCGGCGCAGTAAGTAGTAAATATATCAACGGTATAAGTGCGGGTTGTGGGGGGTGTTGCTGGTACCGTTATGTAAAAATAATGATACCATTCATGCAAAAATTTAAGGGAAGTAAAGGTTAAGGCAACAATTAAGAGCGAGTAAAGTGCCCCATTATCAATAACAGAAGGTTTGAGCAGGTGGTAGAGAAAAAAAATCATCGCGGCAATGCCCGCCATAATCATAAACCGTAATACGTAAAGCTCTTTTAAAGTTGGCGATGAAACGCGTTTGGCAGGTCTCATTAATTACTTACCACATAAAAAGGTGTATTACACGTGGCAAAGTTGCCGTACCGATCATAAACAGTGGCAAAAATGCGGTACGGGCCTTCCTGAGCTGGTGCTTTGAAATTGGCCAATAAGGAATCTGATTTTATTACAACCGATTTCAGCGGTTTAATAATCTTTGTATTTTTCTCATTATTTTTCCGGTACCAGTCTTCGGGATAAATCTCCCAGATAATGTGGTGCGCTGTTGAGTCTGCCATTAATAAAGTCGCATTTGCTTTTTCTCCCGGCTTAAACAAAATGTTTTCCCGGGCACCTTTGCCATTCAACAGCATATAATTTAATTTTGGGGCCATCCGCTGCGGCCATTTGCCGGACCAGATGTACTGCATTACGCCAGCAACTTCCGTTCCCTGCCCTTCTTTATTGAAAATACTGAACCAGGTATGTGTGGTTTCCTGTTTGGATCCCCAATAAAAAACAAAAGCTCCCAATAGCCGGGGGTTTTCCCGGGGGAGAAATTTGGTATACATTTCTAAATATTGTTCGGCTTTTTTGGTGCTGGTACTCTCAATATGAGCCTCCCAGGCAGTTTTGTCTTTTAGCCAGGGCCCGGCTACCCCCCACTCGGTAATCAGAAACGGGTCGTCCCAGAAAAAAGAGATTTTTTCAAGTTTTGCCCGAAGCTCTGACAGCGAGCTGAAAATATTTATGGAAATTATATCCACATCAGTGAATAATTTAATCCCCAAAACTTCCCGTAAACTAATGATGGTGGTGGTAACCGGATGATCTGGGTCGTCCTGATGAATCATTTCTACCAGGCTATTGTAAGCTTTATAAAAATTGTATCGCTTGATATTAACTTCAAACACCACTTCGTTACCAACACACCAAAATAGAATTGCCGGATGATTTTTGAATCTGTTTACCAGCTTTTTATACTCATTAAACTGTCTTGTAACCTTCCTCGGATCGTTATATATATAATCCATAAACTGACTTTCCGGGAGCGGCAGGCCAACTACAACCGCAAGGTTATTTCTCTGCGCCTCATCTAAAACAGCCGCAAGGTTAAGAGTATCAAAGGTGCGAATGGTGTTGCCTCCGGCCTGGGCGAGTTCGCGGAGGTTTGATGACCCGGCCGCACCCTTAATGTAATAAGGTTTGCCGTTTCGATACAGTGTATATTGATCCCCTTTTTGATCAATGTAAACTCCCTTTTGCTTTATAGTACGTTGCGGATTTTGGCAGCCACCAAAAATGCCGGCAATTAAAATAGCATAATATGTAAACACCCGCAGACTGGGCATAACAAGTGCACCTGAGAACATTGCTTAATTAATGGTAGAGTTTTTAAATATAAAAATTTAAGCATACTTTTTATTTTTGTGCTCACTTATTTTTAGTTGTGGTAACAATAAGTGCCTTAAAATAAAAAAGAGTTGCTGATTAATCAACAACTCCCTTTTGTACGGTCTGTGGGGGGCAAAGGTTTACTTATTTGGCCAGGAAGCCCATATACTGCAATGCCCGCCCAAATCTGTTTTGCCAATAGTGGTTTGTGCACCCGAGTAAGCGGCGTTCATAACCGCACGGGGCGCAAAATGTAGTTTTCCGTTACCGGAGAGAAAGGCTTTACCGAAATGCGCCTGACTTAAACCGTGCCCGGATTCGTGTAAGGCGATAGATTCTACATCAAAGCCCGAACCGTCTGTCCAGGTAAAATTATCGTTATAATAAATTTCCCGCCACGCTACATCCGCTTTATTATCCCGATTGCTATCAATGGGGTTACCGCGTTCATCGGCAAAAACGATGGTAAACGTTGCACCCAGGATAAATTCTCCGCCGTTAGCTGCAATCGCATCAAAAAAAGATTTTGGCAACCATCCCGCGTGGTTCACATCAGCTATATAATTAAAGCTACCGCCGTATCCTAGCAAACGCGATATGTATCCGGTTGAGGACTGCCGGGAACTCACCTTTAAAATGCCGATTTTTGAGCATTTAACATCGTCCCAGGTTTTCATTGCACGGATTATGGCGTTTGATGTGACCGCGGAAGCCAAATCTGCTGACGGCCGGGTGCTATCTATGTGGTAAGTCAAATTTGTTGAGCCGTCTAAACTTTGTGTGCTTACAAAGTCATCGCCCATTTGCTTATTACCCCGATCGCTAAAAATTATCGTATTGCCGGCTTGTGTGCCCTTGCCGGATGTTAAGTATTCTACCTTATACAAAAGTACCTTTTGCGAAACTGATGAAACGGAATTTACCGTCTGGCGGGATTCTTTGCCGGCTCGCATCAGCAAATTTTCCGCGGGCATATGCGACGTGATTGAAGTGGCCGGAAATTCTTTCTGCGCCATTTGATCATCGCGACAGCCTATTGCCAAAAGCAAGGCTATCGCCAGGGTGGTAGTTCTTAGATTTTTCATAAGTGAGATGTGAAGATGTGTTTTCTAGGAGAGTGGTTTCGGAGAGTTTGAACAGAGGGTATTTTCAAATCTCGAATAATTAAACCGAAAACAAAACTTTAGTTGAAAATAGTAAAATAAGGATTTTAAGGTAGTTTCTCACAAAAACCACCCTGAAGTAAATTAAAAGTCAAACTGAAAATCGTGACCGCCCGGTGTGGCGAAAGAGCCCGGTGAGAAGGAAAGCCGGTTAAACGTTTCTCGAGCGGAGAATGTCCCTGATATCGGCGAGTAAAGCCTCTTCCTTTGTAGGCACGTGCGGTGTTTCCGGAGCTGCTTCTTCCTTCCTTTTTAAGGAATTTATGGTCCTTATAATCGCAAAAATGCAAAGGGCGATGATAAGAAATTGAATGAGTGTATTTATGAAACTACCATAGCGAACGGCTACTTCCACCACTTCGCGGGCGGCATCTTCCGGAACGAGCACCCACTTTTTCTCCGCAAAGTCTACACCGCCGGTTACATAACCTATCGGTGGCATAATGATGTCATTTACCAGCGAAGTAATAATCTTTCCGAAAGCTGCGCCGATAATTACACCTACAGCCAGATCAACTACATTTCCTTTAGAAATAAATTCTTTAAACTCTCTGATAACGCTCATTTCTTTAATTATTAGCAGTGTGCTTATAAAACGAATATAATGAAAATGGCAAAAAATCAAACTAAAATTAAACAGTCAAAATAATATGAGTCCGCAATTACAATGGCAGGATAATATAAAATGTTGAACCCTTACCTGCCTCACTTTCTACTCCAATTTCGCCGTTATGGCGTTTGACAATTTCGGAAGATATAAAAAGTCCCATGCCGAGGCCAGAAAAAACCGGCGACAGCTCTTTAGCCCTGTAAAACCGGTCGAACACCTTTTCCCGATTTTCTGGCGCTATCCCGATGCCGCTATCAATCACATTGATACGCACCGTATCCTCTAATTGGTTGATACTGATCTGAACAGCAGGAGCCCCCGGAGAATATTTGATGGCGTTAACCAGTAAATTCGTCATGGCTTGTTCCAATCTCAAAATATCCGCGTTGAGAATCAAATCGGGGATTGGCGTTGTTATCAAAAGTTCATGACTGCTATACATGTGCTGAACATTTTCAACGCTTTCCAAGATCATTTTTTTTAACTCAAAAGGTGCAACGTTTAGCACCAGATGGCCCGATTGAATTTTAGAAACATCAAGAAGATCGCCGATAAGGTTATTGAGTTTGGTTATGTTCGAATTGGCTTTACTAACTAATTTTCTGTGCTGTTCTGAGAGATCTGATCTCTCCAACAACTGCATATACGCTTTGATACTGGTTAATGGCGTTTTAAGTTCATGACTGGCAATTCCAATAAACTCGTCTTTTTTATTGTCAAGTTCTTTAGTCATCAGCAATTCTTCCCTTATCTGATTGTTGCGTTTAATGATATTGGCAATCATCATAAAGAACAAAACCGAAAGAATAATTCCGAATGTTAAAATAATTATTGGTTGTGATTTTTCAATGTCCGATCCAAATTCATCATCAACTCCCACGCTTAAAAGCCAGGGAGTACCTGCAATGTTCAGTAGATTTTGCGTCAAGGTTTCGTCGCTGTCGGCGGCGGCATGGTCAGAATCAAACAGTAGGTTTTCCTGCTCAATATGTTCTCCATCGTAAATTTTGATGTGAACATCTTTAAACCGTTCGCTTACATCATGCAATATTTCTTTCGCCCTGAACGGGAAGTACACAAAGCCTTTGATATTCCGTTTCCGATCTTCAATTGATTCTACACTTTCCGGATTTCTATAGACGGGCATGTAAAGTAAAAATCCGGGTTGCGGATTGGTCTCGGTTTCCTGCACCAGTATAACTTTTTTTGTTAAAGCTGCCATTCCTGTGTTCATAGCACGGTCCATAGCTTCTCTACGGGTATCATCACTATACATATCAAAGCCAACAGCCCGTAAATTACGGCCCGAAAAAGGCTCGATATAAGTAATCGGTGTCAAGAAATCATTTTTGAAGGGAGATTTTATCTGAAAGTCAGCATAGAAGTTTTTTCTCAAATGATCAGCAAATCGCTGGGTATCCTGTTTGCTTATAAATTGTGCATAAGCAATACCTTGAATACCAGGATAAACGCTTTCAATATTTAGGTTATCCACGTAAATTTTCCAATCACGGGCAGTTATTGAATCACTTCCGTAAAACAAACCCCGACAACCCTTTAAAATTTGAACGTAATCAACCATTCGCAGGCTTACCGAACTCTTTATCCGCTCCAGGCGATTTTCAAAAAGTCTTTCACGCCGTTCTTCTGCTGACAGACTGGCTTGATAGAAGGCGAAAACAGTAAAAGCAAGTAAAGCGATAAGTACGATTAGAGCCGGGAAATATCTATTAACTTGTTTGATTCTCATATTGGAATTAGAAATACCGGCGTTTCCGCTCTGCTTTGAGACGGGCTAATATATGAGTTTAATTAGAAAAATTGCTGGTTGAGGCCAATGCGCTGTGGCCCAGCATAAAATACCGCTATGCGTTTGGAAGGAGTTATTCCAATATTTACCTTAATTTGTTGAATAGTAAATATTCTCATCTTCACGTTGTAATTCCATTCATCTCCTAATAGAATCTATAACCTGATTTGCCAAAAGAGGCTATTTAATAAAGATTACAATTTCCCTGTTTTATTGAATGGAAAAACAACTGTTCACCAATTAAAGTCATCCGGCTATCTTTTCCGGGTGCTTCTGGAACATGGCGAACGAAATGGCTTGCTAATCAACTTTTCATCAGGTTTTTTTCAATCAGTAATTGAATTATCCCATCTACCAGGCCAACACGGGGTACGAAAATTTGCTTAACGCTGCCCCATTTCATCACCGTAAGGTAAATCTCGCTCGCCGGAATAATTACGTCTGCACGGTCATGGTTGAGGCCTAAAACATTGATCCGTTCTTTAAGAGAGTAAGAATTTAAATAGGTGTAGAGTTCTTTGAGTTTGGTAAAACTCATGGGCGCCCCTTCTTTTTCATTGGCCATTTTATACAGGCGGTTAATGTTTCCGCCGGTGCCAATACCGATTAGGTTTTTATGAAAGCGACTTTGTTCTTTTACCCATTCTTTCATCTCCACCCAGGTTTCATCTTTATCCTGATTATCTAAAATACGGATGCCGCCCAGGTTAAAGGAGCAGGAGGCAACCATGTCGCCGTCGGCGAAAATAGACAATTCTGTACTTCCGCCCCCAACATCAATGTATAAATAGTTTTTTTTGCGCTCCAGATTCTGCTCAATATGGCTCGAATAAATAATATTCGCCTCCCGCTGGCCGGCTACAATCTCCAAGTCAATATTGGCTTTTTCGAAAATCCGGTCGACAATCTCTGGTCCGTTTTGAGCTTCCCGCATAGCTGATGTTGCGCAGGCCATGTAATCTTTCACATGGTATACATCCATGAGGTAACGGAAAGCCTGCATGGTTTTTAAAAGTTCTGATGATTTTACGGGCGATATATTTTTATCTAAAAAAGCATCGTCACCCAACCGTAAAGGTACCCGTATCAGGGTGCTCTTTTTGAAGGTAATTTTATCTTCTTTCTCAATAATATCGGCGATAAGCAATCTTACAGCGTTTGATCCAATGTCTATTGCGGCGTATCTCAAGTTAGGTAGTTTTATATTTTAAATAGGTGTAAATGTCTGTCTGAGCCCGATGACTGACTTTTAACCGGCCACGCAAATACCGGTTGTTGCTGTACTGATTAATTTCGCGGGCTTTGGTATTATCTTTTAACTGGATATCAATGATGTCCCGTATTTCCTTTTTTATCTCCTTATCAATAATCGGAAAACCAACTTCAACACGCCGATCAATATTTCGGGTCATTAAATCCGCCGAAGAAAGGTAAATCAATTCGTCGCCGTTGTTGGCAAATATCCATACCCTGGCATGTTCGAGATATTTATCAATCAAACTCCTTACAGTGATATTTTCGCTATAGCCCTCAAGCCCCGGAATTAAACAGCACATTCCTCTAACAATCATTTGTATTTTCACGCCTGCGTTACTGGCATCGTAAAGTTTGGCAATTATTTCCTCGTCGCTCAGGCTGTTCATTTTTAAGATCATATATGCCTCCCTTCCCTCCTTCGCCTGCTTAATTTCCTGATCAATCAACCCGAAAATTTTATTCCTGCTTTCCAGCGGAGAAACAATCAGATGTTTATAACCACGATAGAACACCTTTTTTTGCAAACCATCAAATAATTTAACCAATTCTGCAGTTATGCTTTGGTTGGATGTAAATAAGCTGTGGTCACAATATAAACTGGCGGTTTTTTCATTAAAGTTACCTGTAGCCAAATTGGCATAATATACATTTTTACCTTTTTCCACCCGCGTAACCAGGCATATTTTTGAGTGCACTTTATAATCAGCAATTCCGTAGTTAACAGAAACGCCCTCTTCTTCCAATTTATTGGTCCAATAAATATTGGCTTCCTCATCAAACCGGGCCTTTAGCTCCAGAATACAATTTACTTTTTTACCATTTTTAGAAGCATTGATCAGAGCGCTAATTATCCGGGAATTTTCCGCAAGCCGGTACAGCGTGATACTAATTTCCCTCACTTTCGGATCAATTGCGGCTTCCCGCAAAAAGTGAATTATGTAATCAAATGACTGATAAGGCAAATTGATCAGGTAATCTTTCTGGGCAACCTGTGCGAAAATACTTTGGCCCATGTATAAATTACGTAGCGGCAATGGCGCAACTTTAACATACTCCAAATCGGGTGAACCGACGTTCGGAAATGAAATAAAATCTTTAAAATTATGGTAGCGGTTGCCCGGAATCAACCCATCTGCAGAAAGATCCAACTGAGCAACCAGGAAAGTGAGCATATCCAACGGCATGGCATTATCATACAAAAGGCGCATGGGCTTGCCCTTGCCACGCTTTTGCAAACTTTTTGTAAGGGCGTCAATAAATTTCTCACTCACCTGCCGGTCTAGATCTAACTCTGCATCACGGGTTAATTGGATGGAATATGCTTCAATCTTATCATATTCGAAAATAAAAAACATTTCATCCAGGCAGTACCTGATAATATCATCTACCAGAATAATAAATTTTAGATGATGGGTTTCCGGAAGGACTACAAAACGCTCCAGGTTATCAGTGGGCACTTCAACCAAAGCATATTTTGATTTCTGCTTGCCCGATTTAGAAAGCCTGACCAGAAAATAAATGTTGCGGTCTTTTAATTCGGGGAAAGGTTTATCCAAATCCAGCATGACGGGCACCAGCAAGCTTAAAACTTTCTCCCGAAAATAACTTTTTACAAATTGCCCCCGCGATACATTTAATTGCTGCTCATTAATAATAAATATTTTTTGAAGCGAGAGTTCTTTTATAATATCATCTTCATAAAGGTGATTAAACTTGCGTTCCTGGCGTACAACAATATTTTTAATCTGATTTAATGTTTTCTTTGGGTTATAGCCGATAAGCTCCTTGGCACGGGTATTTATTTTTGACAGACGGCTGAGCGTGGCTACCCTAACCCGGTAAAATTCATCAAGGTTTGACGAAAAAATAGCCAGAAATCGTATTCGCTCCACCAAAGGAACTGTTTTATCAGCGGCTTCCTGCAATACCCGGTCATTAAAAGATAACCAACTGATCTCGCGATTTAGAAGCGGTGTTAATTTGGCCATTTGATATAACTAAACAGTCCCGACTTTTTTATAGGTCAGGACTGTAAAAATGTGAATATAGTATTAATAAATTGTTAACTGCGCTTAAACAATAATACGGCAATTAACTGTTATTGTTTGTTTCCTCTTGCTGGCCTGCCTCATTTATTGGTTGGCTTTCGCCGATATCGGCTGTATTTGTTACCGGAGTTGTATCCGGCTTCGGAGCATTCAATCTGGGGCGTCCACGACGTTTGCCGGCAGCAGATGTAGTAGGTGCCTTCGCTGCAGCCGGCTTTTTGGCCGTT
>JBGTBV010000128.1:0-6008 GCA_041749185.1 Daejeonella sp. | reverse complement strand
CCGTCATCGTTTAAAATATCAATAACGGGCAAATGGTGTTTTACACCGAGCTGATAGTCGTTCAGATCATGTGCCGGAGTTACTTTTAAGCAGCCCGTTCCAAAATCCATATCTACATATTCATCTTCTATCACCGGGATAATCCTGTTAATAAGCGGGATGTAAACCTTTCGCCCTTTCAGATTTTTGAAACGGTCATCGTTCGGGTTCACGCATATCGCAGCATCAGCCATAATTGTTTCGGGGCGGGTTGTGGCTATGGTGAGAAATTTTCCGGATGCGAGCTTATCACCACTCATTTTTGCAGGCAGATTATTATCCACGACTAAATACCTGATGTAATAAAGTTTTTGATTTACTTCCTTCCGGATAACTTCCTCATCCGATACAGCGGTTTTACCCTGCGGGTCCCAATTAACCATACGCACGCCCCGGTAAATTAGCCCTTTGCGGTGAAGCCGGATAAATGTCTCGATAACCGCGTCAGACAGGTCAGCCTCCATGGTGAATCGGGTTCGGTCCCAATCGCAGGATGCGCCCAGCTTCTCCAATTGTTTAAGAATTATGCCGCCGTACTTCTCTTTCCACTCGTAAGCATAGTCTATAAAGGCCTCGCGGCTAAGCTGCCTTTTATCTATTCCACGTTCTTTCAGCATGGCCACCACCTTGGCCTCGGTAGCAATGGATGCATGGTCTGTGCCCGGCACCCAGCAGGCGTTTTTTCCCTGCATGCGGGCCCGGCGTATTAAAACATCCTGGATTGTATTGTTTAGCATGTGACCCATATGCAGCACACCGGTTACGTTTGGGGGCGGAATGACAATGGTGTAAGGCTCACGCTCATCAGGCACCGACCTGAAAAATTTCTTTTCTAACCAGTATTTATACCATTTATCTTCGGTTTGTTTGGGATTATAGGTTGTGGAAATACTCATTGCTCGGCCTAAAATTTGAGCGACAAAAATACATTTTTTGGGTATGTAAATTGGAGCGGATCAATGAATTTCTTATGTATCTCCCGACCTTAGCGCTAAGAATTTTTAAAAACGGGGTCGAAATTTCCCGATCTAAAATCAATTAATTGACCGCTCAGAGTGTTTTGTAACAATATTTTTATCGGCAGGCAGTTATTTAATAAAAGCAAGCGAAAGCAATGAAAAGCATCTTTAACTACCGGGTTTTGAATTCTATGCTCGATTATTTCAAGTTAAACTCTATCATTCTCTGGTTTAACAAATGATGTGATTTAAACCTTCTGGCCATTTTCGGGTCAAATCCCATACATTGTACCCGCGAACATCCATTCAGTTGTTGGCGAAATTCTAAATTACATGATGAATAGCAAATCCAAACTTTTATTGCTTGGGGTGGCAACATTTGCCTCGCTCCAGGCCTTCGCACAGCATGATTCACCGGCTGCCGAAAAAAAATCTGACTTTATTAATAAGGCCGACATGGATGTTACCGTGAAGCCCGGAGACGATTTTTACACTTATGCCAGCGGCACATGGATAAAAAATAATCCGGTACCGGCTAAAGAAACGCGGTGGGGAACTTTCAATAAGCTTCGCGATTTTAATATCAACGCCGTTAAAACTATAGTTACCGCAGCGGCCGCAAATAAAGACGCAGCGGAAGGATCTGTTGAACATCGGGTTGGCGATTTTTACGCCGCCGGAATGGATAGCGTTGCCATAGAAAAAGCAGGTGCCACACCCATTAAAGCCGATCTGGCAAAAATTGCAAGCATTAATAACTTGAGCGGCGTTTTAGCTCAAACCGCCTCTATGCGCACCGCAGGCATTGGCTCGCCGATGTTTGGTTTTTTTGTCGGTCAGGATAGAAAGGATGTAGAAAATATGATTCCACAGCTTTCTCAGGGAGGCACCACCCTGCCCGACCGCGATTATTACCTGAAAGATGACAGTCGCAGCCAAAAAATACGGGAGGCCTATCAGAGTTATATTACCAAACTTTTTACCCTTAGCGGAGTGAATGAGTCCGCTGCGGCAAAAAACGCCGCAACCGTTATCGCCCTCGAAAAGCAGTTTGCCCAGGCGCAGATGAGCCGTGTTGAGATGCGTGATCCCCAAAAAACGTACAACAAATTCGCGGTAGCAGAACTGAGCAAAAAAACACCTGCTATAGATTGGAAAAATTTAATGACCTTAATGAAAGTAAGCGGGCAAGATACTGTGCTGGTTAACAACCCCGATTTTTTTGTGAAGTTAAACTCCTTACTCACCGCAACTCCGGTTGCCGACTGGAAAACCTACCTGCAATGGAACGTTTTAAAAAGCTCGGCGCCGTATCTGAGTTCAGATTTTGTTGATGCGAATTTTGATTTCACCCAGGCCTTATCTGGTCAGAAGGTGCAAACACCACGGTGGCAGCGAATGGCATCATTAACCGATAACACCATCGGTGAATTGTTGGGCCAGATCTACGTGAAGAAATATTTTAAGCCCGAAGCTAAAGATCGGATGCAGGAATTGGTTGCCAATTTGATTAAAGCCTATGAGATCAGAATAAAGGGTTTAGAATGGATGACCGAGCCCACGAAGCAGAAAGCGCTGGCAAAACTGGCAACTTTTAAGCCGAAGATTGGCTATCCGGATAACTGGAAAACCTACGAGGGCCTTGATATTAGCAGGCAATCATTTTTTCAGAACTTACGTAACGCAGGCACTTGGAATTATACAGAAATGGTGAACCAGTTGGGCAAACCGGTTGACCGCAACCGCTGGGGCATGACCCCTCCCACCGTGAATGCCTATTACAATCCGGTAATGAACGAGATTGTATTTCCGGCAGGAATTCTACAATTCCCGTTTTTTGATCCAAATGCAGATGACGCTGTTAATTACGGCGGTATCGGTGCAGTTATTGGTCACGAGATTTCTCACGGATTTGACGATTCTGGAAGCCAGTATGACAAGGACGGTACTTTAAGAAACTGGTGGACAGACGAAGACCGTGAGCGTTTTAAGGAAAAAACTCTGGCGCTTAAAAAGCAGTACGATGCTTATACCGTTCTGGATACGCTGCATGTAAACGGCCAGTTAACCATGGGCGAAAACATTGGCGATCTGGGTGGGTTGAACGCTGCTTATGAAGCATTTAAAATGACCAAACAAGGTCAGTCAAACGAAAAGATTGATGGTTTTACCCCCGATCAGCGCTTCTTTCTATCCTGGGCGCAGGTATGGCGTGGCAATATCTTAAACGAAACGGCCGCACAACTGATCTTAACCGATTCCCATTCTCCCGGTCCGTACCGTACCATTGGCGCACCGGTTAACATGGATGCCTGGTACAAAGCATTTAATGTGCAACCAGGCGATAAGCTTTATAAAAAACCCGAAGACCGGATTAGGATCTGGTAAACCAAAATTACTTTTTAATCAAAGCCTTGCAGAAATGCAAGGCTTTTTTTTGGAATTCAGTTGTAAAACGCTGGACTGCTAAATTTTACTAAGTTCCCGCATTCTTTACAAAAAAGGGCAAGCATCGATTTTTCGTGCTTGACCAATGCGTGCGCCCACCTGGTCACTTCTTCAACCATTTTATGAAGATTTGAAAAAATTGGCTTCTCTCAGAGTATGATTATAAATCGGGTGCAAAATCCTAAAAGCCTTTGTAAAATTTACTAAAGAGAGAAAAAAGATTAGAAATGATCTCTAATTTTGGAGATGTTCAAAGATGCTCTCCGATTGGGTGAGGTATACTTTGAACCTCTTTTTTTAATCCAGCGTTCTATGATAACGTACTGAAAATTAAAGAGAAAGGGTTGCTTTTTTATGAGTAACCCTTCAGATTTGGGGCTTGAGCCCGGGCCGTACCTCTAAGCAGGAATACTATGAAAATTTAGATCTCCTTTTAAAGCTAATAGCAGAAGCCTGGGCAAAAGGCATTGAAATCTTTGACCCGAAAGAGGCCTTGGGCGCATATTATCATGCGACAAACAAAGGCCCTTGGGGGCCCGACAAACGGGCGGAATGGCTGGAAAGAATATTATCAGCTTGGTTATGTTCCTTACCCAAAATACCCCGAAGCCACGGCAAAAACGTTAAGATATCCATACGATTACTTTGCCGGCTATCAATTGGCGAAATCTACCGGCAATAATTTTTATGCCGATATTTTCCAACGCCAGTTGTATAACTATTAGAATGTTTACGATCCCTCCACTCGCTTTATGCGGGGACGTGATGCGGCTGGGAAGTGGGCACCAAACTTTGACTCCATTGAGTGGGGCGGCCATTTACCGAAGGGAATGCCTGGCATTGGCAATGGTCGGTTTTTCAGATATAAAAGGACTCATTAATTTAATGGGCGGGAATGAATATTTTACCGCCAAATTTGATTCAGTATTTGCTGAACCTAATAAAGTTAAGTGGGCACTTATGGAGGATTGATCCATGAAATTACAGAATGGCAATCAGTTTATACAACACATGCTATATCTGTATAATTATAGCAATGAACCCTGGAAAGCTCAGTTTCATGCCAATCGGCTACCTTGAATGGGAAAACTTTTACAAAGACATTTTAAAACATAAGGAAATATTTAACCAAGGTTTGTTAAAATTGGAGATGGATCACAAGTCAGCCACAAACCGTGGCCTTAGACTGGAAGACAAACCCTCTTTATTAACTAAATAGGTTAAACATAATAAGAAGTACCTTTAATTTAAATAGCGCTACTGGCTTGCTAAACGGTAGATTGGTTTGTTTATTTGATGCATTTTTGCAATATATTTACTTCACTATGTTAAAAAAGAGATTTACTTTATTAAGCCTGGCTGCCCTAACCGGTTTTGTCTCGTTATGTAGTATCGGCATGGCGCTGGGCCAGCAGGCAACAGGCCACAATGTTCCACTCAGCGATTTGACTGCCTTTAAAGATCCCGGTAAAAGCTGGCAAATTGCCGGAAACGTGAGCGCAGACCTAAGAAAGAAAAACGTACTGACCCCTTCTGAAGGATCAGGCATCCTGATTAACCTACCAGGCAGGAAAAAGCACGGCACTGATCTGTTCAGCAACTCAGAACATGGCGACATGGATCTGGAACTGGACTACATGATGGCCAGCGGGTCAAATTCAGGTATCTACCTGCAGGGCCGATATGAACTGCAGTTAGAGGATACCTGGGCGGCTAAAACTGCTAAATCTGGTAATAACGGGGGTATTTATGAGCGCTGGAATGATAGCAAACCAGAAGGGCTGAAGGGGTATGAAGGTCATGCACCCCGTCAGAACGCAAGCAAGGCACCCGGCTTGTGGCAACATTTAAAAGTTTCTTTTCAGGCTCCAAGGTTTGACGATGCAGGTAAAAAAACAACGAATGCCCAGTTTTTAAGGGTAGAGTTAAACGGGGTTTTAATTCAGGAGAATGTAGAACTATCCGGCCCAACAAGAGGGTCAATCAGTGCTGATGAAAAGGCAACCGGGCCATTACGCCTACAGGGGGATCATGGAGCAGTGGCTTTCCGGAATATAAACATAAAGATCAGGCCGGTAACAAAAGCAGCAAGCGATACCGTTTCTGAAAATAAAGGGCTGGATGACAAAGCCAGAAATGCGGATGAAGTAACCGTAGACGACAATCAGGTTGATCCTATTTTGTTAGATGCACCGGTTAATACCACTTTAAGAAGTTTTATGGACCTGCCGGGTAATATCCGGGTGGTGCATGCTGTATCTGTAGGAAGTTCAGAGCAGGTTCATTATACGTATGATTTAGATAAAGGAGCAATCATACAGCTTTGGCGTGGCGGCTTTTTAGATGCAACACCAATGTGGCATGACAGGGGCGACGGTTCGTCCCGCCCGTTAGGTGCAGTCCAGCGTTTTGGAAAACCGGTGTTGAATATTGCCAAACTATCTTCTGCACAGGCGGCCTGGATTACTGATACAACAGAAACAGGGTATAAAATTAATGGTTATGAATTGGATGACCAGGACAGGCCAACATTCAGTTATTCGACTTATGGCAAGCTGATAA
>JBGTBV010000127.1:0-16463 GCA_041749185.1 Daejeonella sp. | reverse complement strand
AAAGCACGCAGAAAAAAAACATAGACAACCGGCGGCGTTCAACTTTACTTAATCTGATAATGGGCATGGAAAAGTGTATTTTACCAAAAGTAAGTAAATAAAAAATGCCGCTCCAAAAGGGGCGGCATTTGCGTTTTAAGTCTTTACTTAAACTTTGGTAGTTAACGCTTTAGATGATTCGAGTGAAATTGCTGACTTCTCAAACCTGATTTTTGTGCCACCTTCTACTTCAATCAAAAAAGTGGAATCGTTCAAATCTAAAATTTTACCATGAATTCCAGAGGTTGTAATTACCCTGTCGCCTTTCTTTATTTCCTCTACAAACTTTTTATGATCTTTCGCTTTTTTCATTTGCGGCCTGATCATAAAAAAATAAAACACCACTATAATTAGTATCATCGGCAAAAAGCCACCGATCTGCTCCATTGAAACTTGTAATAACATCATCTTAGTTTTAAAATTAATTGCCGGGTGCCGCTTTTACATCCCCTATTAAACGTAATTGTGTGGTTTGCGGATTGGTATTGGCGGTAAGGGTAACCATTTTATTTTGCATTCCGCCCTTTCCTTTACTGTCAAAAGTTACGCTGATTGTGCCTTTGCCATTTGGGGCGACCGGTTCTTTAGGATAACTGGGCACTGTGCATCCGCAGGTTGCGGTCGCATCGGTAATTATCAGTGGTGAGGTGCCAATATTTGTGAAGGTAAACTCATAATTCACTTTTTCGCCTTCGGTAATCTGGCCAAAATCATAAGATTCTTTATCAAACTTAAATGCCGCAGCGTTATCGGCATTTGCAACGGTAGGTGCGCTGAGAGTGCTTCCATCCGTCGGCATGGAACCCGCCTGTTTTTGCTCATTAGTACATCCGGCCAAAACGCCGGAGATAAATAATGCTATCAATAAGGTTTTCATTTTTTGTGTGATTTTTAATTTTAACATCTATTTTAATTTAATCTATTCAAGCAGACCCCTGCCTGTCTTTCTAATTTTGCCGCTGTCTTTTAAATCGGCGTAAATTTTGTCCAGTATTCCGTTAATAAAAAGGTTGCTCTTGGGCGTACTAAATTCCTTAGAAATTTCCAGATACTCATTAATGGTCACCTTTACAGGAATAGATGAGAAATGGATCAATTCTGTTATCGCCATCCGCATTAAGAGCACATCCATCATGGCGATACGTTCCGCTTCCCAATTTTTGGTTTTGTGAGTAATCAGATCCTGATACTCACTTTCAAACGCAATGGTTTTAGTAAACAAATCAAGTATAAAAATACGATCCTCATCCCAGTTGGGGCAAATTTCGGCTAGCTTATTTTCCCGAAAATCTGTACTGGTAAAATTCTTGAAAGTTTTAGCAACCAGGGCCTGCAACACGTCTTTGTCTACCGGCCAGTTAATAAACTTGTCTTCAAAAATTTGCTCTATCCCGGGCGATTTAAGAATGAGCTTTTTGAAAATATGCTTAATGATATCTTTATCGGTTTTAATGGTGTGATCCTGAGTATCAACAAACTCCAAATATTCTGGCGAAGCTTTCAGCGAGATAAAGACCGATCTGCTTACCTCGGGATCAAAATCCCAGGAAATTTTATACTTTTTTACCCCTGCTAAGTACTCAGGATTTTGCTTTAGCGCCTCGATAAACAAATTCTGGTTTAACTTAACGCTTGCATTCAGATCATCTTGAGAGGGCAGGTGTTTTTTTGACCGATCTTCTGCGTCAATAATACTGTACTCCGCTACTTCAACCAGTAGCGAAAGTAGCCAGATGTACATTTCGTAAACCCTGTCAACGCTTTGGATCAACGCATTTTCAAAGGGTTTTACAACTTTAGATTCAGACTGCTGGTAAGCATACAGCGTTTGCAAGGTTTTTACCCTCAGATGCCTTCTATTTAACATGTATAAGAACGATTACTATATTTTTAAACCCTTTAATAGGTTGATTTAAGTCTTCGGATATCTTCAATCCGCTTTTCAGCAATTTTATTGGCAGCCAAATTGGACGGGATATTTTCAGTTCGCGACTTTCTGAGCACGCCCCGGGTGGCATCATAAATATTCTCGGCAAGCTGCATGGTCCGTTTTTTACTAAACCCAGCTATTTCAGAATAGCAATTAATCAAACCACCTGCGTTTATAAGGTAATCCGGAGCGTAAACAATGCCTTTTTCCAGCAACAGCTTTCCGTGTACATCTTCGTCGGCTAACTGATTATTGGCCGATCCGGCAATTATACTGCACTTCAATTTTTTAATAGTTTCTGAATTGATGGTGGCTCCAAGAGCACAGGGAGCATAAATATCTACATCCAGATCATAAATTCCGTGATTATTCACCGCTTCGGCCCCATACTTCATGGCCACATAACCCAGCCGTTCCTCGTTAATATCACTCACATAAACCTTGGCATTTTCATCGCGTAACATCTGCACCAAATACTCCCCTACCTTGCCGGTACCCTGAACTGCAACAGTTCTTCCCGCCAGACTATCAGTCCCGAACACTTCCTTCACACAGGCTTTAATACCCATAAAAACACCTTTTGCCGTTACCGGAGAGGGATCTCCGCTCCCACCTAATGATTCGGGAACACCGGTGACATGTTGAGTTTCCATACGGATGTATTCCATATCCCTGGGAGAAGTTCCCACGTCTTGAGCCGTGATAAAAGAACCATTTAAATTTTTTATAAACCTGCCGTAGCGGCGCATTAAGGCTTCTGTTTTTTCTACGCGATGATCACTGATGATTACCGCCTTGCCTCCGCCCAGATTTAAACCGGTAATGGAGGCTTTATAGGTCATCCCGCGAGATAATCTCAGCACATCGTAAAGCGCTTCTTCTTCTGTTTTATAAGCCCAAAACCGCGTTCCGCCCAGTGCCGGGCCCAGAGTGGTATCATGAATGGCGATAATCGCTTTCAGCCCCGTTTCGCCATCCTGACAAAAAACGACTTTTTGATGGCCGAAAGCACTTAGCTTGCTGAATATTGACTGATCCGGAGTATGGTTTGTGATTAACGGCGATGAAGCGATCATGCGGAAGATGGTTTAGATGTTTCTTTAAATGTGCCGTTGCACTCAATGTTATCTTCGGATTTAAAAAGCGCACAAAACGCTATCGGCAACAAAAGTAGTAAAATTTCCAGTTCTAAGCGGGATGGCTATAATCTGCCGGGAAAATTTGGCGGGTTATCCCCGATATTGATTCAAATAAAGCTGTTGTGGTGGCACCTGAATTATTCTGATTACTTTTGCGCTGGTTGCTATGAAAGAACTGGCCTATTTAAACAAATATTTCTATAAGTATCGCTGGCGCCTTATACCGGGTATTTTATTTGTGATCATATCCAACCTCTTCGGCGTTTTGCCCGCCCGCATTATTCGCCTGGCATTTGATCTGGTTACAGAAAATATCAGTGTTTTCAGATTGTTTAACGGTTTTGAGCGCCAGCAACTGGTGTATGAAATTTTTAATTACTGCCTGCTTTTGTTTGGCGGAATTGTTTTGTTGTTAGCCTTGCTGCGAGGTGTTTTTCTGTTCTTCATGCGGCAAACAATTATCTTAATGTCGCGGCACATTGAGTACGATCTCAAAAATGAGATCTACCGTCACTATCAAAATCTTTCAATGTCTTTTTATAGACGCAACAACACCGGCGACCTGATGAACCGGGTTACCGAAGATGTCAGTCGGGTGCGCATGTATATCGGGCCGGCGATTATGTATACCATCAACACTACAGTACTTTTTCTGCTGGTTATTTTTGCCATGGTAAGTGTAAATGTAAAACTTGCCGTTTACTGCCTTTTGCCACTGCCGGTGTTGGCTGTCACCATTTATTTCGTGCGCACACTTATTAACAAGCGCAGTGAACTTATACAGGAGCAACTTTCTAATCTGTCCAGCTTTGTTCAGGAAACCTTTTCGGGGATACGGGTTGTGAAAGCCTACGTACGGGAAACAGATGTACGAAATAAGTTTGATGCCGAAAGTGAAAAGTATAAGGCAAGCACAATGCAACTGGTGCAGGTTCAGGCCCTCTTCTACCCAATTATGCTGCTGCTGATTGGCCTGAGCACCATCATCACCGTTTATGTTGGCGGCATCGAAGTAATGAACGGCACCATAACTTCCGGCAACATAGCCGAATTTATAATTTACGTCAATCAACTTACATTTCCGGTTACGTCATTGGGCTGGGTAACATCGCTAATACAGCGGGCGGCGGCATCGCAAAAGCGTATTAATCAGTTTTTAGATACCGAACCCGAAATTGATACCCAGAATGGCAATGATGTAGAGATTAGAGGTGCTATAAAATTCAACAAAGTAAGCTTTACCTACCCCGATACCGGGATAAAAGCGCTTAAAGAGGTGTCGTTTGAAATCAAGGCCGGCGAATTTGTGGCAATTATCGGGCGAACGGGTTCGGGAAAATCTACAATCGCCAATCTGATTATGCGAATGTATGATACAGACAAGGGTGACATACTGATCGATAATACGTCGGTAACGGCATTCAGCCTTAAAAACTACCGGCAGCAAATTGGCTTTGTGCCGCAGGAAGTTTTTTTATTTTCTGATACCATCCAGAATAATATCGCCTTTGGCCAAAACCAAACTGAATTGGAAAAAGTAGAACAGGCCGCCAGGGATGCGGCCGTGTATAACAATATTATGCAATTTGATAAGGGATTTGATACCTTCATCGGCGAACGCGGCGTTACCCTTTCCGGAGGTCAAAAACAGCGGGTTTCCATCGCACGGGCGCTGGTAAAGGAGCCCAAAATGCTCATCTTTGACGATTGTCTGTCGGCGGTTGATACCAAAACAGAAGAACAGATATTAAACAGCCTTGGCCGGGTGATGAAAAATAAAACCAGCATTTTAATTGCGCACCGAATTTCTACTATAAAAAACGCCGACAGAATTATTGTAATGGACGATGGCCAAATTGCAGAACAAGGAACGCACAACAGTCTGATGCAAAACCGGGGAAGCTACTTTGAACTCTACGAAAAACAACTGTTAGAAGAACTGGAAGCCTGATAGCTTTGACAATTTAAGATTAGCAAAACGCCATTTTAAGCCGATAAGCAGGTTTTCAACAAGTTGATTAATTTCAATTCGGTATAAAGTTTTCAATTTGGAACTTTATATATAAAAAGTATATTTACCCAAACCAAAAACACAAGCCATGGGCGAATTTGACAAGCAAGAAAGAGAAGAGGTTTTTTCTAGGAAGGTAAGAGCGGGAAAACGCACGTACTTTTTCGATGTGAAAGCAACGCGTTCTAATGACTATTATGTTACCGTAACAGAAAGTAAGAAACGTTTAGAAGACGGCGTGTTTATCAAACACAAAATATTTTTGTACAAGGAGGATTTCGAAAAGTTTGCAGAAGGTTTAAAAGAAACCATAGACTACATTAAGGCAAACCAGGAAGTTGTTGAGAAGCGTTATGAATATTCAGAATTTAACCATTCTGAACCTGCAAAAGCGAACGACGATTTTTCTTTCGAGGTATAAGCAAACCAAAATAATACGGGGCAAAGCAGCACCTTTGCCCCGATTTCAAAATCTTCCCTTCTTCATAAACGTCAGCCTGGCCGCGTTTCCAGTTCACTTCATCAATTTTCCATCTTTCCACATTTCGAGCGTTTTGGCTTCCTCGGGAAAGTTGAGCTCGATAAGCAATTTAATATTGTTAAATGCTTCTTCGGCGTTTTGTCCATCGCTAATAAACCGGTAAAAATTTTCAGACAGATAAAGGGCAGCCTTATCGGTAACGGGGGCGTTCATTCCCAAAACATATATCCCATTTTCGGAAATTATTTTGGCTTGCGCCGATGCATAGCAAGCGTTTAATATCACGATGCGTGTGTAAGCCTCCATCCCTTTAAATGCGTCTTTTAACAATTCTGTCGGGATGATCTGAAATACGTTTTCGCGGGTGGCAAACATCAGCCCGTCTTCTAACCCATGACCGGAAAAATGGATGATGGTAGGTTTAGATTTAAATTTTGCCTGTAAAAAATCTTCCAGAGTAACTGATAGTAAAGGGGTTAACAATTCAAATTCATCGCGTAAAGCACCCGCCTCAAGCGCTGCTTTTATTTTCTTAAATTCAAAATCAACCTGCAGGTTGGCCACATCAACCGGTGATGCGGAGATGTACAATATTTTTTTTTGCTGAACTGCGGCCGCTGCTTCTACGGCAACTCCTCCGTTAACCATCCGCTGCTGGTCAGCTTCGTTTAAACGCCCGGAAAAATACATTAATGATTCCCACATTCGGGTTTTACCGATTTGAAAATTTTCTGCTGTAATGCTTCCCTTGAAAAAATCATCCATCAATGAATTGTAGTTGATAAGCAATAAGCTGTGCGGAACCGAGGGTAAAACCTCGTTCAGACTGCGTATGTTTTCTTCAAGACTGCGCTTGGGTAATTCTGTCTGTAAGTTCATAATTAGAAAAAATCTTTTTGAAATTTGAGTCCGTATTTTTTCTTGAGCTCATCATCCAGATTACTGGTATCGTTTTTCCTTTTTGTTGCCGATAACAGCCGTTCTGCCCAGGTTAATGAGGTGTTAAAGTCGAAAAAATTGATGAGCTTCTGATCGTTGTTGAATACGCTGATTTTATCATTGCGCACATAAAAGAAACTTTTGCCAGAACCCGAAAATCCAAACAGATCATTCGGTGTGAGTTGAAATCCGGCTTTAATATTTTGTGCGCTATCGAGTAAAATGAGTTGGTCATTATTGTTTAAAAACAGCACCTGATCTGTGATTCTGTTGTATTTTAAACCCTGGATGCCCTCTTTAGATATATACCGAAAGCTTTTGGTGTTTAACAAAGAATGTTTTGTAATGGTGTCGGGCAGGATTTCATCGGCTTCACTTGCTCCGGACACGGTTATAAAAACATTTTTATGGAAATTAAGATCAGCGAGTTTTTGTTTTATTCGCCTTACTTCACCTGTACCTGTATTGATAATTGCCGTTTCTCCGTCGGCCTCAGCTACAATCCACTTAGATGCTTGATCAGCATAAGCATAGAGCGGAGAAAACGGCAAAGAATAATTCCGGGTTTTTCCGGCAGAATCACGCAAGCTGATCACTTGCTGATTAATGAGCAGCAAAGAACCGTCGGATGTGAAATCTCCGAAATTTACACCGTTAATTGTCTCGAGCAGCCGGCCGTCTTGATTATAAATTTTTAATGCATTCCTGTCCCGGACTTCTATAGTCATAAAATTCCGGTTATCGCGGGAGCTGCTAATGGTCCCGTCAGAGGGAAAATCTACCGGTTTTTTGCCTGAGGAAACTAATCTCACCAATTGTACATATCTGCCGTCAGGCAATATTTGATAGAATGGTATGATCAGGTTTCCCGCTGCAGAAAAACGAGCACGGTACGAATCATTTTTCTGATTAATCAGATTATCTGCCGCGTTATTGAGCTCATAAAGATACCTGCCATTTCCCAAGTTTACCGAATCGGTTGTTTTTGAGCGGCAATTAAACAAGTAAAAGCGGTTAGAAGCCTTGTTTATCAGATTGTAAAGGCTGTCTGCCGAGGAGCTAACGGCAGCCCTGGCGAGCAAAATTACATCCGGCTGGTTGGTAAAATAGGCATACATTATGCCCTTGAAGCTGGCAATTTTTTTTCCGCTATCATTCAATACCACATAATTTCCGGTCCCTTGTTGCTGGTCGCTGTCATCACAAACCACAACAAAATCGCCATTTTCAGACACATCAATTTCTTCGGACTGCAGGTTGGTGGTATTAATTGAAAAGTTAAAGCGGCTTTCCTTTGCCTGAATATCCTGAGTTTGTAACAGCTTTGAAAATTTAACCCGTACCAAACTGGTATCATCGTTTTCAAGGACCTTTTCATCATAAATATGTTTGGTGAGGTAAAGCGCCTCTTCTTTGTTTTTTATGGTATCTACGTATCCTAAAAATACCAGCGCTCGCAATTTATTGGAGGTTTTTACAGTCTGGTTGCGCTCAATAAGCATATAGGTGATGATACCCAGAAAAATGACCGAGGCCATGGTAAATTTGAGTACCCAATTTTTGGTATTGCTTTTCTGCGAGTTAATTTTTGATTGCTGGGCAGCTTGCTGAAAAGTTTCTTTAACAGAAAAGCGGTAAATGCTTTCCTCGTTCCCATCTGTGAGAGTGCTTTCCCGTATCAACGGGCTGGCTCTTAGCCAAGCTGTTGTATCGGTATCAACCTGAATTGCCGCCCTGGCGGGATCCCGTTCTTCTAAGAGAACATTAAAAATAATATCCCTGATCCTATCCTCCTGAATTTTTTCGGCCGTATCTAACGCTTGGCTAAAAAACTGCATTGTGGCTTTGTTCAAATCCCCGAGTTCAATGGCAGCATTTAAAATAGGCATTACCAGGCTATCATGGCTCAGCTCCAAACTTTTACCGCTCACGGTGTTCACCTCTTTACGTACAATGCGCCCTGCGATAAGATCTGCCTGGGTTTGTAACGAAATTCCTGTTTGCACAACCAGGGCGGTATCTAAAGAAATCCGGTTGTGCGTAACCGGATCAATTAATTTCACCTCGATGAGATAACGGGCAGATAACTGCTCAAGCGGATCGGCGATTGCTTGAATAGTTTCTTTGTAATAGTTTTTTATAATCTCTTTGAACGGGGCCTGTTTGTCTTGAATAAAGTGGCTGCCCAAAATTAGTTCTTCAGTTAGCAGCAGCGGTTGGGTTGCCGATGACGGTTTACTTGCTGCGTAATCAGCGACGATTTCTTCCAGCTTGCGGCAAATAATCTGCATTTCAAACACCTCAATCTTCTCAGCATCTTCATCGTCGGGGTTTGATGCAAGAAATTTCAGCATACGCTCCACCAATTTATCGTCATACCGGAACGTTGGTGAGATAAAATTGGATTCAACCAGTGCCGGCCGGATAATGGCTTCTGTTACCTGAGCAGAATCCATTCTCTTTATCTTATAGGTATTTGATAGCAGATTGGGAATATAATTGACAAGGTGCGTGAGAAAATTAAATCGGTCTGCCCGCATGGAAAACAAAATCTTAACCGGGATATCTTTATCAAGAATACTCAGTTCATCTTTATAGCGCTCCAGCAAATCGCTGTTTTTAAAGCTTTCTTTCAGGTTTTCCTGATACTCTTCCGGAATACGGTGCAACAGCAATTCATGCAGCTCTTTTCCAAACTCTTTAACTTCGTTTTTAGGGTACGTGAAAAGCTCTTCAAATTGATCAAAAATTAATATGTAGCCCAATTCGGGCACATCAGGGTTGGTAAGCCGCTTTGCCACCTCAAATTGCAGTTGTTTAAAATATCTCCATGCGGTAGGATCTTCAGCCGAGATCATTTCGCCCAAATACGGAGTTCCGCTAATGTATTGGCGAATGGTGTTTAAGAGCGTATCAATTGGTCTTACCGGATGGTTTTTATCACGGTTATGAAACCGCACCCGGATGATCTCGCAATGAAAATTTGACAACAGATGTGGAATAATACCCGCATTGATTAATGAGGATTTGCCGTATCCGGATTTACCGTGCAAAACCGTTGATTTGTTATTTACGATTACCGTGCTGAGATACTCAATCTCGGCCTCCCTGCCGAAGAATAGTTCTCGATCATCATACACAAATGGAAGTGGTCCGGGATAACGCTTTTTCATCGCTTACGGATTCAAAACTTTTGGAATATATTCAAATAGCGAAAGGACGATTATGTTACAAGCCACATCAAAATCTTCACGGCTTATGGTACCGAAATATTTATCGGTACAGGCTTTATTGTAATCCATGTACTTTCCGTCAAACTCTATTTTATACACACCACTGTAGTTGAGGTCTTTGTATTCTTTAAAAAACGTCTTTAATCCTTCTTCTTTCCCATAGGTTTTCATTTCCTGATCCCATTTTTTAAAAAACGCAAGCTCCGTCTGGCTTACCGGCCTTGAGTTTCCCAATGCAACAACAGGCACTTTTTTGGGCATCATGGCTAGCTTTTCTAATAACTGTAGCGAATTATATCCCTTAAATGCCGTAAATGAGAGCGGGTATTTACTAAGACCCTCGGCAAGCAGATCTGCCTGAATATCATCGGTATCATCCAGACAGGCAAAAGCAGATACTGCAGTTCTGGTGCGGTTGCCGTTCAAAATAAAATGATTAAACTTTCTGATGATAAGCGGTATGTACCATTTGCGCAGATCAAAACCTAAAAAAAGAAACGCCCTGGCACTGCTTAAAATATTCTTCAGTTGCAGCGGAAATTCCTGGTTGGCTTGTAAAATGTTTATCAGAAAATCATACAGGGAATCATAATCGGTAATTAATGAGTTAAGATCGCTGTTATTGCCAAAAATATTATAGATGAGCGGCTTTTTTGTTGCGTTAAGAGCGGTCCCCTGGTCGGGGTTTATCTGGTTTCCCTTGGCAGAGAAAAAGGCAAAATCGTACTCGTTGTTGGTATTGGCTTCGGCCAGCAGAAGATCAGACGTATAGCTGATGATTGCCCGGAAACCAATAGATAGAATTTGGCTATAGACTTGATGCGGTTGCACCGTTTTATAATAGCTGTC
Organism: Daejeonella sp.; assembly: GCA_041749185.1. Taxonomy (GTDB): domain Bacteria; phylum Bacteroidota; class Bacteroidia; order Sphingobacteriales; family Sphingobacteriaceae; genus Daejeonella. The sequence goes on along the minus strand of JBGTBV010000127.1, from coordinate 5,842 downwards.
TAAGCCATTTATCAAAATTGCGTTTTGCGTACTGTCTGGCGATTTACAGATGTACAAATTGTCAAACTCATCGTCTAAATTAAGCAAGTTAGGTTCTGCCGTTAAAAAACTGCGCAAATTGCTGTGTATCTTTTCACTATTGGCGTCAACGCCGAACAACGGCCCGAGCAGCAATACGCACGACTGACTTGAGATGAACGTGTTCAACGTGTTTAAGTCACGCGTATCGGTCAGCACATCCGGATCTGGTGTTTCAATGGGTTCAGGCATAGCTCTTAATCTAACTCGGCAGGGTTGAACGGCAATTCGCGAAGCGCATTAAATTGCACGCCACGGTACGCTGCAGCTCCCCGGAAGGTGGTTTTTCCAATTATGGGGTCGCTAATCCCTTTAATTACATAGAGGGGGGTTACGTTCGTTTTTGCAATTATTTTTGTGCTGCTGCCGCTTTCGCTAATCAGCCGCAATCCGAGTTTTGTATCCGCCAGGTTCACAGCCTGCAAGCCAGCTTCGCCGTTTACTTCAAAGTCAAGGGTATTGCTCCCTCCGGTGTTAATAATAATAGTCGCAGAATCTGTACACACCGTTTCGGTTACTACCACCCAACCCAGGTTCCAATCGCCTTTTTTATAGCGTTCTAATATTGATTTTTCGATATCAGCCAAATTTTCTATGATCACCTTACGCGATTCTGAAATCTGAAATAAAATCCCTTCCGATTTCTGAAACTCAATTTTACACATCACTTTTCCTTTGACAAGGGGCAAACCCGCCGCCGACACATTTGCGTCTACGCCCGTAGATATTTTTACAGAATCTGTAGATGAGTAGTCAAAGTCAAGGCTCGAATCAGACTGGCGAATGTTCAATGGAATGCCCTGCTGCTCTAAAGTAGTGTATAGCGTAAATATGCCATCTTCCAGTTTACCAACATCGCCAATATTCATTGGCTTGTCGGGAAGCCAGTTAGCCCGGTAATTCGTTTTTTTGCTGATTTCCTTAACGTAAAACTTATGTGGATTCATCGTCGCGTTTTAAAAAATAGTGTGTCGAATCGGTTTTTTTAAAAACATTAAAAAGGGATTGCAATCGCTTTATATTGCACTTAATAAAAAGTTAAGTTATCTAACTTAATACTCGGGGCAGAATAGGGAAATCTAAAATTGGAAAAACAGAAAAATTACAATAAGCGTGGGAAACGGCAATTAAAAGGAATTTTTAGTCTGAGAGTGCTTCAGGTATTAAAATGTTTGAAAGTGAACAATTCTGCAAATCCGTAATAAATGTAGAAAAAATCAATTTAAAATAAAACCTTTTCCTCTGGGAAATATGAGCGATCGAACACAAAAAAGGCCGGAAATCATAAAAAAATCCGGCCTTACATCTACCTATGAAAATACTCCCTGGCGGGAATACATGCACTGTTACGATGCGGCAAGGGCAAAAGTTACCGGAATATTGAATTTTGCGGTAAAATGAGTTTTCTAAATCTGCTAAAACAACGCTGTAATTCTATCTTTGCAAAAAAAATATAAATGAACAGTCTTCCGACACTTTCAAATTTTTTAGGGATTGAGGATGAAGCACTTTGCAACTATCGCGAAAGCAAAGTAGTGATTCAATCTCTACCGTATGAACATACCTCCTCTTATTTATCCGGTTCGGCGAGAGGGCCTGAAGCGATTATCAAAGCTTCTCAGTTTGTTGAATTTTACGATGAAGAGCTTGATGCAGAAACCCTTATGCACGTTGGCATTGCCACATTGTCCCCGCTTAATTTTAGCGGTAAAGTAAATGCTGATGCGATTTCTATAATTGAAGAATCAACCACAAAACTTTTAAACGACAACAAATTTGTTGTTTCGCTTGGCGCCGAACACACGGTAACTTATGGCCTGGTGCGTGCCTTTTCACAAAAATTTGATGATCTGACTGTGCTACAGCTCGATGCCCATTCTGATCTGCGATACAGCTACCAGGATAATATTTATTCGCATGCTGCGGTGATGCACCGGGTGCACGATCTGGGCCTGAACATCTGTCAGGCGGGAATTCGTGCCCAATGCATCGAAGAAGCAGAGCTGATCAAAAATTCCAGGAATATTCACACCGCATACGCTCACCAGCTCAGAACCAACCCGAACTGGATTAAAGAACTGCTTGGCAAGATGACCCAAAACGTATACATAACTATTGACGCCGACGGCTTTGACCCATCCATTATGCCTGCCGTTGGCACCGCCGAACCAAACGGCTTGTTCTGGAATGAAACCCTTGATTTACTACGCACAGTTTGCCGTGAGCGCAATGTAGTTGGATTCGACATTGTTGAATGCGCTCCAATGGAAGGAAGCATTTTATCAGAATATACCCTTGCAAAGCTGGCTTACCGGCTTATTGGTTTTGTTTTTAATGATGCAAAATCGAAAGAATAAAATGCCTCAACCTTTCAAAACCCTATCAGAAAAAAACATTATAAAATGAATATAACAATCCGCGAAGCCGTTAAAACAGATTGCCCACGTTTGCTTGAACTGATAAATGAACTGGCGGTTTATGAAAAAGCACCAGATGAAGTTACCGTAACCCTGCCTGAATTTGAAGATGCTGGTTTTGGGGGGCAGCCCATTTGGAAAGCCTTTGTTGCTGTGGTAGATGATATGATACAGGGTTTTGGTTTGTATTACATCCGCTATTCAACCTGGAAAGGATGCCGTTTGTATCTGGAAGATCTGTTGGTAACCGAAGAAATGCGGGGAAAAGGGATTGGCAAATTGCTTTTTGACAGGCTTATCAAAGAAGCCCGGAGTAAAGGCTATAACGGCATGACCTGGCAGGTGCTCGATTGGAATGAGCCCGCCATCAATTTCTACAACAGATATAATTCATTTATAGAATCGGGTTGGCTCAACGCATCGTTATCTAAAAAGCAAATTAATTTTACCGCGACCGATGCAAGTCTTTAAATTCGGCGGGGCGTCTGTAAAGGATGCCCAAGGCGTAAAAAATCTGGCCGCCATCGTTGTGAATCATGGCGTTAAACCGCTGCTTCTGGTGGTTTCGGCTATGGGAAAAACCACAAACGCCTTAGAAAAATTAACCGACGCTTATTTTAACCATCGCACAGATACCGAAAGTTTACTTGCCGGGATCCGGGACTTCCATGAGCAGATTATTTCAGAATTGTTTACCCCAGATGATGAGATATTCAACGAAATTAACAATACCCTTATAGAAATTGAGTGGATGCTTGAAGACGAGCCGCATCCCGATTATGATTTTAACTACGATCAAATGGTGTCTATCGGCGAGTTGCTCGCCACACGTATTGTGAATGCTTATTTAAACCGGCAAGGCGTTGATTCGCTTTGGCTGGATGCGAGAAGTTTCGTGCAAACTGATAACCGCTACCGGGAGGGAAAGTTAAACTGGGAAAAGTCCAGCCAGGCAATAAAAAGCCGGTTACCGCAACTTTTGCAAAATCGGGTGGTGGTTACGCAGGGTTTTATCGGCGGAACGTCTGAGAATTTTACAACTACCCTGGGCCGGGAGGGTTCTGACTTTAGTGCCGCTATTTTCGCATCGTGCCTTAACGCTTCAAGCTTAACTGTTTGGAAAGATGTTGATGGAATTCTAAACGCAGACCCGAAGTTATTTTCGAACACTGTTAAATATGCTGAACTTCCGTATCAGGAGGCAATGGAAATGAGTTATTACGGAGCCACTATCATTCATCCTAAAACTATTAAACCACTCCAGCAACACAAAATCCCGTTATACGTAAAACCATTCGGCCAGCCGGAAGCATCAGGCACGGTGATCCATGAAAATGCAACTACCGACGTAAGTATTTCCGCAGTTATTGTGAAGCAAAACCAGGTGTTGATGTCGTTGTTTACCCGGGAAGCTTCTTTTATAAATGAAAACCATATCGGCGAAGTATTTAACTCCCTGGCCAGCCTCAGTATAAAAGTAAATGTGATGCAAACCTCGGCTTTGAGTTTAACAATTTGCTTTGATATGGATAGCGTTAAGTTTAATAAGCTGATTGGAATGCTGAGCACAAGCTATACGATCAGATACAACGAAAATCTCCAACTGATAACCATACGCCATTATAAGCCGGAAATTATTGATGAGTTAACAGCAGGGCGCAGTATCATGCTGGAGCAATTAAGCCGCAGCACTGCCCAACTGGTATTAAAATAAATTGAACAAAGCGATTTTAGAAACAAACGTCCAATGCTTTATACTGGAAAATTTAAATTCCGGTCCGGACAAAATTGCGCTGGGAAAATCCCCGTTCCCGGATGTAAGTGCAGCCGAACTCGCAGCGCAAATTGACAGCAGAAAACGCTCTGAGAAAAAACTGCCTCTCTGGTTTGCAACCCCGAAAATTTACTATCCTTCAAAACTATCAATTGAACAGGCTTCTTCTGAGGCAACGGCCCGCTATAAGGCCAATCTGACCATCGGGAAAACCGTATTAGATTTAACCGGAGGTTTTGGCGTTGATAGCTTTTATTTCTCCATAGCAGGTAAAAAAGTGGTTCATGCCGAGTTAAATGAAGATTTGTCTGAAATAGCGAGGCACAATGCCGAAATTTTGAACGCCCGCGAAACCGGGTTCTACCATGGCAACGGCTTCGATTTGCTAAATGCAGATCAGTTTTATGATACCATTTATGTTGACCCATCCAGGCGGATAGAGTCAAAAAAAGTTTTCAGGCTAACCGATTGCCAACCAAATTTGCCTGAACATTTGGACAAGCTGCTCGCTCATTGCTCGCGGCTGCTTGTTAAAACATCGCCTTTGCTTGATATTCAATCAGGCTTGAAAGAGCTTAAGCATGTACGGGAAATCCACGTGATTAGCGTGAAGAATGAGTGTAAAGAACTTCTTTGGGTAATTGAGCAAACCGATTTGGCTGTAGAGCCTCTAATTTACTGTTCAGCTTTGGCCGATAATGATACTCAGCAATTCAATTTTAAAACTTCGGATGAGAACCTGGCAGATTCCGATACATTTTCAAACCCGCTTAGTTATTTGTACGAGCCGGACGTGGCGGTGCTTAAAGGCGGTGCTTTTAAGCTCGCAGGTCATCGCTACGGGCTTAACAAGCTGAACGCAAACTCCCATTTATACACTTCAAACAGGTTGAAAAATGATTTCCTGGGTCGTAAATTTCGAGTTTTGCAGTGGGGAATTTACAAATCTTTTATGGCGGGTAATAATTTTAAAAAAGCCAATGTTATTTCCCGGAATTTTCCGCTATCGCCCGAGCAAATCAAAAAAAAACATAAAATAGCTGATGGAGGGGATCAGTTTTTAATATTTACAACCGGGCCGCACGGGGCGCTCCTCACAATTTATTGCGAAAGAAACGCATGAGGCGGAGCAAAAAAAAAGAGCACCGGTCAGGAGCCCTTTCTTTCGATCTTATGGTTTAGTGTTACATTACTTTTCGTACACTTACTGCTTGCATTCCCTTTCTCCCCTCTTCCACCTCAAATTGTACATCATCGTTGTCTCGCAGGGAGTTTACCCCACCATCAACATCTTTAAAATGTACAAAGATGTCCTTTCCGTCATCCTGTACAATAAAACCATAACCTTTTTGGGTATTAAACCATTTTACTTTTCCAGTTTTCATAAAAATTTAGGTATTAAGATTGCGTTATTTAGTCGAAACATGTTCTATTAGGTAACAAGCATCCCCAATAAAGTACTACCAAAGATATTAATTTATCTGAAAAAACAAATTTAATGTCGCCTTGATTTTAAGGTCAATTTTTCTCAGAGTCTGGCTGGGGAGTCATCCGTAAATAAGGCTTTATTTCT
>JBGTBV010000126.1:0-5635 GCA_041749185.1 Daejeonella sp. | reverse complement strand
AACGGAAGCCCTCAGATTTTATTTTTTCTGCCGATGTTTTTACGCTGTCGAGCACTATTGCTTTCATCTCTCCCATTAGCATCTGAAGTGCAAAAACGGGCACATGGGGAAGCCAAAGTTTTTTGTCTAATACCATAGCCAGAGCTTCTGTCAATTCCAGGTTCCGTTCCGGATTGGGGGATGTCATATTATAGGTTCCTGCAATATCCGGGTTTTCAACAGCGAACAGATACATGCGTATCACATCCTGAATATGGATCCAGGGCATAAATTGTCTGCCGTTTCCAAGTGCGGCACCCAAACCGAATTTTATCGGTTTGGCTAACTGTGGTAATGCTCCGCCGTGTTCGCTTAGAACGATGCCGGTTCTTAAAGTAACCACTCTCAAATTTAATTCTGTGCCTTTATCAACGGCGTCTTCCCAGGCTATGCAAGCCTCGGGCAAAAACCCGCTTCCCGCTGCAGAAGATTCTGTTAACAATTCATTTTTTCTATTTCCGTAATAGCCGATGGCCGAGGCCGAAATAATTGATTTTACCTGATGGTCTGGTTTGCGCTTCAGCAGATTGTAGATTAAAGAAATGGAGGCTGTGCGGCTGTGGATGATTTCCTCTTTGCGTTTATTTGTCCAGCGTTTATCTTCAATGCCGGCGCCCGCAAGATGTATAATCGCCTCCACTCCATTAATACATTCTTCGTCAAGCTGCTGCTGCTCAATATCCCAGTTAAAAACATGGATATTGGCATTTCCGTGCGGCTGTGGGTTGCGGCTCAGGTGGTTTACTACGTATCCGCTTTGTAGTAGCAGGCGGGTCAGAGGTTTGCCAATTAATCCGCTTCCGCCGGTTATCAGTATTTTTTTACCCATCTAAAATAAAGACAAATGAGGCGCTTTGGTTTTAATTATGTGAGATTCTCTATTATTTAAAGCCCCTCGCGGTTGAAGGAAAGCATCTGAGGCGTCAAAATATTTAAAGGTTTACTGGCTGATGTATCCTTCTAATTGTTCTATCGTCTTTTTCTGATCGTCAATAACAAAGCGGACCAAATCGCCAATGGATATCATGCCTGTTACATTGTTATCTTCCAATACTGGTAAATGTCTGATGTGTTTTTCCGTCATCAATTTCATACAATCGTCCACACCATCGGCTGGCGTAACGGTTACAAGGTCGACGGTCATGGCTTCAGAGATTAGCGTAGTTTTTGACGAGCGGCCTTGCAGGATAATCTTTCTGGCATAGTCGCGTTCGGTAAAAATCCCTTCCAGTTTTTCTCCGTCTATAATTAGCAGGGCGCTTATGTTTTTTTCCATCATTAGCATTAAGGCATCGTAAACAGATTTCGTTTTGTTTACCGAGAATAGCACTCCGGATTTGGTAGCAAGCAGGTTTTTTACCGATCTCATAGCTGGTGTATTTTTATTAAATATAAAAATTTCTGGCATTAGTTTGGCTTTTCCGCTTGTTACCAGTGTTTCAAGTTAGTGGAAATCAATTGTGATAAAAGTCCTTATCTTAACCTAACTGCGTTCAAACCCTTATCCGATTATTTTATGGTTTTTATCATCCCAGTAAAAAGTTCCCGTATTTCTCCCTCATGGGAAAAATTTTCCCGATTGTTTGAGCGATGTCTCCGCTCTGTTTGTCAGCAAACTGATCAGGATTTTAAAGTTGTGGTAGTTTGTAATGAAAAACCCATCACGGATTTTGAGCACCCAAATATCCATTATGTTCATGTAGATTTTCCGCCGCCCACGCCGGAAACTACAGACGCATTTACCGGTTTACATTCTCCAAAAGAAGCCGATAAGGCAAAAAAAATCATCGCCGGTTTTGAATACGCTCAGCAATTTTCAACTACGCATGTTATGGTGGTTGATGCCGATGATTGTATCAGCAGTAAGATTGTATCGTACGTTAAGAAACATCCCGATATACAAGGCTGGTTTAGCGATAGGGGTTACGTTTATCGTGAAAAAAGTAAGCTGATCTTTAAAAAGATGAAAGATTTCAGCAGTCTTTGCGGCACTTCGTTGATCCTGAAAAAGGAGCATTTGTTAAGCATAATTTCCCCCGAGATGTTTTACCGGCATCCGAAAAGAACCTTAGACACCGGTTATAAATTAAAAGTTCTGCCCTTCCCGGCAGCGGTTTACACCATAAACGGTGAGAATTATTTTATGACCGAAAAAGCAGTTACCCACTTTAAAAAGGATACGGTATCCAATGGTTTCAGCACGCTTTTGAAGCGGCTTACCCGTTACCGGATTTGGTTTTTAACTCCGGGCGTTAAAAAGGAGTTTGGACTTTATCAGATCTGATCCGGGTTTAATGCGACTTGCTTTGCAGAATAACTGGTAAGTCTTCTTGCCATGCCTTTAAATATAAACAGGTGGAAGGGCCACATAATATACCAGTACAGGCGGCCCCAAAGGCCGTTAGGTCTGAACGTGGCAACCTGACTAAGCATTGAAACTCCGTTTCGGTGTAAAATTTTGAATTCCAGCCAGGCCTCGCCGGGCAATTTCATTTCCGCATAGAGTAGCAACCGCTTCCCCGTTCTGTCGGCAAGCAGTACCCGCCAAAAATCAAGGGCATCGCCTGCTCTGATTTGCGAACTATGAGTGCGACCGCGGCGGGAACCAATGCCTCCCACCATTTTGTCTATCAAGCCGCGTAACTCCCAAATCCAATCCCAGTAATACCAGCCGCGGCTGCCGCCGATACTCCAAATGTTATCAAGCACATTATCGGGTTCAGATTTAAACGGTAGTTTAACTTTATATTCAAGCGTACCTTTTTGCGGAACTTTTATCTGATCCATAAAGGAAGTTTCGAGGTAACCGCGGTTCAACGCATCCTTCCAGCTTGACACAATTGAATTCTGCTCAATTTTTTCAAATGCCAGAGTAATGGCTTCTTTGTAAGTTAAACAGGTTCTGGGAACTAATTTTGTGATTTCGGTTTCCTGGCAAATAACTTCATTGATCATGCTGTCTACCAGGCTACGGGCCAGTTGGTACGGCACCGAAGTAACAAAGTATAGCCAGAGCGATGATAACCTCGGGGTTAAAAACGGGACTTTAATAATCCAGCGGTTCAGTTTTCTGAATTCCGCGAACTTAACGAGCATGGCGTGATAGGTGAGAATATCTGGCCCGCCAATGTCAAAAGTTTTATTGTGCGATTGCGAATTGCCGAGTACGCCGGTAAGATAGGCAACTACATCCCGGATGGCGATGGGCTGGCAGCGGGTGCTTACCCATTTGGGTGCGACCATTACCGGCAGTTTCTCTACCAAATCTCGTATAATCTCAAAACTGGCACTACCCGAACCAATTATAATTGCGGCTCGTAATGTGGTACACGGGATTTTGCTACCTTTTAAGATATTTTCTACTTCCAGCCTTGAACTAAGGTGTTTTGATAAGCCTGCATCGTTAACAATACCGGTTAGAAAAATGATTTGTTTGCAATGGGTTTGCTCAATAGCGCTTACAAAATTTTCTGCCGAGTGTGATTCTAATTTTTCAAAGGAGTTGTTACCCGACGACATGGAATGCACCAGATAATAGGCGGCTTCAATATCGCCCGGAATTTCATTCAGCGATTCTGGTTTTAATAAATCGCCGGTTATGATTTTTACCTGATCGCCAAAGTCACTCTCTTCGTTAAAGCGACGTCTGTCTCTAACCATACAAACCACTTCATGGCCCTGTTCTAAAAGTACAGGCAAAATGCGGGTGCCGATGTAGCCGTTTGCGCCGGTCAGAAGTACTTTCATTGGCTTTCAACCGTGTTCAGACGGGGTTTGTAGGTATTGGTTTGCACCTCGGCACCCAAGTCATGTAAAATGTTGTAAAGCCCGAAATTTGTCCGGTTTACATAAATGAAGTGTTTTACCCCGCGGGCTTTCTTAAATTCGGGCATCTTAGAAATTTTTTCTCCATACCCGTAAAGCTTGTCGAAATAAGCGGTTTGGCTAAAGTCAAAAGTGCTGGTCATGTAGGGAAGCGCAAAAAGACCAATCATTTCTTTGTACGTGTTGTAGTAAAATTCCACTTCTGCCGGGCTGTCTTTATCCTGTATCATTTGCAGTTGCCGGAATGCTTTCAACGTTTCGGTTTTGTTACTAAGCATATCCGTTGAGGTTAAGGCAAAAAACGGGTAATAAAAATCATCGGGCAGTTCCTTAATACATCCAAAATCAATTATTCCCAGTTTACCCCCGGGGGTGATTAGGAAGTTTCCGGGATGCGGATCGGCGTGGACTGCCCGCATTTCATGCTGCTGAAAGTTATAGAAATCCCAGAGCGCCTGGCCAATCTTGTTGCGTAATTCTTTTGATGGGTTTGTTTTCAGGAATTCTTTTAAATGCATGCCCTCCAACCAATCCATGGTAATGATGCGTTTGCTTGAGAGTTCGGGATAGTATTCCGGGAATACCAAATTATTTAGCTGTTTGCAAGCTTCAGAAAATTGGATAGAGCGGCTTAATTCCAGAGTATAGTCTGTTTCTTCCAGAAGGCGTTCTTCCACTTCGTTCATGTATACTTCCAGTTCTTGTTGGCTCATGCCCAATAAGCGGAAAGCAAAGGGCTTTACCAGTTTCAGGTCTGATGATATGCTATCGCCCACACCCGGGTATTGAATTTTCACCGCCAGTTTTTTCCCGCCAAGGCTGGCCTGGTGTACCTGGCCGATAGAGGCTGCATGGCTTGAGTGTACGTTAAAATGATCAAATATCTGATCGGGAGTTTTGCCCAGGTGTTTGCTAAAGGTTCTCACAATTAGCGGTCCCGACAGTGGCGGTGCGCTGTACTGCGACAAGGCAAATTGGTTAACGTAGGCCTTTGGAAGGATATTTTTATCCATGCTTAGCATTTGAGCTACTTTCAAGGCGCTGCCTTTTAATTCACTTAATGAGGCGTAAATGTCTGAGGCATTATCTTGATTCAACTCATCATCACTCAGATCCGGATTGAAAAGTTTTTTAGAGTAATGCTTTATGTAGTTGCCGCCAACCTGAAAACCGGTTTTTACGAACCGGGCAGATCTTTGCGTTCTGGAAGTTGGAATGCTGCTTTGTTCTTTCATTTTGCTGGCTGAAAATGCCTGATTTAAAATTTCATTTTTTGTTTAAGCCCGCCGTTATTGAAAATAAATTTTCCATAATCAAGCAGACTGTCGATGGGAGATTTTTCGAAAAAATCAAAAGTTACATTAACACCTTTCTCAATAGCGGCATCGGTTTTTTCAAAGCCTGCGCTTTTATCATTCACCCAGAATTTAACAATTACGCCATATTGCAGCCACAAAGCATCTTTATATCGGTCTGAAAAGAAGCGCCGGTCTGCCAACTCGCCAGACTCAATTCCCTGCTGAATTAAACCATCGGCAAAGCTTCCAAAAAGTTTTTTAGAGCCTTCTAAAACCGGAGTTCTGCCCGGGTATCGTTCTGACTGTTTTAGGCTGTAAACCACATAACTTCGTTTGGTTTTGAGCAATTCAACAAAAGCGTAAAAAAATGCAAGCGCCTTTTCCCGCGAATTGTATTGATCCCAAACTTCCTGTGATTGTACTTTGCTAATAGCCATTGCCGTAAGATCGGCCCACACAGATTCTTCAAGGCC
>JBGTBV010000125.1:0-9451 GCA_041749185.1 Daejeonella sp. | reverse complement strand
TCGCCGTTGCTGGTTAAAAATATCAGCCCCTCAGACGGTTTATCCAGTCGGCCAATGGGAAATATGCGGTCAGGATGATTTATAAAATCAATGATGTTGCCTTTTATATGCCGCTCGGTAGTGCAGGTAATGCCTACCGGTTTGTTAAATGCAATATAAACTGCTTCCTTTTTTCTTTTTAACGGATGTCCGTCAATCTGCACGTCATCTGCAGCAGAAACTTTCATGCCCATCTCAGGCCGCTGTCCGTTAACGGTTATGCGGCCCTGTTCTATCAGCTTGTCGGCCTCACGCCTTGAACAAAAGCCGGTTTCGCTAATAAATTTATTTAATCTGGTTAATGTGACTTCTGAAGCTGGCATCCGAAAATTTGGGTTGATATTACCTGAGATTTTTATTGAGCCAGCTATTTAACTCCACACTTAACGCAATTCGCCGGTTGGTAAAGGCATGGTCGGTATCCCAAATTTGATAGTTGAGGTTGGGTTTCTCAGCATATTTGCTCAGGTAATCATTGTTCTTGTGTTCATCTATAATCAGCAGCGGTTTAGTGGTTCCCGCAACCAGTTTTTCTACGTTGTACCGGTTTATGTCTAACAGCATACTCTTCAAAAAAGTGTTAGCATCTGTATTCAGCATCCCGAGCGTAGAAATATATTCTTTCAAACCGAGCAGATTTCCGGTCGCTTCTTTTCCCTGGAGGGTGGTGTAGGGGTTAAAAACAGACAATGCAATAATCGCCTTTACCCGTGGATTAGCAATGCCGTTGATCAGAGCCAGTCCGGCGCCCATGCTGTGGCCCAACAAAGCAATTCTGTTAGTATCTACCTTTAAATCTTTACTGTGTTGAGGATGGGTAACATAGTTTAAAACCGAGTCAATATCGTTTAATGAGTTGGCAAAATTGTATTTTCCGGCAGAGCCCCAGGTGCCACGATAGTTGAAATAAACCACGTTGTACCCTGCCCGGCGCAGATTTTGGGCGATATCCAGATTGCGTTCATTGCCGGGCATGCCGTGCAAAAACAGCAAGGTAGGGTGTGGGCCGGGTCCGTTGGCAGCATATTCAAAACCATAAATTTTTGATCCGGTAGGGCCGAATTGAAGTTCAATAATTCCGGCCGGAGATAAAGAATCGGGCTTTTCATCAAGTGTAATAAAATCGGTATTTATTGCCGGTTCGCTTTGCGTTGGCCCTGAATTTTTGCAGGATGCCGTTGACAACAGAAAGGAGAGAATTAGCAAAGAAAAATGGTAGTAGAGTTTCGGCATATTGGTTTTTCGGAAAAATACTTATTTCTTCTCAAAATCGCGGGCAAAAAAAAATCCGGGTCGGTGCCCGGACTTCAATCTTATTTGATTATTAATTATTTAACCATAAAAGCAACCTGAGTATCTCCCCACATCATCGCAACTTTGCCATCTTCAGCAATGTCAAAAGTCATTTTTTCCATCATAGAAGCGGCTTTTCCTGGTTTAACATCTACGCGTAACGCATCTTCCTCTTCTTTATAAACAGTACCCCACTGGTCCCAGGTCTTATTAAAAATCAGCGTCCATTTATCTGCTCCGGGAATAGAATACAAACTATATTTTCCGGCTGGCAGGGTTTTACCTTCAATTGTTACGTCTTTATCGGTTTCAAATACGGTGGCTTCGTTGGCGCCGGTACGCCATACTTCGCCGTAAGGCGCAATCTCTTTGCCAATGCTACGGCCTTTTACAGACGGTTGACTATAATTAATGGAGATTGTGGCACCGGAAGCAATGGTTTCAGAAACCTTTGCGGGAGGACTGGGCCGCTTACTTTTATCCTGCTGAGCGCAAGCGTTTACACCAGTAAATAACCCAGCGATCAGCGTAAGTGTGATGAACTTTTTCATGTTTTCGTTTTTTTAGATTGAACGATTAAAACTGATTATTGTTGGTTAAGGAACAGTATTTATTCCTTTTTGGATTTATCAAGGGCCGAAAAACCTGGTGGCGAAGGTTAAACTCTTAAAACACCCACCAGGCTTAAGAGGGGTACATTCTCCTAAAATAAGCCGGACGAACGCCTACAAACCCGAGTTCGATTATTAAAAGGCTTATTGATAATTCTTTGGGCGTTTTTACACGCTGTCCGCTGTATCTTTTTGCCCCGCCCGAGGCTGGGCAGAAAGGATGCCGCTCCCATCGTTAACGCACCCTAACAGGACATAATGTAGCTCTATAGACCTGGATAGAAAAAATTTAATCGAACCAAGGTTACAAAATTGTTAACCCGCTACTTCCCGTCAAAACTATTAACCATGCTGTTGTGCAGCGTTCGGGGGCTCCAGTACCCGCTGGCAATAATCCGGCGTATGGTAAACAGCGGATCATTTTCATCCCGTTTTTCGGCCAGCACGAATGCGCCGTCAAAACCACGCTTTTTCAATTGAGGGATCGCTTCGGGGTTCCAAAGCCCGAACGGATAAGCGAAATACTTCACATCTTTCCCGGTAATTTCCTTGAGGGTTTTAGTGGGCTTCTCAATCTGCGTCACCCAGTCTTCGCCCTGATATTTCTTAACATTATGATGATCCCAGGTGTGCGACCCGATTACGTGCCCTTCGTCTGAGAGACTTTTAACCTGCGCTTTACTCATATAATTGGGGCGGCCAAGAGAAACAGTCATCACAAAGAAGACCCCTTTAAATCCATGTTTTTTCATTTCTGGTGCTGCCACCGTAAACTGGTCCAGGTCGGTATCATCAAATGTTAACATCACCGGTTTGGCGGGTAATTTGGTTCCGAATTTAAGATAGCTGAACAGTTCATCCGGAAGGATGGTATGATAGCCGCTGTCGGCGAGCATCTTCATCTGTGCTTTAAAGTCGGCAACCGGCACAATGTAATCTTTGGCGGCTTTTGAATCTTTGTCTTTCCAGTTTCGAATTTGATGATAGCACAATACCGGAACCTGCTCCCGGGCAAGAATAGTTTTGGCGTCAGCGGGTTCTGCGTTCGCTGTTAAAACCGCAGGTTTAATAACCGCGGCATTATCCTCCGGTTTTAGATTGGTGTCTGCTGCCAGTTGAGCTTCCGGGGTAGACTGGCAGGCCGAGGTGAAAATTAACGCTGCGGCAAATAGAAACAGGGAAACGTTTTTACGGTCTTTAGGAAGATTTGTGTTCATTAATTGACGATGTTTGTTTAATAAATTTTGCGCTAAAATAGCTAATGAGCATTACATAACTCCTAAAAATGAAAAGGAATTTTAGCGCAGGTATACGGCCAGCAAAAGAAAAAGATATAGGCTAAAAGCTCCGGGCTTGCGGCAGTTATTCAGTTAACTTTGCGGATCAAAAAAACTCAGCATGATTGAAACGGCGCTTAAAAATTTAAAGATCCAAAGTTTAAACCAGATGCAAAAGGCGGCGATTGCCGTGCCGTTGGCAGATGACTTTATTTTGCTTGCGGCCACCGGATCAGGCAAGACGCTGGGGTTTTTACTGCCTTTACTCAACATTCTCAATCAGCAGATTCTTGGGGTACAAGCAATAATTCTGGTGCCTTCCCGGGAACTTGCCCTGCAAATTGAACAGGTTTTTAAAACCATGCAAACGGGCTTTAAAATAAATGCCTGTTATGGCGGGCATCCAATCCGCATAGAAAAAAACAACTTTCGCCAGCTTCCTTCGGTTGTAATTGGCACTCCGGGGCGCATGGCTTATCATATCCGGAACGAAAACTTTGATACTTCGAGCCTTGCGATTTTAATTTTAGATGAGTTTGATAAATCGCTCGAGTTTGGTTTCGAAACCGATATGTCTTACATCATTGGCAACCTGCCGCATTTAAATAAACGAATACTCACCTCCGCCAGTGATATGAAAGAGATACCGGCCTTTACGGGGCTTGAGAGTCCGGTTAGGCTGAATTTTCTTGGCGATACAAGCAGTGCGCCCGATCTGATCAGCAAGTTGATTTTAACCGAAGCCGCAGAAAAGTTCGAAACTTTGTTTTCGCTGTTGTGCAAAATTAGCGGATCGCCTGCACTCGTATTTTGCAATCACCGAGATGCAGTTGAGCGGATCAGCGAAAGCCTGATTCAAAGCGGTATTGCGCATGGTGTTTTCCACGGTGGCATGGATCAAACCGACCGCGAAAAGAGTTTAATCAAGCTTCGGAACGGAACCTATCGTATTTTGCTTACTACAGATCTGGCTTCCCGGGGTCTTGATATTCCGGAAATTGAATACGTGATTCACTATCAGTTACCGCATACCGCCGAAGCATTTTTGCACCGCAACGGTCGCACGGCCCGCATGAAAAGCAAGGGCACGGCTTACATTATTGTATCGGCTGATGAAAAGCGTGACTGGTTAGATGGCTTAACCGAGTTTGAAGACATTGCCGCCGATTATCCCCTGCCACAACCTTCGCCCTGGCTAACCTTGTACATCGCCGCAGGGCGAAAAGACAAAATAAACAAAGTAGATATAGTAGGGTTGCTTCTAAAAAAAGGGAATTTGGAAAAAGACGAGCTTGGGCTGGTGGAGGTTCTTGATTTTGAATCATACGCCGCCGTAAAAAGAGAAAAGGCAATGGCTTTAGTACAGCTCCTCCAAAACCAAAAACTGAAGAATAAAAAGGTAAAGATTGAAATTTCAAGATAATGAACGATGAGCAATAACGATGTAATGAAAAAACTTCGGGTGGCATTAAAGCTGAACGACGATGATATAGTGAAAATATTGGAACTGGTAGATTTCAGGATCAGCAAAAGCGAACTCGGTGCTATTTTTAGGAAAGAAGACCATCCGAATTTTAAGCCTTGCGGTGATCAGATACTCCGGAATTTTTTAAACGGGCTGATCATATTTAAACGCGGTCCAAGACCGAAAAAATCTGAAGACGACCCCCAGTAGCAGGCGGTTGAAATCTGAACCTAAGAACAAATTTTGCTGTAGCCTGTTATCACACTAACTAAAATAATTAAACCATGGCAGCAAATACAGACGATAATAACCGCGATAAAAACGAAGAAGTGAACAGCGGGCAGAAGCCTCAGTCGCAGCAAAACAATGGAAATATTGGTCGCGAGGAAGGTGTGGACGAAGAAGGGAAAGGAAGTTTGGGTAGTATTTCTGAAGATGAAAATCCGGAGAAACCCGTTAACGAAGATGGAGTAGGCGAAAATCAGGAATCGCACTGGACGGGAAATCACGGTCAGAAAAGTTCAAACAGGCCGCATTCCCGAGATCGGGATAGCTATAATGACCAAAACCCAAGCGACGGCGCCCAGCAGAACAATGGCAGAAACCACGTAGCTAATGCCGGAGGCACTTCTCAGGAAGATATAGAAAAAGGCAATACCGGTTTAAGGGACGGGGAAGACAGCGACCGCCGCTAAGTTGCCGCAGTCTATTTTAAATTAACTTGCCCGCAGCCAAATTTTGGCAGGGTATTTATTCTAATTATTAAAATTAAAATTTGATTTATGAAACACGAGAAAGATAATTCAACAATAGCAACCGTATTGTTGGTAGGACTTGCGGCCGGAGCCGCTGCCTGGTATTTTCTAAAGACTGATAAGGGCCGTGAAACTGCCGACAATCTTTTGGATTCGCTGAGCGGTATGAGTGCCAATCTGAAAGACAAAGCTTCTGATAGTTTTGCCCAGGTTACAGAACAGGCCAAGAATGTAATTGATAATCTGAGAACAAAAACCTCGACCTACTAAATTTCAGTAGCTTAAAAATTGGCCGGAACCCAAGTGAAATGCTTTAGTTCCGGCTTTTTTGTGCTTGATAAGATGGGAGAACATAAAATTCCCGAATTATGACCGGGTAGGTAAAGTTCTACAAGGCCATTTTCGTAATTTCGCCTCGTGAAACAGAAAACAAAACCAAGAATTTTAGTTGTCAATGATGATGGTATTGATGCTCCCGGCATCAAAGCCTTAATAGAGGTGATGCAGGAATTGGGCGAGGTTACCGTGGTAGCGCCAGATAGTCCGCAATCGGGTATGGGCCACGCAATTACCATAGCCAAGCCGCTTCGCCTTGATAAAGTTCATTTGTACAAGGGCGTTGAAATGTATAAGTCATCGGGCACGCCGGTTGATTGTGTAAAACTGGCGGTCAACAAGGTGTTTAAGGGTGAGAAACCAGATTTGTGCGTTTCGGGCATCAACCACGGGCTCAACAGCTCAATCAACGTAATGTATTCTGGAACCATGTCTGCGGCGGTAGAAGGCGCTATTGAAAGCATCCCTTCTGTTGGTTTTTCTTTAGATGATTTTACCTACGATGCCGACTTTAGCCATTGCAAAAAGTTTGTAAAAGTTATTGCCGCCCGGGTTTTAGAACACGGCTTACCTACCGGAACGTTGCTGAACGTGAATTTTCCGAAAGGGAATGTGGCCAAGGGCATAAAAATTTGCCGGCAGGCAAATGCCAAATGGGCCGAAGAGTTTGACGAACGCGTTGACCCGTATAAGCGAAACTATTATTGGTTAACCGGTGTATTTCAAAATAACGATCAGGGGGAAGACAGTGACGTTTGGGCTTTAGAGAACAACTTTGTATCGGTTGTTCCGGTGCAGTTTGATATGACCGCCCATCACGCCATCAGTGTGCTAAACACCTGGAAACTGGATGTTTAGTAAAAACAGCTATTACACCGGGATGCTTTATGGCCTGGTAGCACCGGCCATTTCATTTTTTGTAGCAGAGCTGTTCAGGTTTGATATCCCTTTCGGCGATAAACCGTATGCAATATATCTGCTGGCGGCTGTAACGAATTTGTTTTTGCTGCGGCATCAAGCCCAAAGCGGACGAATGAAAACCGCGGAAGGCCTGATGATTTCCTTGTTTTTCTCCGCCTGCCTGTTTTACATATTTAAAGTGCGGGAATGAAAAGGGTCAGAAGAAGCCGCACAACTTGAAATAATCGCTTTGTTATGGTTCGTCATCGGGCGTTCGGGTTTAGAGCATTAAACCGCCGCCGGTCACACAAATGATGTAGACGATAAACTAAAGCGTAAATTTTCTATTTCTATTTGAGATGAAGTATTACCTGATAGCCGGAGAAGCCTCCGGCGACCTGCATGGAGCCAATTTGATGAAATCGCTTAAAGCGGAAGATGATGCTGCCGAATTCCGCTTTTTTGGCGGCGATTTGATGAAGGCGCAGGGCGGCACTTTAAAAAAGCATTATGCCGAAATGGCGTTTATGGGTTTTGTAGAAGTGATAGCCAATCTGGGAACTATTTTTAAAAATCTCAAAACTGCCAAAGCTGATATTCTTGAATATCGGCCCGATGTGTTAATATTAATTGACTTTCCCGGCTTCAATCTGAAAATCGCAGACTTCGCCAAAAAGCAGAACATCCGGGTATTTTACTATATCTCCCCTAAAATTTGGGCCTGGAACCAGAAACGGGTTTTAAACATAAAAAAAGTGGTGGAGCGTATGTTTTGCATCCTCCCTTTCGAAGTGGAGTTTTACAAAACCTGGGGCATGGAAGTAGATTATGTTGGAAACCCGCTTCTTGATGCCATTGAAGGGAATCAGGAAGATGAAAGTTTCGCTTTGCGGCATAACCTGAAAGCCCGTCCGGTAATTGCCTTGCTGCCCGGAAGCCGGAAACAGGAACTTGATAAAGTGTTGCCCGATATGCTGGCCGCTGCAGATCGGTTTCCGCAATACCAATTCATCATTGCGGGTGCCCCCGGATTTGAGTTTAAAGACTATCAGCCTTATATCGCCGAAAGGCAAGTCCAGGTAATTTTTAACGAAACGTATAATTTGCTGCTCCATTCCATGGCCGCGGTGGTAACTTCGGGCACCGCAACGCTGGAGACTGCTTTGTTGAAAATACCTCAGGTGGTGGTTTATAAAGGCAATGCATTGTCGGTCGCTATTGCCCGCAGCCTTGTAAAAATTAGATTTATATCACTGGTAAACCTCATTATGGATGAGCGGGTGGTAGAAGAGTTGATCCAGCGTGACTGCAACCCGTCTAAAATTGAGGGGGAGTTAAACAACATTCTACACGATCCGTTGTACCGCACCCGTATGCTTATTAATTACGATGAACTTGCAATTAAAATGGGGCAGCCAGGAGCATCATCACGTACCGCCCGGCTTATGGTAAACTATCTTTACAAATAGAAATAGGCATTACTGATTCTGCAACCTGTTTGTTTTAGTTTAAATTTCAGCAGCAGCTAATAATATGGATAACAACTTTTTAGAACATATCCTGGCCAAACAAAGTCGGGTTGAAGCAATACCTTCTAATGACGTGATTGCCCAATGGGCATCAAATGTAATCAGTTTGCTCTATCCGGTACAGGCTAAAAACGCTTTGAGTTCTTTGTCCGAAGTAAAGACCGAGTTCGAGAATCGCGAAAGCGAATTAACAGAAATTTTGCGGGCTACCCAGGCCTGCATAACCTGCGACTGCCGTTTTGTTTCTGAGCAGTTTTTTAAACAAGTACCAGAGCTTTACCGGGTTCTGAATACAGATATCGCCGCAATTTTTGAGGGCGACCCCGCCGCCCAAAGCGAATTTGAAGTGATAAAAACCTATCCGGGATTTTTAGCGATCGCTTTTTACAGGGTTGCCCACTTATTGCTGCTGTTACAGGTTCCGCTGCTCCCGCGATTATTAACTGAATACGCACACTCCAAAACCGGCATAGACATTCATCCTGCTGCGCAAATTGACGAATCACTGTTTATAGACCACGGCACCGGAATTGTAATTGGCGAAACAGCCATCATCGGCAAACATGTAAAACTTTATCAGGGTGTTACTTTGGGAGCTTTGAGTGTTTCCAAAGCGCTGGCCAATATTAAACGCCATCCAACGGTTGAAGATAACGTAATCATCTATTCGGGCGCAACTATTCTGGGCGGGCAAACCGTTATTGGGCAGGGAAGTATTATCGGCGGAAACGTGTGGCTTACCAAAAGTGTTCCAGCGCAATCTTCGGTTTACCATCTTCCGTCTATCAAAGTTGTGAACCTCAACACTTCAGATACGCTTTAAAATATGGCTTCGATTATTGATTTGGTGGGCAACACACCGATGGTGGAGATACAAAAACTGAACCCAAACCCAGCAGTAAAGATTTTTGCCAAGCTGGAAGGCAACAATCCGGGCGGCAGCGTAAAAGACAGGCCCGCTTTAAACATGATCAGGAGTGCTATTGAGCGTGGCGAAATAAAACCCGGAACCCGGCTGATAGAAGCTACGAGTGGCAATACCGGCATCGCACTGGCAATGATCGCCCGGCTATACAATCTGGAGATTGAACTGATCATGCCCTCTACCTCCACCCGCGAACGCACCCTGGCGATGGAAGCTTTCGGGGCGAAAGTAACCCTGCTTGATAGCATTGAAGTTTGCCGTGATTACGCCGAAGAGAAGGCGGCATCGGGAGATTATTTTATTCTGAACCAGTTCGCTAAT
>JBGTBV010000124.1:0-5727 GCA_041749185.1 Daejeonella sp. | reverse complement strand
CGTAGTTTTCGGCGATGCAATCTCCACGATCGCCGCATCAGACGCACCGCTTACCACGTTTACATTTAAAGGAACTGCAATAACACCCTGATAAGAAATCTCAATAACCGCCCGGCCACTGTTTACCGCCGTAATTTTACCTTGCTGGTCTACCGCTACGGCCTGGGTGTTTGATGAGATGTATTGAAACTGAACCGTTTGCTTCCGGCCAAACTCGTCAAAATAATCAGCCATCACCATGGTGGCGTCGCCGGGTTTCAGGGCAATCTGTGTTTGGGCCAGCTCAATCTTAGGCTCAACAGTCAGATCATCTACGAAGTCAGTTCCGGTGCATCCCAAAAGGGAAATGCTTAAAATAACGATTAATAAAATGTTGATCTTTGCCATTGATATACGTTTTTGGTTAAAAGTCGTGGATATCATTTTACCGCTGCACTGCCGGTTAGATTGTTTGGTTTATTTACAGTGGATGAGGTGGTGTGGATTCATTAGAAAAAAATAAAAACCACTGCCAATATTTTGTAATATTATTGCTGATAAAATAACACGAATGCAGAAACATAACTCGTATACAGAAACAGAACTGGTTATGGCGTTAAAGAGCTATGATAATAACGCCTATCAGTACCTGTATATGAACTACCGTGGTTCTCTTTTTAACATCATTACTCAAATTATTCCCGATACGGATATTGCAAATGATGTATTGCAAGATGTGTTTGTTATTGTGTGGAAAAACATTGATAAATACGATGAGCAAAAGGGGCGCCTTTATACCTGGCTGCTCAGTATCACCAGAAATACGGCTATTAATCAGACTCGCTCAAAGAATTATAAAAACAGTTTAAAAAACGAAAGCATTGAAAACTATGTAAGTCATATTGATGACAAATCAGCCTATTATCAGAACATTAACGCCATCGGACTTAGAAAGCAGGTGAGTTTGCTGAAAGAAAAACTTCAGGTGGTGCTCGTTCTGTCGTACTTCGAAGGATTTACACAGGAGGAGATTGCAAAAACGTTAAATATACCGCTTGGAACAGTCAAAACCCGTTTGCGTATGGGTGTAATTGAACTTAAAAAACATTTCTTATAAATGAATATCAACGAATATATCTCGTCGGGGGTTATTGAATTGTGTGTGTTGGGCCTGGCCACTACCGATGAAAAGCAGGAACTTGCGCTACTTAGGCGCCAGCACCCGGAAGTGGACGCGGCGGTTACCCGATTTGAGCAGGAGCTTGAAACCGGAATGCAAAAAAATGTAACATTGCCATCGGCAGAAACCGACAAAAAAATATTGGAGAAACTTGCAACACTGCAGGCTCCGGCTCTGTCAGAAAAAATTGTTTTGAATAACCGGGTTGTTCCTTTTAATTGGCTAAAAGCCGTTGCCGCCGCCGCTGTGTTATTGCTTTTTGTCAGCCTGTTTTTAAACTTGTCCCTTTATCAAAAAAGTAAAACAAATAACCAGGTATTGCAAACCACAAGAAAGGCCGCAACAACTCCAACCCTGCCTGCATCAGATTTTGATGTTCTAACCAACCCAAGAATTACACCGGTAGCCATGTATGGAGTAGGTACGCATGCTATTTGCCGCTGCACCATGTTTTGGGATAAGGAAACCGGTAAAATTTATATTATGATTCATCACCTGCCAGCTTCCTCAGACTCCGAAGATTTCCAATTATGGGCCTTCGTAAATGGGAAACCCATTAATGTGGGAATGGTTAACGAGAAAATACGCGATCGGTTTATCGAACTGCAGGGGGTGCCAATAGACGCGACAGAATTCACCGTTACGCTTGAAGACGCAGGCAACAATACAGATATTACTTTGGAAAACGCCTACCTGCACGGCGAAATTTAATCGTCAACGCTGGCCTTATGCGTACCCAATATTCATTTAAAAAGATTAATGCAGTATTTTATAAAGCAATTCTTTCATGAGTTCGCCGCCATCGGTGTTTCCCGTTGAATCAACTCCTTTTGACCGTAAATCGCATTCGCGGAGATAGGAAATTATTTTAAAAACCTTAAACTTATCGTAGTTCCTGCCAGCCAGCTCAAAATCTTTTGCAAAAAACGGATTTATGCCAAGCTCCTTCGCCAAATTCTGCTGAGAGCGGTCTGTGAGGTAATGAAATTTTAATACTTTGGTAAAATACGCGTTTAGCGAAGCCAAAATCAAAGGTACCGGGTTCAGCTTTGGATTTGAAGAGAAATAATTGATAATCTGATTGGCCTTGAAAACATCGCGGCGTGCTATGGCGTTTTGCAATTCAAAAACATTGTAGTCTTTGCTGATGCCGATATTGTCCTGAACTTGACCGGCAGTAATTTCTCCATTCGGTGGGGTATTTATAAGTTTATCCAGCTCGTTCGCCACCTTAGAAAGGTCGTTACCCAAATATTCTGCGAGTAGAGCCGAGGCTTTCGACGTAATGCGACAACTTTTCTCCTTTAAATAGTCTTCTATCCAAGCCGGCACTTTATCATCGCGTAAAGCGGCAGATTCAAAAACAACTCCGCATTTTTCAATAGCCTTGTAGGTTTTTTTTCGTTTGTCAAATTTGCCATGTTTATAACAAAAAACCAGAATGGTGCTCTTTGACGGATTTTCTAAATAACTCAAAAGCGGGTCGGGAGATTTTTTACCATCGTCGGCGTCTTTCCCCCACTTCAGTTCCTGCGCTTCTTTCACCAATATTACCTGGTAATCGCTCATCATCGGGAATCGCTTGGCCGTGTTTACAATCTGAACTATATCAGCGTCTTTTCCATAAAAAACCGTTTGATTGAAGCTCCTTTCTGCGTCGGTAAGTATATTCTCGGTAATATAATCGCTCACCTTATCAATAAAATAAGCTTCATCGCCATGCAAAAGATATACAGGTTTAAACTTTCTGCTTTTGAGCTCGGCAACCAACTGGTTTATATTCATAAAAAATCAAAGGCCAAAATTAGAAATTAAAAAATGTACATCGCCATTCGCAGAAACACAATCGCTAACCTTTTCTCACAAAATAAACCGAAAACGGATAAAGCTTTGCAATTCATTTTTCCATTTTTGTGGGATGTTTAAACCCGTTGACCTAAACTTCCCGTCGTATCCGTTTAAAATAAAAGAGGAAGCGGGCAAAACGTTTATTTTTGACGACTTGCGGAAGCGCTTTTTGGTGTTAACACCCGAGGAATGGGTACGCCAACATTTAGTAAGGTTTCTGATCCAGGAGAAGAATTATCCGAGGACTCTGATCAAACTTGAGGGTGGTCTAAAATTGAATTCCCTGAAAAAAAGGTCGGATATACTTTTGTTTAGTAACAAAGGACAAAAAATTATGATGGCCGAATGCAAGGCGCCGGCTGTGAAAATAACCCAGGAAACGTTTGATCAGCTTGCACGATACAATTCTGTACATCAGGTTTCCTGGCTGGTAGTTAGCAACGGATTGGTACATTTCTGCTGCCGTATTGATCATTCCAAGTCCGCGTTCACTTTTCATGAGGAGATACCTCCATACGAGATGCTGGTTGAAATACCATAAACACCAAAATTTTATATCGTATAACCTTTTTATTTTTTTTGCGTATAAACAGATAAAATCAAATTAAATCACATGACTTATCAACTTCACATCACGCATTATCGCTCCCAATCAAATGATGCCCGTTTATTGATGTACTCGATGATTTTTTTGTCGCTGTTGTTTTTAAACACCTTAGGAGTGGCTTTTGATATTACTATACCGCAGCTTAGCCTGGTAAATATGGTTTTAGGACTTGCTTTTTTAGTGCTGCTGATCATGCAATTTACTAAACGACTGAAGGTTCCCTTTTTGAACATTCACGATAGTACGCTGGAGTATTATTCTCAGGAAGAGGGCCAGATCATTTCCATCCCGGCAACGGCTATTAACCAGATTACAACCAAATTTAACCAACTGAACATACATACACAGGAACGGATACATTCATTAAACCTTGGCCTGATACGCCAGGAGCAAACCCGCTGGGAAATAAAAGAAATGATCAGAGAGATGGCCCGCACCGAAGGAAATCTGTGCATGGCAGGATAGAAGAATTTCAATAAACCTATATTACATTAAACCGAACCGGAAGTAATTCCGGTTTTTTTATGCGTATAAATTCGCTTTAGCAGCGATTGAATTTATCAACTATCAAGGCCAAACCTATCGGTCAAAGACGGCACCTAACAGCTTACGGTAAAGAAAGAAGGCTTTCTTCCAAAATGGCTATTTTAGATAACGCATCCTGCTTTTTCTGCCGTTCATTATCCACCACCTCCGTTTTAGCGTTCTGCACGAAGCGCTCATTAGAAAGTTTGGCATCAACCGATTTTAAAAAGCCCCGAAAATAGTCCAGCTCTCTGCTAATCCGCTCCCGTTCTGCAACCGGATCTATACTTTCAGCAAGCAAAACAAAAAATTCATCTCCGCCCGCTAAAAACTTATTGGCGTTAACAAGCGGATCGGTTACCAGTTTGATCTCACGCATATTGGCAAGCTTTTCTATGATGGTGAAATATTCCGGGTAACTGATTGCTGAATTGACTTTAATATGTAACGGAAGAGCCTCCTTGGGCGATATTTGTTTGACATTTCGGAGGTTCCTGATCTCGGATACTACCTGCCGGATGACTTCGACATCTGATAGCAGGCCGGAATTTATGCCTGCAACCGTTGGGTAAGGTGCTACAATGCAGCAATCTGTCTCACCGCGTTGTCCGAAAATGGCTTCGTGCCATAGCTCTTCGGTGATAAAGGGCATAAACGGATGCAATAATTTTAATATCCGCTCGAAAAAAATGAGTGTCTGCCCGTAAGTCTCCGCATCAACGGGTTGCTGATAGGCCGGTTTTACCATTTCTAAATACCATGCACAGAAATCATCCCAAACGAGTTTGTATATCCCCATCAGGGCATCAGACAAGCGGTATTGCCTGTAGTGTTCTTCAATTACAACTAATGCAGTATTAAAAGCAGAATCAAACCAGCTAATTGCCTGCTGATTCGTATTAACCAGGCTTTGATCAATCTCCCAGCCTTTTACCAAACGAAACGCATTCCAAACCTTGTTGGCGAAGTTCCGGCCCTGCTCGCAGTAACTCTCGTCAAACATCAAATCGTTGCCTGCCGGCGAACAAAGCAACATGCCCACCCGCACACCATCGGCACCGTATTTTTCAATCAGGCCGATAGGGTCTGGCGAGTTGCCCAATGATTTAGACATTTTGCGGCCCAGCTTGTCGCGAACAATACCGGTGAGATATACATTTTTAAACGGCGCTTCGCCCCGAAATTCGTGCCCGGCCATAATCATTCTGGCTATCCAGAAAAACAAAATCTCGGGGGCCGTAACCAAATCATTGGTTGGATAATAGTAATTAATATCGGCGTTGTTTGGATCTTTGAATCCATCAAAAACAGAAATCGGCCAAAGCCATGACGAAAACCAGGTATCCAGCACATCTTCATCCTGTTTAATAACTTCAGTCGCATTTTTTTTGAAGACTGCCTTTTCGTCTTCAGACATTTGGCTACGGCGTTCATCCCGGTTAATAAGTTCTTCAACCGCTTCTGATTTGGTTTTGGCAATCACGGGAGCTTCAAGTTCAAAATACCAGGCCGGAATTTGTTGCCCCCACCATAACTGCCGGCTTATGCACCAGTCTTTCACATTCTCCATCCAGTGGCGGTAGGTATT
>JBGTBV010000123.1:0-5790 GCA_041749185.1 Daejeonella sp. | reverse complement strand
TGCCACTCCAGTTTTTTTGTTATAAAAGGCAATAGAAAAAGGTCCGGTAGAACTTTCGCCCTGAATAATCGGGAGATCATCAGCTTTCCAAGTTTCACCAAAGTTTTTGGAGGAAAACAACCTCGACTTTTTGCCCCCGGTAGCAATCCAAACCCGGCCGCCTTTGCCGGTCCGTATAGCGGTGCCCGATGCAGCAAAACTTGCTTCCCCCTCAGCCAGCGGAATGTCTGAATTATTGCTGATATTTTGCCAGGTGAGGCCGCCATCGCGGGTTTTTAAAAGTTGCATTTTGCCGGCAATCGGGTCGCAGTAAATCATGCCGTTTTTTCTGTTCCAGAAATCCATCCCGTCAAGGAAAATCTCCGCGGCAGCGTTGCGGTAAACTTCCTGCCAGGTTTCACCGCTGTTTAAGGTCAGCAGAATTACCGCCGGCGAACCCGCATTAATTATAATCGCCTCGGTTTCAGAAAATGCTTCTATATCCCTGAAATCAAATTTCTCATATCCTTTTAGTTGATTCCAGTGCCAGGTTTTGCCAGCATCTGTAGTTTTAGCTGTATAGCCGTTGCTTCCGCTAATCCAGGCAACTGAATTGTTTACAACAGATAAACCGCGGATGCTGGTATTTTTGCCGCCTTGTAATTCGGTAATTTTTTGTGCGTTCGCAGTATAAAAAGGGATAAGCAGCAACAATAGTCGAGCGTATTTCAAGCACTTATGTGGGTTTGCGTACATGCAGGTGGAGATTAAATTTTAGAATAATTTGGCCTGATCAATAATTTCCGTAGACAAGAAAGATAAGGTAAATTAAATTTTGACGGCAAATTAACCAAGTAAGATTTTATATTTGCGTTCGCTTTTAAAAGCTCGTTGCTTTTAAAAAATGCCCGGATGGCGAAATTGGTAAACGTTGCGGTCTCAGAAGCCGTTGGAGTTATATCCTTGAGAGTTCGAGTCTCTCTTCGGGCACGTTTGGATGATAGTTGCTGCGTTGCCGGTTGTTAGTCAAATTAACGGGAAATCGTAAAGCAACCAATCACAAATCAACGGTCAAATCAATGCCCGGGTGGCGAAATTGGCAGACGCACCACTTTGAGGGGGTGGCGCTCGAAAGGGCGTGGCAGTTCGAATCTGCTCCCGGGCACCAGCCGCATTTGTAACCCGAATGCGGCTTTTTCTTGCCTGACAGAAAATATCCTACCAAAGATCTACAGGGTTTTAATCTCGGCCACCAGCTTTTGTAAAACTTCCTTCGCATCGCCAAAAAGCATAGAGGTTTTGGGCTGAAAGAATAATTGATTTTCTATACCGGCGTAGCCCGGTTTCATGCTGCGCTTATTCACAATAACCAGTTTGGCCAACTCCACATCCAATACGGGCATGCCGTAAATTGGCGAATTAACATCAGTTTTGGCCGCCGGGTTTACCACATCATTGGCGCCCAAAATTAACACCACATCGGTATTTGGAAATTGCTCATTCGCCTGTTCCATTTCCTGGAGTTTATCATAATCTACATCGGCTTCTGCAAGCAGCACGTTCATATGACCCGGCATGCGTCCAGCCACCGGATGGATTGCATAGCTTACCTCTACTCCTTTGCCGCTCAAAACTTTTTCCAGTTCATGGCAAACATGCTGCGCCTGTGCAACCGCCAAACCGTAGCCCGGAACAATAATTACCCTTTGGGCGTAGCTCATTACCACGGCCGTATCTGTTATGTTTATTTCTTTGTAATTGCCCTGCTCTGAAGTTCCGCTGGTGGCACCCTTCTGGCTTGTGCCGAAGGAACCGATGAGTACATTGCTGAGCGGCCTGTTCATAGCCTTGCACATCAGGATGGTTAAGATGGTTCCGGCAGATCCAACCAGAATACCGCCGGTAAGCATTACGGGGTTGTTGTACAAAAATCCGCCACAAGCGGCAGCTACGCCGGTAAAAGAGTTTAATAATGAAATAACAACGGGCATATCTGCGCCGCCGATTGGCAATACAAAAAACACACCATAGAGCACCGAAAGCGCCAGAACGGTATAAAACAGGAAGGCCATGCTTTGCGGAATCCAGATTACATAATAAGCCGAAAGCATAATGATAATGGCAAACAGGATCAGGTTAATAATGTGCTGTCCGTTAAAGGCGTAATCGCTGATTTTTCCATTCAATTTCCCCCAGGCAATCATGCTGCCTGCAAATGAAACGGTGCCGATAATTAATCCGGCGAAAATAATAAGTAAGGTGGCGCCGTTTGCCGAAGCTGGATTCTGACTGATATGGCCAAATTCCACCACCGAAATTAAGGCGGCGCAAGCACCTCCCATTCCGTTAAACAAACTCACCATCTCGGGCATGGCGGTCATCTTTACCTTGCGTGCGGCCAGGGTTCCGGCTACCGTGCCGATAAACAAGCCCGAAAATATCCACGCGTAATTACCCAGTTTCAGACCGTTTTCGGAATATAAAAAGATAGTTCCAAAAATGGCAATGCCCATTCCTGCGGCTGCAATTAGGTTTCCTTTTCTGGCCGTTTCCGGATGACTCAGCATTTTTAGTCCCACGATAAACGTAACCGAACCAATGAGATAACAAATAGCCAATACGTTCGCCTCCATCATTACCGCTTGCGTTTAAACATTTCCAGCATGCGGTCTGTAACCACAAAACCGCCCACTACATTCAGCGTTCCTAAAATTACCGCCACAAAACCGACAATTAACGCCACGTAGTTATTCGGCTCTGCCTTTCCCATCACAATAATTGCCCCGATAATAACCACTCCGTGGATGGCATTTGCGCCGCTCATTAGCGGCGTATGCAACACGCTGGGCACCCGGCCAATTACTTCTATCCCCAAAAAAATACTGAGAATGACGATGTAGATTATTTCCTGGTGGGTGGTAAAGAAGGATAAGAGTTGTTGCATGATGATTTGACTGATTAATCTTTTAAAAAATAACTATGAGCACTGCTCATTAAACTGCTTTTTTGATGTCACAGCTCAAAAGTAACTGCTAAAGGTTTGTGATCGCTATATTGTGTCCAATCGTGATACGTTCCAACTTCTACATTTTTTAATTTTTTAATAAAGTCCACCGATGCAAAACAATAGTCGATATGATATGGCTTGTTTAGGTGTCTATACATAAATAAAGTCGGATGTTTTTCTTCCCCTTGTGAATGTCCGTAAAACTTATGGTAAGTACTGAAAATTTTCTTTGATTCTAATTTCTCTACAACAGTCGAATGGTTTCCTTCTCTATATGTTTTATCCCAAATTGTATTGCTATTGAAATCGCCAATTAAAATGGTTTTATTATCTAAAAGCAAATTGTCGTAATAATGAATTGCTTTCCATATTTGAGTTATATACTGTCCGTCTTTGTCCTGGGGATTATTTGCCCAAATAGCAAACAACGTAAAATCAATTTGCCCGCCTGTTACAGATAAAGGAAGAATATTTTTAAAGTCGGGGTTGTGGGAGTCAAGTAATTCGAATTTATAATTGCTATATGAAAAAACTCCAAGCCCTTTATTAAGATTTGTCCCATACCAAAAAATGTCTGTTGGCTCTGGAATATCTCTATTGAATTTTAGCTTGTCAGGATGCTCACATTCAGGAACGATTAATATATCAGGCTTATGAGTCAGAATAAAATCTGCCTTGTTACGGAAGGCCATATTACAGTTCCAGGTTATTATTTTCATTGAATGTTTAACTTGCGTTGTTGTTCTTTAGGTGTCAGCTACTTTAAAGCCTCCTTCACCCTTTCATTCACAATCTCCCCCTGATGCACAATACAAGCGCCTTTCACCAGATCATCCTCAAAATTCAGGCTTAATTCCCCTTCCTTAGTAATCAGCAGCGCTAAAAAGTTCAGCATGTTTTTGCCGTAAAGTTTACTGGCATCAGCAGGCATTCCGGCAGAAAGGTTAGAATCGCCTATTATACTCACGTGGTTGTAAACCACGGTTTCGTTATTTTTGGTTTTGGCGGTATTGCCCCCGGTAGAGGCGGCCAGGTCAATGATGAGGGCGCCCGGCTTCATCGCGTTCAAAATCTCTTCGGTAATTAAAACAGGCGCTTTTCTTCCGGGAATTTGAGCGGTGGTAATAATTACATCCGCTTTAACAGCGACTTCCGCAATACGTTGCTGCTGTTTCTGACGGTATTCTTCGGTTTGCTCTACGGCGTAACCGCCCGCGGATGATGCATCGGCAGCTCCTTCAACTTCAATAAATTTGGCCCCCAAACTCATCACTTCTTCTTTAACTGATGGGCGGGTATCAAAAACTTCTACCACGGCGCCTAAACGACGAGCTGTTGCAACGGCCTGTAATCCGGCTACACCGGCACCTAAAATGAGAACTTTTGCTGGTGCAATGCTTCCGGCGGCGGTCATCAGCATGGGGAAATATCTTGGTAAAGCGGCAGCAGCCAGCAAAACCGCCCGGTAACCTGCAATATTGGCCTGCGAACTGAGTACATCCATACTTTGCGCCCGGGTTGTTCGCGGAAGCATATCTAAACTAATAATGGTGCAGGGCATTAGCGCCCAGTCTTTCAGCACATCGGTTTGTGCCAGCGGATTGAAAGTGCCGATCAGAACACAGCCGTCTTTTAGAGCAGCCATTTCCTGGCCGCTTAAAGAATGGATGGTCAGCAAAATATCGCTTTGCTGCAACACGCTTTCGCGTGAAGAAATCTCGGCGCCTGCCTGCACATATTGCTCGTCTGAAGCGAAAGCGGAAGCACCGCTTCCAGATTCAATCCTAATCTGCACATTCAGCTTTTTCAAGGCCGCAATGTGGTCGGGCAATAGAGATACCCGTTTTTCATCAGAAGTTTCGTGTAGAATACCGAGGGTCATAGGCTTTGTTCGGGTTTGCTGCTGCTGACTAAAATAGTCAAAAGAAATTATCCTTAATATAATCAGCAATAAAAATGGTGATCGCGCTGAGTGAAACCGATCCTTTTCGTTTGGAACTTATTCCATCCCGCGAAGGCGTCATCACTGTAAAACGCTGACGGATTTTGAGGTCAAAAACCTATATTTGCGGCTGAATGAAGCATATACGTAACTTTTGCATAATTGCACACATCGATCACGGAAAGAGCACATTAGCTGATCGGTTGTTAGAATACACCAATACCATCTCCGCACGTGATGCCCAGGCGCAACTTCTTGATAATATGGATCTCGAACGGGAACGCGGGATTACCATAAAAAGCCACGCCATCCAAATGGATTACATGCAGGACGGGCAGCCTTATGTTTTTAACCTGATTGATACGCCCGGTCACGTAGATTTCTCGTACGAAGTATCGCGTTCTATCGCCGCCTGCGAAGGGGCTTTGTTAATTGTTGATGCCTCGCAGGGAATTCAGGCGCAAACCATTTCCAACTTATATTTGGCTCTGGAACATGATTTGGAGATCATTCCGATACTGAACAAAATGGATCTTCCCGGTGCCATGCCCGAGGAGGTGAAAGATCAGATTATTGAACTGATCGGCTGCAAACGCGAAGACATTATTCCGGCATCCGGTAAAACCGGAATGGGCGTGCACGATATCTTACGGGCTATTGTAGAACGCGTTCCTGCACCAAAAGGAAATCCGGACGGCGAACTGCAAGCCCTGATCTTTGATTCAGTTTTCGATTCTTTCCGTGGGATTGTGGCTTATTTTAAAGTGCTCAACGGTGAAATCCGCAAAAAAGATAAAGTAAAATTCGTTGCCACGGATAAAGAATATATTGCTGAAGAAGTTGGGACATTGAAACTTAAACA
>JBGTBV010000122.1:0-12628 GCA_041749185.1 Daejeonella sp. | reverse complement strand
TGATGTACAGTCAATATCAGGAGAAAAAAAATCCAGCGAATGTGGTGGTGGTTCAGCCCAATATTGATCCTTACGCCAAGTTTGGATCGCTATCTGCCGAAAGTCAATTGGAAACACTAATCAGGCTGTCTGATTCGCTGGCGCAGTCGAATACCGAATTTTTTATCTGGCCAGAGACGGCTATTGCCAAAGCTACAGATGAACAACAGATCAGAACGGATGCCAACTACCGGCGGACAAAAAATTTTTTAAGCCGCTACAAAAACGGAAATATAATTACCGGAATAGAAAGCTACGCACTGTATGCTATTGCCAAAACTGAAACAGCACGGATTGACGAGCGGAGCGGTAATTATTTTGACGTTTTTAATGCCGCGATTTTAATAGAAAACTCACCGCGGGTGCAATTTTACCACAAATCAAAGTTGGTTCCCGGGGTAGAGCAAACTCCATTTTCTAACGCTCTTTCTTTTTTGAAACCGGCCTTTAAAGCTTTTGGAGGCTCGGCGGGCGGCTACGGAAGGCAGGATAAACCGTCTGTTTTTTATTCGCAAAGCGGAATTGGCGCCGCCCCGGTTATATGTTATGAATCTATTTGGGGCGAATACGTTGCAGATTATGTGCAACAGGGCGCACAATTTATTGCCATTATAACCAATGATGCCTGGTGGGGAAACACATCGGGGAAAGATCAACATCTGCAATATGCAAAGTTAAGGGCTATTGAAAGCCGGCGCTGGGTTGCCCGTTCGGCAAATACCGGAATTTCAGCATTTATTAACCAGCGTGGCGATATTGTGAATCAAACTGCCTGGTGGCAGCCAACCGCTTTAAAAGCGGATATTAACCTTAATGACCAACAGACATTTTATGTAACGTATCAGGATTATATCGCTCTTGCGGTTTGTTTGGGCAGCGGCGTTTTTCTGACAATAATAGGGTTCGGATTATTCGCCAGGAAGAAGTGAAAACGACTGATAAGCACTGAAAGATAACAAATATAACTAGCCAATGTAGCAGTACGGTAAACCAGAAACCCGACAGTCCACGAATATTTTAATGTTAATTTACGAGCTATACGGTAAAAATAAGCAAATATCTGCCGGAGCTCAAGACAACTATATTTAAATGCTGGCAGCGGAATTCTGAAACCCACAAAAAAACCCCGCTCTTTCGAACAGGGTTAGATTATTGATGGAAAGATAAAATTATTCTCCTTTGACTTCTTTAGAGTCGGCCTCCGGAGCTGTTTCATCTTCCGCCTTAGATTCTTCAACTTCAGGTGCTTTCACTTCTTCCGCTTGTTGAACCTCTACTTCTCCCTTTTCTACTTTTGTCGCAGCTTTAGTTTCAGCAGCCGGAATATCCGTAGCTTTCTTAGCTTTTGAACCACGACGACGGGTAGTCTTCTTTTCTGTTGCAACCTGACCACCAGTGTAAAGTTCATTATAGTCTACAAGTTCAATTAACGCCATAGAAGCGTTATCGCCCATCCGGTTGGCCATCTTCAAAATACGGGTGTATCCGCCTGGGCGGTTGGCTACCTTTTCTGCCACTTCGCGAAACAGGATGCTCACCACCTCTTTATCTTTAAGATAACTGAAAGCGGTACGACGCGAATGTGTGGTGTCGTTTTTCGATTTGGTTATAAGCGGTTCTACGTAGGTACGCAGAGCCTTTGCTTTTGCAAGCGTAGTGATAATGCGCTTGTGCAGAATAAGCGAAGATGCCATATTGGAAAGCATCGCTTTGCGATGACTATCTGTACGACTTAAGTGATTAATTTTTTTACCGTGTCTCATTTTTTAATTTGTTGTGCACGTGCATACCGTCAGTCAGACCTGTATAACAGGGACCGGGAATTATGCCGTTCGCTTATTATTCTTCGTCTAATTTAAATTTTGATAAATTCATTCCGAAAGACAAGCCTTTTGATTTTACCAGGTCCTGAATTTCTGTCAAAGACTTTTTACCGAAGTTTCTGAACTTTAGCATATCAGCCACATCATAAGAAACCAGATCAGCTAATGAACGAATGTCGGCTGCTTTTAAGCAGTTTAACGCACGAACAGAAAGATCTAAATCAACCAATTCCATTTTTAAGATCTTACGCATGTGTAGGATTTCCTCGTCAACTTCTTTGGTTTCTTCCTTTGCCTGAGATTCAAACATAATATTCTCATCAGAGAAAAGCATAAAATGATGGATCAGAATTTTTGCGGCTTCTTTTAACGCCTCTTCCGGATGTATCGAGCCGTCAGTAGTAATGTCAAGAATCAGCTTTTCGTAATCTGTTTTTTGCTCAACCCTGAAGTTTTCGATGGTGTATTTAACGTTCTTGATTGGCGTAAAAATAGAGTCAATTGCGATAACTCCTACCGGGGCATCCGCATTTTTATTCTCCTCTGCGGGGATGTAACCGCGGCCTTTATTTACTGTTAACTCAATCTCCAGAGTAACTGAAGACTCCATATTACAGATAACCAGGTCCGAATTTAATACTTCAAAATTGTTAGAGAACCGTGAAATATCTCCGGCTTTGAACTGATCCTGACCATTGATGATCACAAATACTTTCTCAGAATCGCCAGAATCGCCAATTTTTTGCAAGCGCACCTGCTTGAGGTTCAGAATGATCTCGGTCACATCTTCTACTACACCTTTTATAGTAGAAAACTCATGCGACACGCCCGAAAGCCGAACGGAAGTGATGGCGAAGCCCTCTAAAGAAGACAACAGAATACGGCGCAATGCGTTACCAATAGTAACACCAAAGCCAGGCTCTAAAGGCCTGAACTCAAACGTGCCGTCGAAATCCGTAGATTTCTGCATGATCACTTTATCAGGTTTCTGAAATGCTAAAATTGCCATTTAGTTTTTATTTTATGTTTATGGATGTGAGATGTGAGATATGAGATATGAGACCGTTTCATGTCTCGGCACTCCATCCGCAATCCCTTCATTTTAACGCTATGATACCGGCTCTGAACTGCTGAAAAAATCAGAAGTAAACTGCCGGAACCATATTATTTAGAATATAATTCGACGATGAGGTTTTCCTTGATATTTTCTGGAATTTCATCGCGACTCGGATAATTGAGGAATTTACCGGTTAAGCTATTGACATCCCACTCCAACCAACTGTATTTATTGATGGTTCTGCCCGCAACGGAGTTAGAAACAGCCTCTAATGATTTAGAGCGCTCACGCACTGCAACCACATCGCCGGCACGTAAAGCATACGATGCGATGTTTACAATCTCTCCGTTTACAGTAATATGCTTGTGGCCGACCAATTGCCTCGCAGCAGAACGGGTTGGTGCAATGCCTAAACGGTAAACTGTATTGTCTAAGCGGGCTTCCAAAAATTTCAATAGGTTTTCGCCGGTAATACCGTCTTTAGCAGACGCTTTGTGGAACAGGTTTTCGAAATAGCGTTCCAACACACCGTAAGTATATTTTACTTTTTGCTTTTCCATTAACTGCACAGCAAATTCTGATTGCTTACCTCTTTTTCTGGAGGTTCCGTGCATCCCGGGAGGGTAATTTTTTCTTTCTAATGCCTTATCAGGACCAAAAATAGGTTCTCTGAATCTACGGGCGATTTTGGACTTGGGTCCGGTGTATCTAGCCATGGTTGTTTGTTTTTAAAGTATCATCCCGGCCATTACCGGAAGAATCTTAGCTTTAAAACTGATTAATTGAAAATTGTTAAACTCTTCTCCGTTTTGGAGGGCGGCATCCGTTATGCGGAAGCGGAGTTATATCCTGAATAGTTGTTACCTCTATGCCCGAAGTTTGTAAAGTACGGATAGCAGATTCGCGGCCGGAGCCCGGACCTTTGACGTATACCTGCACTTTACGCAAGCCTAAATCATGGGCTACCTTTGCGCAATCGGCTGCAGCCTGACCGGCAGCATAAGGAGTGTTCTTTTTTGAACCTTTAAAACCCATTTTACCGGCAGAAGACCAGGAAATAGTTTGGCCTTGCGTGTTTGTCAAGGTAATAATGATATTATTAAAGGTAGCGTTCAAGTGCGCTTCGCCAATAGGCTCTACAACAACTACACGCTTTTTGGTTACTTTTCTAGTCTTGGCCATTTTTTGAGATTTGAGATGTGAGACTTGAGATCTTCGATAAGATCCCGCTACTCCAATCTATTTCTTTTTATAAACTTGAGATAAAGCTCTGGGATACTTTCATATCTCAAATCTTATATCTCATACCTGCCTGCCGGTAGGCAGGTCTAATTGTTATTTAGTTGCTTTTTTCTTGTTGGCAACCGTTTTACGTTTACCCTTACGTGTACGCGAATTGTTTTTGGTGCGCTGACCGCGAACCGGCAACCCTTTACGATGACGCAAACCCCGGTAACAGCCAATGTCCATCAAACGCTTGATGTTCAACTGAACTTCAGAGCGCAATGCACCTTCTACCTTAATCTCGTCGTTAATTAAACCACGGATTGCTGCCAACTGGTCATCAGTCCACTCTTCAACTTTAACATCGTAACCAATATCTGCCGAGTTTAAAATGCGCTGAGCAGTTGCCTTGCCGATACCGAAAATGTACGTAAGTCCGATCTCTCCTCTTTTGTTTCTTGGTAAATCAATACCTGCTATCCTTGCCATATTTTTATTTAGCGATTTATGATTTTTGATTTACGATTTACGATTTGTCAAACCCGGTGTGTCAAATCAATCTAAAATCGTATTTCTTATATCGTAAATATTCTTATCCCTGACGTTGCTTGTACTTCGGGTTTTTTTTGTTGATCACGTACAGTACACCTTTCCGGCGGATAATCTTACAATCAACACTGCGTTTTTTAATGGAAGCTCTAACTTTCATCTGTCTAATATTATATTTTAATTTATTTAGTAATCGGGCTAGCAGTTAACTGCTCAACTAATTGCTACTTATATCTGTATGTTATCCGGCCTTTACTCAAATCGTACGGAGACATTTCCAGCTTCACTTTGTCTCCCGGCAAAATTTTTATGTAATGCATGCGCATTTTGCCAGAAATATGTGCGATAATTTCGTGGCCATTTTCTAATTCAACCCGAAACATCGCATTAGATAATGCTTCTCTTATTATTCCGTCTTGCTCAATTGAAGCCTGTTTGGCCATATATTATCTTGATCTTTACCTAATTAACCGCTGCCTGCGGATGAAAAGCCATCCGTACGGGGATGCAAAATTAAATAAAAAAAATTACTTTCTATTTTTTTTGTTCTAAAATTTCTTCTATGCCCTTAAATGTTGAAAGCACTTCAGCTTTCCCTTTATGAATTGCTACAGTATGCTCATAGTGCGCAGAGGGTTTCCCGTCAGAGCTGCTTACCGTCCAGCCATCGCTCCAAAATTTCACTCCGGCCCTGCCGGCATTAATCATGGGCTCGATGGCAATGACCATACCTTCCTCAAGTTTGGCTCCAGTTCCGCGTTTACCGTAATTGGGTATTTCAGGCTTTTCGTGCAATTTGTGTCCAACTCCATGGCCAACCAACTCTTTAACTACGCCAAAACCGTTTTTTTCTGCGTGCTCCTGAACAGCAAAGGCAATGTCTCCGACCCGATTGCCAACAATGGCTTTTTCAATACCTTTTTCCAGACATTCTTTCGTAACGGCTAACAACTTGCTTGTTTCGGAATCAATGTCGCCGATGGCAAATGTATATGCAGAATCGCCATAAAACTTATTCAGAACTACACCGCAATCCACTGATACAATATCGCCTTCCTGCAACTCATACGATCCGGGGAAACCATGAACTACCTGATCATTAAGCGAAATACAAAGCGAATAAGGAAAACCGTTATAATTTAGAAAGGCCGGAACACCTCCGTTGTCGCGAATAAAGGTTTCTGCCAGCTCGTTCAGTTGGATGGTTTTTATTCCGGGACGGATGACCCGGGCAACCTCCGCCAGTGTTTTTGACACCAGCAAAGAACTATTTCTTATGAGTTCTATCTCCCCGACAGACTTATAATTGAGTTTTGACATTTTACGTTAAATGACCGGGCCGCTGGCTGCAACCTGTGTACGGCCTTTAATTCTTCCGGTTTTCATCAATCCGTCGTAGTGGCGCATTAATAAATGACTTTCCACCTGCTGCAATGTATCTAAAACTACGCCTACTAAAATAAGCAGGGAAGTACCTCCGTAAAATTGGGCGAATTGCGTGTTTACACCCAATATAATGGCAACAGAAGGCAATACAGCTATCATGGCTAAGAATATAGATCCAGGCAGGGTAATTTTAGAAATAACCGAATCAATATATTCCCCCGTTGTTTTACCGGGCTTTACGCCGGGAACAAAGCCGCCGTTTTTCTTCATATCATCTGACATTTGAACCGGATTAACGGTGATAGCCGTGTAGAAGAAGGTAAAAGCGATAATCATAAATGCAAACGTAAGATTATAAGCCAGCGAAGTATAATCGCTAAAAGGCGCTAACCACGCTGCCTGCGCATCGGGCAATAAAGACCCAACTGTAGCCGGGATAAACATGATGGCCTGAGCAAAAATGATTGGCATTACTCCGGCCGCGTTAACCTTTAACGGGATGTATTGCCGAACGCCACCATACTGTTTATTTCCAACAATCTTTTTAGCATACTGAACCGGAATTTTCCTTACTCCCTGAACAATAAGTATGGTGAACATTACAACCAGAAACAGGGCCGCCAATTCCACTATAAAAGGAACTAAACCACCTTGTCCGCCCATGCGTGAATTGAATTCGGAAAGAACACTGAAGGGAAGCTGGGCAATAATTCCAACCATAATAATCAGTGAAATACCGTTACCAATACCTTTGTCGGTAATTTTCTCCCCAAGCCACATTACAAACATGGTTCCGGCGGTAAGTATAACCATAGACGATATGGTAAACAAAGGCTCGGACATTAAACGGGCCTCGGGGCCAATTTGAGAACGAACATATCCAATCGCCTGCAATGCCGTAATAACGATGGTTAAATAGCGGGTAATTTGGTTGATCTTTTTCCGGCCGCTTTCGCCCTCCTTTTGCAGCTTCTGAAAATGCGGAACCGCGATTCCCAATAACTGAACTACAATGGATGCAGAAATATAAGGCATAACGCCTAATGCAAAAATAGAAGCCCTTGAAAAAGAGCCTCCCGCAAACATGTTCAACAAACCTAACAATCCGTCTTTAGCTTCAGTTTGTAACGTTGCATGATTTACACCCGGCAACACGATAAATGAACCGATCCGGTAAATTAATAAGCAAAAGAGCGTAAATAAAATACGGGCTCTCAGGTCCTCAATTTTCCAGATATTCTGTAACGTTGTGAACAGTTTCTTCATGTATTACATTTTTACAATTGCACCACCAGCGGCTTCAATAGCTTTTTGAGCTGTAGCCGAAAAAGCATGAGCAGTTATATTCAATTTCGCTTTTAGTTCCCCACGGCCCAATACTTTAATCAAGTCGTTTTTAGACGCTAAACCATGTTCTTTGAAAGTATCGAAACTAATATCAGTAAGATTGTATTTTTCTGACATCGCCTGAATAGCATCCAGATTTACTGACACATACTCTGTTCGGTTAATTGGTTTAAAGCCTACTTTAGGCACACGGCGTTGTAAAGGCATTTGTCCACCTTCAAAACCGACTTTGCTTTTGTATCCGGAACGTGAACCGGCACCTTTATGTCCGCGGGTTGATGTACCGCCGCGACCCGAGCCGGTACCCCGACCAATACGTTTTCTATTTTTTGTAGAACCTTCTGCAGGTTGTAAGTTACTTAAGTCCATAATTAGATACTTTCTACTGCTACTAAATGATTAACTTTTCTTACCATCCCGATAATTGCCGGATTTGCTTCAACTTCTACCGAATGGTTGATTTTGCGCAATCCTAAAGCCTGGATGGTTCTTTTTTGGCGCTCGCTTCTGTCGATAACGCTCTTTATCTGGGTAATCCTGATCTTGGCCATGTTATTATCCGTTAAAAACTTTATTTAAATCAACCCCGCGGTTCTGAGCCACGGTGTAAGCGTCACGCAATTGCGACAAAGCCAGCACGGTTGCTTTAACTACGTTGTGCGGATTGGATGAACCTTTAGATTTAGCCAACACGTTATGAACGCCCGCACTCTCCAACACGGCACGCATGGCACCACCAGCAATAACACCAGTACCCGGAGCGGCTGGTTTTATAAACACAAAACCGCCAGAATATTTACCTATTTGTTCGTGAGGAATAGTACCATTAATTACAGGAACTTTAACCAGGTTTTTCTTAGCATCATCAATTCCTTTGGCAATAGCCTCGGTAACCTCTTTTGCTTTTCCCAAACCGTAACCTACCACGCCGCTTTCATCTCCTACCACAACGATGGCCGAAAAGCTGAACGTACGTCCGCCCTTGGTTACTTTTGCAACACGCTGGATGCTCACCAAGCGATCTTTTAATTCAATCTCGCTCGTTTTAACTCTTTTTATATTGATTGTTGACATCTGTGTTTCAAATTAAAATATTAAACCAGCCTCACGTGCACCTTCTGCTAAAGACTTGATACGACCATGGTACAAGTAACCGTTCCGGTCAAAAACTACCTGACTAACGCCAGCGGCAATTGCTTTCTCGGCAACAGCCTTACCAACTGCTTTTGATTGCTCAGACTTATTTCCGTCTGCGCTAAAATCTTTAGATAATGAAGAAGCCGAAACGATGGTTTTACCGCTATTATCATCAATAACCTGTGCGTAAATTCCTTTGTTGCTTCTGTATACAGACAAACGAGGACGTTCAGCAGAACCGGTTAATCTTTTTCTGATGCCTTTCTTAATTCGCTCTCTGCGAGATAATTTAATTCCTGCCATGATGATTATTTTTTAGCCGCTGATTTACCAGCTTTTCTTCTTAATATTTCGCCAACAAACTTAACGCCTTTACCTTTGTAAGGCTCTGGAGCACGCAGTGAGCGTATTTTTGCGGCAACTTCTCCTAACAACTGCTTGTCTAT
The DNA here is from genome assembly GCA_041749185.1 of Daejeonella sp. Taxonomy (GTDB): domain Bacteria; phylum Bacteroidota; class Bacteroidia; order Sphingobacteriales; family Sphingobacteriaceae; genus Daejeonella. Next base: position 3,620 of record JBGTBV010000122.1, on the reverse strand, counting down.
GCTTTCTAAGGTTATAATTGGATTTTTACCTTTTTCTGCCGCAGTTGTAACGCTGATCTCCTTAGGAAGTTCAAACACGTAATGGTGAGAGTACCCCAAAACAAGATCTAATGTATTTCCCTGATTGGTTGCACGATAACCCACACCCACTAATTCCTGCTGTGTTTTGTAACCTTCTGTTACACCCACAACCATATTGTTAATTAGTGAGCGGTATAACCCGTGTAAGGCTTTATGGCGCTTTTGTTCTGATGGACGGCTAACGGTAAAAATTCCGTCTTCCTGTGCTAATGTAATATCAGCATCAACCTGCTGGGTTAGTTCACCTTTAGGGCCTTTAACCGTTACCAGATTAGTATCTGAAACGCTAATGGTAACCCCGCCGGGGATATTTATGGGAGCTTTTCCTATTCTTGACATCTTCTTATCCTCCTATTAATATACGTAACACAAAACCTCGCCGCCGATATTCAGGTTCCGGGCTTCCTTATCTGTCATCACACCTTTGGAGGTAGATAAAATGGCGATGCCTAAACCGTTTAATACACGTGGCAAATTATCAACGCCGGTATATTTTCTCAAACCAGGTGTACTTATCCGCGAAAGAGTACGAATAGCCGAAATTCTGGTTATCGGATGATACTTTAACGCGATTTTAATTGTTCCCTGAGCCGTGGTATCCTCAAATTTATAGTTTGTGATATATCCCTTGTCAAAAAGAACTTTCGTCATTTCCTTTTTGAGGTTGGATGCAGGAATTTCAACAACCCGGTGGTTGGCTTTAATGGCATTTCTTACCCGTGTAAGGTAATCTGCTATTGGATCTGTATTCATTTGTTTGTTTTATGAGGGTGGTTTCCGCCTGGGACCTTCCGTCGGTTAATTTTTATCAGTTGTATGTTGTAAGTGATAAGTTGTAGGGTTTAGAAACCAACAACTTACAAGTAATCACTTATGACTCGCTACCAGCTTGCTTTTTTTACTCCGGGGATTTTACCCGCCAAAGCCATCTCACGGAAAGTAACCCGCGAGATTCCGAATTGACGCATGTATCCGCGTGGACGCCCGGTTAACTTACAGCGGTTGTGCAAACGCACCGGCGACGCATTCTTTGGTAATTTATCTAATCCTTCAAAATCGCCTGCTAATTTCAGTGCAGCTCTTTTGTCCGCATATTTAGCAACTAATCTGGCACGTTTTACTTCACGTGCTTTTACACCTTCTTTAGCCATTATTGATTTGTGTTAGGGGCTTGATTTTTAAATGGTAAACCAAATTGCTTCAGCAATTCTAAGGCTTCCACGTCTGTTTTCGCGTTGGTAACAAAGGTAATGTCCATACCCATGATCTTGTTGATCTGGTCTATGTTTATCTCAGGGAAAATAATCTGCTCGGTAATACCCAGCGTATAGTTTCCACGGCCATCAAAGCCTTTGTCGTTAATTCCTTTAAAATCACGGATACGTGGTAATGCAACCGCGATAAGGCGATCCAAAAATTCGTACATGTTATTATCACGTAAAGTAACCCGCACACCAATTGGCATACCTTTACGTAACTTAAAGTTTGAAATATCCTTTTTAGACTTTGTTGAAATTGCCTGCTGGCCGGTAATTGTAGTCATCTCCTTAACCGAGTTATCTATCAACTTTTTATCGGTTACAGCCGCACCAACACCCTGGTTGATGGCGATTTTTTGCAACTTAGGAACCTGCATAACGCTTTTGTACTGGAATTTATCCTTCAAAGCAGAAACAATTTCCTCTTTATATTTCGATTTTAATCTTGGTACGTAAGCCATTATTTAATTTCCTCCCCACTCTTTTTTGCGATGCGAACTGATTTACCTTCGTCATTCTTCTTTTTACCTATGCGGGATGGCTTGCCGGTCTTGGCATCTACCACCATCAGGTTAGAAATATGCAAAGCGGCTTCCATTTTAACAATTCCGCCGTTTGGAGTAGCAGCACTTGGTTTTGTGTGTTTAGATACCATGTTGGCACCTTCTACTATTACCCTGCTTTTCGCTAATAAAACTTCCAGAACTTTCCCCTGGGTGCCTTTCGAATCTCCGGCTATAACCTGCACCAAATCACCTTTACGGATCTTCAGTTTGGGCTGTGATTTTAATTTCTTTTCCATTATTACAATACCTCCGGTGCTAATGATACAATTTTCATGAATTGCTTTTCACGCAACTCTCTGGCAACCGGGCCGAAAATACGTGTTCCACGCGGCTCATCCTGTGCGTTCAAAAGCACCGCTGCGTTATCGTCAAAGCGGATGTATGATCCGTCTTTACGTCTGATCTCTTTCTTAGTTCGTACAACAACTGCTTTTGAGACAGTTCCTTTTTTGATATTACCCGAAGGCAGCGCACTTTTAACGGTAACGACTACTTTGTCGCCAATGGATGCGTAACGCTTGCCGGTACCACCTAAAACTCGGATCACTAAAACTTCTTTAGCTCCGCTGTTGTCAGCAACATTCAGTCTTGATTCCTGTTGTACCATGTTACTTAGCTTTTTCTAAAATTTCTACTAATCTCCAGTTCTTTGTCTTACTCAGCGGGCGAGTCTCCATAATCAACACCGTATCGCCTATGCCGCAGGTGTTGGTCTCGTCATGAGCCATAAACTTGGTAGTTTTCTTCACAAACTTACCATAAATCGGGTGCTTCACTTTTCGCTCAACCGCAACCACAATGGATTTTTCCATTTTGTTGCTAACCACCAACCCGGTCCTTGTTTTTCTTAATTGTCTTTCCATTTTGGACTTTTGATTTATTCAGAAGCGGACTCTGGCTCGGCAGTTGCCTGGGCAGCCGCTTTGCGCTTAGTCAATTCTGTGTTTAAACGTGCAACATCTTTGCGCACTTTGGTAATCCGTAAAGGATTCTCAATAGTGGAAACGGTATGTGCAAATTTTAATTTACTGAGATTAGCTTTCTCTTCATTAATTCTGGCTACAACTTCTTCGGTTGTAAGTTCCAATATTTCTGAGTTTTTCATTTTTAATATTAGTTGTTAGTTGTTAGCTGTTAGTTTGTTAGCTCCCGTCACTGGCAACTAACAACTAATCACTAATTTATGCTTCTACAAAATCTCTACGCGTTACAAATCTGGTTTGTACCGGTAATTTTTGCGCCGCCAAGCGAAGTGCTTCTTTAGCAACTTCTAACGGAACTCCTTCTGCTTCAAAAATCATACGGCCGGGTCTAACTACCGCAACCCAATACTCCGGAGCACCTTTACCTTTTCCCATCCGCACTTCGGCCGGCTTTTTAGTTACGGGCTTGTCTGGAAAAATACGGATCCAAACCTGGCCTTCACGCTTCATAAAACGGGTAACCGCAATACGGGCTGCTTCAATCTGACGACTGGTGATCCAGGCGGGCTCTAATGATTTAATTCCGAAAGAACCGAATGCAAGCTCAGCACCACGAGTGGCCAGGCCTTTCATTTTGCCCTTCTGCATTTTTCTGAACTTCGTTCTCTTTGGCTGTAACATGATGTTATATTTTTATCGTTAACCGATTTTTTGAATCCTACTATTTCTTACCTCTGAAACCACCAGCACCACCAGCGTTACCGCCGCCGCGGTTCTGGCCCGGGCCACCG
>JBGTBV010000121.1:0-1552 GCA_041749185.1 Daejeonella sp. | reverse complement strand
ATTTGAATTTTTAGTTTTAGAGAGTGCTCAGGCCGGCTTAAGCTGGATCACCATATTGCGTAAACGCGAGAATTACCGCAAAGCTTTCGCTGATTTTGATGTGAACGCTGTCGCGAAATTTACCCAAAACGATGTGGAACGACTTTTACAGGATTCCGGAATTATCCGCAACCGGCAGAAAATTGAAGCGGCAATTTCAAACGCCCGTTTATTTACTAATCTGCAAAAGGAATTCGGAAGCTTCTCTAACTATATTTGGGGTTTTTTACCGGATAAGCAGCCGATTATAAACTTTTGGGAAAACCAAAGCGATACACCTGCCAGAACAGAACTATCTGATAAAATTAGTGCGGATATGAAGAAAAGAGGTTTCAAATTTTTTGGCAGCACCATTTGCTATGCGCACATGCAGGCTACCGGCATGGTTAACGATCATTTACTGCATTGCCTGGCCCGCTAATTCTGCTGCCGACGAACGCATCAATAAACTTTAACGCACATCAAATTCATCGCCATTAAAAACAAATTTATACTGATGAAAAAGCTTTTCCTTTTAGATGCTTTCGCCTTAATATATAGAGCGCACTTTGCGCTCAGCAAAAGTCCGCGATTTACTTATGGGGGTTTAAACACTTCGGCAATTATGGGTTTTACCAACACCCTGTTAGAAGTTTTACGAAAAGAGAATCCCAGCCACATGGCCGTTGTGTTTGATACCGATGCGCCAACCGAGCGTCATACCGATTTTTCGGCCTACAAAGCGCAAAGGCAGGCCATGCCCGAAGATCTGGCGATTGCCATTCCATTTATTGTCAGGCTGATCGAAGGCTTTAACATACCGGTTCTGTTTTCAGACGGATATGAAGCCGATGACGTAATTGGGACACTGGCAAAAAAAGCCGAGAAGGAAGGTTTTACCGTTTTCTGCATGACACCCGATAAAGATTTCGGCCAGTTGGTCTCTGAAAATATTTTTATCTATAAGCCCGCCCGCATGGGCAACGGTATGGAAATACAGGGCGTTAAAGAAATCCTTGCCAAATGGGAAGTTGAGCGTATTGAGCAGGTAATTGATATTCTGGGTTTATGGGGTGATGCCGTAGACAATATTCCCGGTATTCCTGGTATTGGCGAAAAAACCGCCAAAATCCTAATCAAACAATATGGTTCTATTGAAAATATAATTGCCAACAGCCACGAGTTGAAAGGCAAATTGAAAGAAAATGTAGAGCAATTCGCCGGGCAGGCACTGGTATCAAAAAAGCTGGCAACCATCATGCTGAATGCGCCGGTTGATTTGGATGTGGAAGCATTACGGGTTACAGAACCGAACAGGGAAGTTTTGGAACCTCTGTTTGCCGAGTTGGAATTCCGTACGCTGGGTCGGCGTGTTTTTGGCGATGACTTTAGTGTAGCTGATAATAAGCCCGGATCTCCCGGAAACGGTCAAATGGATTTGTTTGGGAGTAGCCCGGTAAGCAGTCCGACTGTAGAAAATATAGAAGTTCCTGTTGAAACAATCCGCCCCGCGAAAAATATAATCAATACACCA
>JBGTBV010000120.1:0-8015 GCA_041749185.1 Daejeonella sp. | reverse complement strand
TTTCAGGAAGAGCCTAATTTCAATTACGCCGCCGGACAATTGGTCTGGGATGAGGTTCGGTTCGACAAGCGTTAGCAGAAAAGATCCTCTAACGTTATTAACAGCTATGATCTGAAGAGGAAGTCGTACCGGCAGCTAACTTCAAAAACCCGGATTTTCGCCCCGGCCCTTTCTCCTGATGGCAAAACTATTGCAGCAGTAAAAATTTCGTTAGCGAATGAAATTTCTATAGTAGAACTGGATGCGGCAACCGGCAATCAGGTAAAGCAATACCAAAATCCCGGCAACCTGATGCTGCAAATGCCCGCCTATAATTCAACTGGCAGCAAGCTGGTGTTTACTGCCGTGAGTACTGAAGGCAAAACCATTATAGAAATTGACCGGCAAACCGGAAGCTTCCGCCAGCTAATACCGTTTCAAACGCAGCAACTCTCGCGACCGAAGTACGCGGACGGGCAAATCATTTTCAGGGCGCATTACAACGGCATTGATAATATTTACCGTCTGGATCCGGAATCCGGGAAAATCTTTCAAATAACGTCGGCTCAGTTCGGGGCATTTAATCCTTTTTATGACGAATTGAGCAACAGTATCGTTTTCAATAATTTTCAGGCAACGGGGTATGATATTGCAAGCATCCGTTACAACGAAAATGAGGGGACAAGCATCTCACAACTTGAAAACACTTTTATAAATTACGCCCGGCCGCTGGTATTGCAAGAAGGATCTAAAAACGTATTTGACAGCATTCCGCAAAAAACCTTCGCAAGTAAACGTTATCGCGAGCTTGGCAACCTGTTCTATTTCCATAGCGTTTCTTTGGTTGCCGAAGATGTTGCGTTAAACTCAGAGCCTACTTTGGGCTTGCAATTGCTATCAAACAACAAGTTAAACACGCTTTCTTTTTACACCGGCTACCAATACAACTCTGCCTTGCGGCGAAGCGAATATCTTGCCGGATTCACCTACAAACGCTTTTATCCGGTTTTAGACCTCCGTTACATCAACCGCCCCCGCCTGGCTTTTACCCGGGAAATTGTTGACGGTCAGCCCATATTTACCCCTGTAAGCTGGACGGAGAATTTTACAGAATTCAGGGTTGGCATCCCTTTTCTCTTCAATCAGTTGAATAAGGTTTACAGTACGGGGCTCAATCTGTCAACCAGCCACACCTCCAGATATAATATCATTAACCAACCGACACGGTTCAACCAGGTCATTTACTTTCCTTTAAAATATCAGTTCTACCTGAACCGAAACGTGAGCCGAAGTGCCCGGGATTTAGCCCCGCTATGGGGACAAAATATCACCATCAGCTACCAGCATTTACCGTTAGAAAGCGGCGCAGCCGGCGATCTCTTTAGTGCAAGAAGCCTTTTTTATGCGCCGGGACTTTTGCGCAATCATTCTTTTCAAACCCGCATTAACTATCAGCGCAACAGCGGGGCGTATAATCTGGTAAATGATATTCCGCTTGTAAGCGGATATTATAATTTGAGGCGGAATGGTGAGGTAAGCAACACGGTGCTGCTGGATTACCGGTTTCCGCTGTTTTATCCAGACTGGGAACTGGGTCCCCTGGCCTATATTAAGCGGATAAAGGGCGGTGTTTTTGCCGACTTTGAGAACCTTATCCAAAACACTTCGGTTGGACCGCGAACATTCGGTGCCGAAATAATCGCAGATATGAACCTGCTGCGGTTTTATCTGCCAAACTTTGAACTAACCGGAAAAATTATTTTTGTAAACCGAGAACCCGCCCAAAACCCGATATTCGAAACAGGTCTGTCATACAATTTTTAAGATGAAAGCAAAAACCATTTTTATCATCATCATCTCTGTGCTTGTAACTATAATATTGATGAAGAATACCGACGAGGTAACCTTTTGGATATTTGGAGATACGAGTGTTCCAAAACTCGCCGTTTTAGGCTTCATGTTTTTTGCCGGACTGGTAGTTGGGTTTATGCTAGGGCGGCCGCGTAAAAAAGCAACTTCAAGTGATGATTTTGCTGAAAATAATTGCAGCCGAACTACCGACTCCCGGGGAGCCGATGAGATGAGCGACGAAGACCGGGAGTACATACGTTAAGTAAAAATTTGAGCACTTTTTTTCCCTAATTCAGGTTCATTTTACCGTTCCCTAAAAAATACCTACCGTTCACCCTTTTTTTTCAGTTTTTTGGCCGGGGTATATTAACTTCCCAAAAAATAATACAATGCTTTCAGATTCTATTATCAAAAGCGATTGGTCTGAGTACAATTCCAGGAAGACCCGGCACATTGATCGCCTGCTTTTTAACTGCGACGAAGATTGGGAAATTGATTACCTGGTAGAGAAGATCAAAGAACATGGCAGTTGGCCCGAAGCACAAATCAGGGAGGCAATTGTTCTGGCGTGTTATGAAGAATTGATTCCCCGTCCACGCGGAAGTTTTGTGCGATGCGTGTTGAAAATCCTTGGCTAACCTTTAAACACCATAAAACACGCGGTTATTTCTTTCAATTGCCGGTGGCAGTTTCACTTCGGCGGCAAAAATGGCATAAACGGCTGCCCCGCTTCCACTCATAGAAATATACAAAGCGCCCGCCGAGTATAACGCTTGTTTAAGCGCCCGTATCTGCGGAAAATTAGAAAAAACAGATTCTTCAAAGTCGTTTTTCAGGATTTCTGCCCATTGTTCCGGAGGTAACTTAACAATATCCATAATCCCGGTTTCGGCTGGCCTGGGTTGCACGCCTTTGTAAGCCTCCGCGGTATTTACATGTACCGGCGGCATAACCAGCACCAGAAAGTATTGATCTAATAAAAGATTCACGCTGGTAAAATGGTCGCCGCGGCCAGTTGCCAGAACCGGTTTATTTTTTATAAAAAACGCACAATCAGAACCCAGCATCCGGCCGTAATTTTCCATTTGCCCCTCGGTGATATTTAAACCGAATTTCTCGTTAAGCAAGCGGACGCAAAAAGCGCCATCAGCGGATCCGCCGCCCAAACCGGCACCAATTGGAATTTGCTTGTGCAGATGGATGTGAACCAGAGGTAAAGAAAATTTCTTTGCCAGCAAAGCATACGCCCTCAGGCAAATATTTTCGGTGGGCGGGCCCGGAACGGGAATTCCCGAAGTGCTGAATTTCAACTCTCCGGCTTCAACAAGTTCAAGCGCATCGTTAATCTTTACCGGGTATAGGATGGTTTCAATATTATGGAAACCATCCGCCCGACGGCTGATGACGTTTAAGCCCAGATTTATTTTTGCATTCGGGAAAAGTATCATACTTGTAAACAACGGTGAACTTATACACAACTGTAGGATGCCAAAAATACATTTATTTACTTTGCGGATAGCTCAAACAGCAAGCGCTTATGCGCAAGCAAAACCTTGCTGTTTTTGATCTTTGCAACTCTTTGTATGAAACAATATTTAGACCTGATGCGCCATGTGATGGCCGAAGGAACTCAAAAGCACGATCGGACCGGTACCGGCACGCTGAGTGTGTTTGGCTATCAGATGCGGTTTAATTTACAGGATGGTTTTCCGTTAGTGACAACTAAAAAGATTCACCTGCGCTCAATAATCCATGAGTTAATTTGGTTTTTGCAAGGCGATACGAACATTAAATACCTGAAAGATAACGGGGTAAGTATATGGGATGATTGGGCAGTTGAAAACGGCGAACTCGGACCCGTTTACGGGTACCAGTGGCGCAGTTGGCCAACAGCCGAAGGAAAACACATTGATCAGATCAGTCAGGTAGTTAACCAGATAAAAACCAACCCCAATTCCCGGCGCCTTATTGTTTCTGCATGGAACGTGGCCGAGGTAGAAAACATGGCCTTACCGCCCTGCCACAGTTTTTTTCAATTTTATGTAGCGAATGGAAAACTGAGCTGCCAGTTATATCAGCGAAGTGCCGATATATTTTTGGGCGTTCCCTTTAATATCGCATCGTATGCGCTGCTTACGATGATGATGGCTCAGGTTTGCAATTTGCAGCCCGGCGATTTTATACATACGCTCGGCGACGCCCATTTGTATTCTAACCATTTAGAACAGGCAGACCTGCAATTAAGCCGACAGCCGAAGTTCTTGCCTCAAATGAAATTAAACCCGGACGTACACGGCATATTTGATTTTAAGTTTGAAGATTTCAGCCTTGAAAATTACGATCCGCACCCGCATATTAAAGCGCCGGTAGCAGTGTAATCAGACCGAAGTGTAACTGGCTTAAAAGTTTGCCGGAACCCTGCGTTAAGGATCAAAGCGAAAATCCTTTTTGCGTTGCCGGAGGCGAGCAAAAAGATTGCAGCGGAGAGCCTGGCCCTTTTCGGGCAACGCCCAAATGGAATTAAGAATTGGGAATTGAGGTTTGGGAATTGGGAATTAAGAGTAAAGAATTATAGCCGGGTGTTAAAGGTGTCATCCAGGTTTTTCGGAAACACCGCAGAACAGCATCACTATGTTTGAGCCTTTCTCATCCGCTTAGCGTGAAAATTACACCTTTTAATAAGATCGATCCTTCCAGCTACCAATCAACAAAATAATCATCTAACCCTCCAACCTAACCAACTAAATGCACATCCAGATAGTAGTTGTCGTAGACGAAAACAACGGCATTGGTAAAAATAACCAGTTGCTGTGCCACATGCCCGCAGATTTAAAGCACTTTAAAAAATTAACGCTCGGGCATCCGGTAATTATGGGGCGTAAAACTTTTGAGTCTATGGGCAAGGCGCTTCCGGGACGACGCAATATGGTGATTACCCGTGGGGATTTGGAGTTTGAAAACGCCGAGACTACTGATTCCATACAGAAGGCTATTGAGTTGTGCGGGGGCGAAAGCCTGATTTCTATTATTGGCGGGGCCAGCATCTTTAAGCAATCTATGCACCTGGTCCAAACTGTCCAACTAACCTGTATCCACCAGGCATTTGAAGCCGATACGTTTTTCCCCGAAATTGACTCCACCGTATGGAAAAAAGAAGCAGAGGAAAGACATCCGGCAGATGATAAAAACCCATATCCCTACACGTTTATCACCTATCAAAAACGTTAGCCTCAGGGCCTTACATTTTCTGTGTTAAAAATTCCATAAACAGAAAATTTAGTTAGATTTGCCGTCTTATTCAAAACGCTTAAAACCACCAGTATACTACACAATTAAAGAAAAATGCAAGGTAAAGGACTAGTTAAATTCGCCGCAATAGCGTTAACAATTGCGTGTTTATATTCGCTCTCTTTCACGTGGATAGCAAACTACGTAGAAAAAAATGCTGAAGAATATGCAAACGGCGATCCGCTTAGAGAGCAGGCATATTTAGATTCAATGGATAGCCAGCCTGTTTTTGGCAACTTTGACTATATTACCTATCAGTACGCAAAAGAACGCGAAATACCTTTGGGACTGGATCTGAAAGGCGGGATGAACGTAACGATGGAAATTTCGTTAACCGAATTGGTTAGAAACCTGGCGAACAACAATACAGACGCCAATTTCAACGCCGCTCTGCGTAATGCACAGGCCCGTTTGGTAACCAGTCAGAAAGATTTTATTACCCTTTTTGGCGAAGAATATGAAAAATTAAGTCCGGATGGAAGGCTTGCCCCTTTGTTTGCAACCAGGGAAAATTCGGCTAACCTTAACGTGAACGCCAGTAACTCTGATGTTTTAAATTTTCTGCAAACAGAAGCCAGCGGCGCCATTGACCGCTCCTTTAATATTTTACGTACCCGTATTGATAAATTTGGAGTAACCTCTCCCAACATTCAATTACAGGAAGGAACCAGCAGGATACTGATTGAGCTTCCGGGTGTTACCGAACCAGACCGGGTGCGGAAACTATTGCAGGGATCTGCCAAACTGGAATTTTGGGAAACCTATGATAACGCAGAAATTTTCCCGTTGCTTGATAATGCCAACAAAATTATTGCATCAACCAATAGCAGTACCGACACGGCCGTTAGTCCGGCTGCCGCAGTTGCTGATTCTACCGCAGGCGGAAAGCTGGCAAGTCTGGGCAAAAGAGATACTTCAAAAACAGATACAAGCCTTGCCGGCAATCAGGCCGAGCTAACACGGCAAAACCCTCTGTTTTCGGTACTTAATCCGGCAACTTATCAGGCAGAAAACGGCCAGACAGCGTTGCGCCCCGGTCCGGCAATTGGATATTCGCTGTTGAAGGACACTGCAAAAGTGAACGACTATTTTCGTTCTCCGGCTATACGTTCAATCATTCCGCAAAATGTTCAGTTTGCCTGGAGCGTAAAGCCTATCGCTGCCGACAGTAAAGTGTTTGAATTGTATGCTCTAAAATCTACCCGCCCGGATGGAAGTCCTGCCTTAGAAGGCGACGTTATTTCTGACGCCCGCCCGGATTATGACCAGCAAGGAAACCCGGAAGTAGTAATGGTAATGAACAGTGACGGAGCCCGTGAATGGCGCTCTATTACTGCTGCCGCCTCCGCGGATGCGAACAACAAAAAAAGCGTGGCCATTGTGCTGGATAATGTCGTGTATTCTGCACCAACTGTACAGGGCGAAATCCCGAACGGAATTTCCTCAATCAGCGGTAATTTCCAGGTGGAAGACACCCGGGATTTGGCTAACGTGTTAAAGGCAGGGCGCTTACCGGCCCCGGCAAAAATTGTGAGCGAATACGTGGTTGGCCCTTCTTTAGGTTTAGAATCTATCAACAACGGTTTGCTTTCTACCATCGCCGGTTTAATTGTTATCCTTTTGTTTATGGCTTTATACTATAGCAAAGCCGGCTGGGTAGCCAACATCGCGTTAATTGTCAATCTGTTTTTCCTGATGGGCGTACTTGCTTCGCTTGGTGCGGTGCTAACGCTGCCGGGTATTGCCGGTATTGTGCTTTCGCTGGGTATGTCTGTAGATGCCAACGTGCTTATTTATGAGCGCATCCGCGAAGAGTTGAAAGAAGGTAAAAGTACTCGGCTGGCCATTGCCGAGGGGTACAAAAAAGCAATGTCTTCAATTCTCGATTCAAACATCACCACATTCCTTACCGGTGTTATCCTGTACATTTTCGGCAGCGGTCCTATCGTTGGCTTTGCTACCACGCTGATGATAGGTATTCTTACCTCGCTGTTTGCAGCCATTTTCATTTCCAGATTAGTTTTTGAGTGGATGCTAAACAAACAGCAGCCCATCAGCTTTTCTATCAAGGCAACAGAAAACCTGTTTAAAGATTCTAAGTTTGACTTTATAACCGGCCGTAAGCGCTTTTACATATTCTCATCCATTATCATCGTTGCCGGATTGATTTCCATATTTACCAGAGGGTTTAGTTTGGGTGTTGATTTTAAAGGCGGGCGGTCTTATTTTGTTGAATTTGACCAGCCGGTGAAAACGGATGAGGTGCGCAATGTATTGCTCACCGAATTTGGCATCGCCCCCGAAGTAAAAACTTTTGGGGGAGCTAATGAGGTGAAGATTACCACCTCGTATTTAATAGACGAGAGCACGACCGACGCCGACGCTCAGGTGAGTTCAAAACTGAATGAAGGGCTAAAGAAAATCAGCCCGAATTACGAGATCAAAGATTCGCAAACTGTAGGGCCAACCATTGCGAATGATATTAAAATATCGGCTATTTATTCGGTTATATTTTCCATCATCGTCATATTCCTTTATATACTCGTCCGTTTCCGAAAATGGCAATTCGGCGTTTCGGCCATTATTGCTTTGCTACATGATGTATTAATCCTCTTATCCATATTTTCCTTGCTGAACGGCGTGGTACCATTTTCTCTGGATATTGACCAGGCGTTTATAGCTGCTATATTAACGGTAATGGGTTATTCTATAAATGATACGGTCGTAGTGTTTGACCGCGTACGCGAGTACATTAATCAGCACCATACCAAAGACGAAAACCTGCCTTCGGTGATTAACAACGCCCTTAACAGTACGTTAAGCCGTACCGTTATCACCGGTGTTTGTACCATTGCGGTGCTGATTATCATCTTTATTTTCGGCGGCGAAATCCTTCG
>JBGTBV010000119.1:0-10415 GCA_041749185.1 Daejeonella sp. | reverse complement strand
AGAATGTGGATCAGATTGCCACCAAACGGAGATACGAATGCTCCGAAGATCCAAACGATAATTAAAATTACGGCAATGATGTACAGTAAATTTCCCATGATTTTTAGTTTTAAGTTTAAATGAGATTAGATTTATATTTTGATAAAAGCCAAAATCAGTCCATTTGTTTACATTCTGTAAAAATATTGCGAGAAAACTAAAGTATAGACAAAAAAATAAGCCCTGAAAGAGGGCTCGTTTTTTTAATATTCATCTTCATTAAAGAAGAAATCATCCTTTGTGGGATAATCAGGCCATATCTCCTCAATATTTTCATAAGGCTCTCCGTCATCTTCAAGCGCCTGCAAATTTTCTATCACTTCAACCGGCGCCCCAGACCGTATTGCGTAGTCAATAAGTTCGTCTTTTGTAGCCGGCCAGGGTGCGTCTTCTAAATGCGACGCTAATTCTAATGTCCAATACATATTGTTAGAATTTTAAAATTAAATTTTGGCAAAAGTATAATAAAATAAATAAGATCATAAAAAACTTTTTAATTCCGTTAAATCCTCGGTATCCACTTGTTTTCGGGCAGGCCGAGGTATTGGGCAAGCATTCTGGCAAGTACAAAAAGGTAATCACTGAGGCGGTTAAGGTACACCACAACATGGTCATTCACATAGCTGCTTTCCGCTAGATGAACAGCAAGCCTTTCGGCCCTGCGGCAAACACATCTCCCGATATGGCAAAATGAAACCAGGGAGCTTCCGCCCGGCAGGATAAAATGCTTCAACTCGGGCAGTTGTTCGTTCATGGCATCCATTTCATGTTCCAAAAAAGCAATATCGCTTTCTTTTAAATCCGGCGTTTTCATTTTCGATCGCTCGGGATCAGCGGCAAGCGAGGCGCCAATGGTAAACAAGCGGTCTTGAATTTCTTTTAAAGCATTGTGCTGATGCTCTGAAACATCGGGCTGATCGCGAATTAAGCCGATATAGCTATTCAGTTCGTCAACCGTCCCATAACTCTCAATCCTAAGGTCGTATTTAGGAACCCGGGTACCGCCTATCAAGGATGTATGGCCCTTATCACCAGTTTTGGTATAAATTTTCATTTGAATAATAATTTGCTTTTTAGCTGCGATGAACCATATATGTGCTTAAAGCGCTTATAGTTTTTTCGCACTTTGTCTATTTTTAACGATGTTCAATAGATCGCTTCTTTAAATTCGGTTGGTCACGCCTTTAAGCTGCATAGGAGTTTCATGGCTGTAAATATCAAAAAAATCCATCAACAACCTGTGCCGACGGATTTCAGAAGAAGTGATAAAAATATATTATTTGATATTTTCAAAATCGGCTCCCTTTTCCTGAAGGGTTTCCAATTTAGGCGATACAGTCTTAATGTGTTCATTCAGGTAATCTTTTTCAATAAGGCCATCCCGCATGCGTACTATGCGGTGCGCATGTTGGGCAATATCTTCCTCGTGGGTAACCAAAATAATGGTGTTGCCTTTGGCGTGAATATCCTCAAGCAAACCCATAATTTCTATAGAAGTTTTGGTATCAAGATTTCCGGTTGGCTCATCAGCCAAGATAATGGAGGGATTGTTTATGAGCGCACGTGCAACTGCAACCCGCTGCCTTTGGCCGCCGGAAAGCTCGTTTGGCTTATGCCCCACACGGTTGCCCAAACCCACGTTTTCAAGGGTTTGTCTGGCCCGTTCTTCCCGCTCGTTTCGGCTCACGCCGGCATAAACCAGAGGCAGCGCCACGTTATCTAATGACGAAGATCGCGGAAGCAGGTTGAAGGTCTGAAAAACAAAACCGATCTCCTTGTTGCGAACTTCAGCAAGTTCATTATCAGTCATCTCGCTCACGTGGATGCCGTTTAATATATATACTCCTTTAGTGGGCGTATCCAAGCAACCTAAAATGTTCATCAATGTAGATTTCCCGGATCCGGATGGGCCCATTAATGCCACAAACTCGCCTTTATTGATATTCAACGTAACAGATTTCAACGCGTGGATCACCTCTGCCCCGATAACATATTTTCTGCCAATGTCTTTGATAATAATGAGTGAGTCCTGATGGGTCATGATTTTTAGTTTTTAGACTGATAGTGGCGGTTGAATGTTACAATCAGGCTTTTATTCGATTTGTTTAACGTATAGCCACAAACGGAAATTCGCAAAAATTCCCGCCGATTAAGCAGGTGCCGCTAACCTTTCCTGCATCTTTTGATACACCTGCTCACGCAGTGCTTCGGCATCGTTTAGGTTAAAACCTTCTGTTTCTACCGGCGGAAGCACAGAAATTCTGCTCAGTCCCGGCTTGCTTCCGCTTCTCTTTCCGTCGTCCCACATCAAATTCCAGTTGTTATGAATTACTACAGGAAGTATTGGAATGTTTTGCTCTATTGCCAATTTGAAAGGACCAATTTTAAAAGGGTGTAATACAGGTGGGTACTCATCGCCAATTAAACCTTCCGGAAAAATAATCACATGAATTCCATCGTCAAGACAGGCCGCGGCACGCTTAAAGCCCCGGTAGGCCGACATTTTGCTTTCGCGATTAATAGGTATGTCAATGGTTTTGAAAAAAACCCGCGTTGCCAGA
This sequence comes from Daejeonella sp., assembly GCA_041749185.1. GTDB lineage: Bacteria > Bacteroidota > Bacteroidia > Sphingobacteriales > Sphingobacteriaceae > Daejeonella. The sequence goes on along the minus strand of JBGTBV010000119.1, from coordinate 7,815 downwards.
TTATCCAACAGCTCATCTTTGCCCAGAAAAACAAATCTGCGCCGACAGAGTAAAATCATTGCCGGAATATCCAGGTTGGAGGTATGATTAGGGCATATTATGTACGTTCGAGACCAATCTATCTTTTGATGGTAGCTAAACTTAAAATATATGCCCGACAGCGCCGAACTAAGAAAGCTCCAAAAATGACGCAATTCGTTTAGGCCATTTAAATTGGGTTTACCTCTCGCAAAAATAATTACCAGCGGATAAATGATCAACAATATTAATCCCGTTACTGATTGATAATAAAAATGATGTAGTTTTTTTGCCCCTAATTTCATCTGCAACCAAAAGTAGTTAAATATATAGCCGTCTGCTATGCAGCGTAAAATGAACGTTGTTTTCAAGGGATTTTATCGCCATTTGCCACCTTCAGCTTGCAAAAAAATCCTTACTTTCGCCAGCTATGGAAACTGTTGTAAGCGGCATCCGGAGCACCGGAAAACTGCATTTAGGGAATTATTACGGAGCTGTAAAAAATTTCGTGCAAATGCAGCATCAGAATCAGTGTTTCTTTTTTATCGCAGATTATCACTCCTTAACCACACATCCCAATCCTCAAAATTTGCATGAGAATGTGAAGCAGGTTTTGGTAGAATATCTGGCTGCCGGTATTGATCCCGAAAAGGCTACGATCTACCTGCAGTCTGATGTTCCGGAAACGGCCGAACTGTATCTGTATTTAAATATGCACGCGTACAAGGGCGAGCTGGAACGCAGCACATCTTTTAAAGACAAGGTACGGTCCAATCCAGATAACGTGAACGCAGGCCTGTTAACTTATCCGGTGTTAATGGCCGCAGATATTTTGCTGCACAAGGCTACCAAAGTGCCTGTGGGTAAAGATCAGGAACAACATCTGGAAATGGCCCGCACGTTTGCAAACCGCTTTAACCGTTTGTATGCAACCGATTACTTTTCTGAACCGTTTGCGTTTAATTTTACAGAGCAATTGGTTAAAATACCGGGGCTGGATGGTACAGGGAAAATGGGGAAGTCGGAAGGTGAGGGTAACGCCGTTTTCCTTGCCGATGAGCCGGATGTAATCCGAAAAAAAGTAATGCGTGCGGTTACGGATGAGGGGCCAACACGGGAAAATCAAACTAAAACAGAAGCCGTAATTAATTTATTTGAGCTAATGAAGGTGGTTTCTGCGGCTGATGTGCTTGCGCATTATGAGCATGTTTATGATAATTGCAGCATCAGGTATGGCGACATGAAAAAACAGCTCGCCGAAGATATGATTACAGCCACTACCCCCTTGCGTGAAAAAATAAAGTTGATAGCCAATGATACTTCCTTTCTGCGGCAGGTTGCCCGTCACGGCGCTCTTAAAGCTCGCGAAAGTGCGGCCCAAACTATAAAAGAAGTGCGTGAAATAATTGGTTTTAAAAGTTTCTGACCCATTTAGCGAAAATATCAGTTCAAACCCCTAAACGAATATGCATATTGCAATTGTAGGAAATATTGGTGCCGGCAAAACAACTTTAACAGAATTGCTGGCCAAGTACATGGGCTACGAACCGCAATATGAGGCGGTTGACCATAACCCCTATCTGGAAGATTTTTATAATGATATGAAGCGCTGGAGTTTTAATCTTCAGATCTATTTTCTGAACAGCCGTTTCCAGCAAATAATGGAAATTCAAAATAGCAAAAGGAATATTTTGCAGGATCGGACTATTTATGAAGATGCCTATATTTTTGCGGAGAACTTGCACGATATGGGCTTAATGACCTCTCGGGATTATGAAAACTATCGTTCCATTTTCGATAATATCACCTCATTTATCAAACCACCGGATTTACTTATCTACCTAAAAGCATCGGTTCCAACGCTTGTTAATAATATTCAGCGGCGTGGCCGCGAATACGAAGCGGGCATCCGGCTTGATTATCTTTCTAAATTGAACGAAAAATATAAAAACTGGATTGATAACTACACCGCCGGCAAACTGCTGGTACTGGATAAAGATAATCTGGATTTCGCCAACAATCAGGAAGATTTGGGCTTTATTATTCAGAGTATCGAACGGGAAATACACGGCTTATTTTAAGTAGCATGAAATTTACAGGGATAATTCCGGCCCGCTTCGCTTCTACCCGCTTCCCGGGAAAACCCTTAGCCGATATTGCGGGCAGGAGCATGATCCGGAGAGTGTATGAGCAGGCCTCTAAATGCAGCTCGCTTCAACAGGTTATTGTGGCAACAGATGACCTGCGGATTTATGACCACGTTTCGGCTTTTGGTGGGGTGGCAATGATGTCATCTGATGCGCATCAAAGCGGTACCGACCGTTGCGCCGAAATCGCATCAGCCTATCCGGACACGGATGTTTTCATTAATATACAGGGCGACGAACCATTCATTGATCCCAATCAGATTGACCTGCTTTGCGCATGTTTTGAGCGACCCGAAGTAGTTTTGGCTACTCTTGTTAAAAAAATTAATTCCGTTTCTGAACTGCTCAGTCAGAATACCCCAAAAGTGGTTCTCAGTAAAAGCATGAACGCACTTTATTTCAGCCGCACCGCTATTCCCTTTATCAGGGAACAGGATGAAAACCAATGGCTTAACTATCATACCTATTACAAACACGTCGGAATCTACGGTTATACTAATGACACGCTGAGACAGATCAGCAACTTACCCGTTTCAGCTTTGGAGAGTGCCGAGATGCTTGAACAACTGCGCTGGCTGGAAAACGGATTACCAATACGAGTTGCCATCACCGATGTAGAAAGTATCGCTATTGATACTCCTGAAGATCTCCAGCGAATTCTTTTAGCCATTAGCTAAACAGTAAGGTTGGCTGCTAATGCGATTTCTTTTTAAAAACAGCCGGAGGAGATTTCTGTTCATCATAAAACCTATTGGTGATGAAACGGCTGCCTTTTCTTTTATTTTTTACGTTACCATGTATTCTTCATACATCCTGCGAGAATTCCCGGAATGATAAAATCATATCGGAATCAGTGAGTCATGTTAATCAGTCTGATGTGGATGCTGACGGGAAGATTTTCATAAAACTGGCGTCAGAAAGCGGGATTATGGAGGTAGAAACGGCCAAATTAGCACTTCAGAAAGCCCGGTCAGCGAATGTTAAAGAGTTTGCCCGGATGATGATCAAAGATCATACACGAATTTACAACGACCTAAAGAAAATTGCTACAAACAAGCATATTTTACTACCTATTGAAACAAGCCCGGAACAATCAAAATTGATAGATGAGCTGAATGCACTCAGTGGTAACCGGTTCGAAGAAAATTATATACGCTTAATGATACTTAATCATAAAGAAGCCGTTAGGGTGTTTGATGCGGGTGCGGATAACCCTGACGAAACGGTCAATAAGTTCGCTTCAGAAAATGTTGAGGTTCTTAAAGCTCACCTTAGTTCTGCTCAATCAATATTCAATAATTTAATTTTAAACAGGTAAACCCGCACTATATGGAAAATATTCAAGTAAGCGATCCGAAAACCGGAAAAACAATAAAAATCGAAATTAATCCGGAGAGTGTTGAACATCAACAGGCATGGCGTGTTACATTCGACGATAACAAATCCGCATTAATTGGTGTTGACCAGCACGGAATCTGGAAGCATTTTGATGGTACCCAGTTAGATTCGGGCCTTATTTCCGCCATTGGAAAGGCTATCGAAAATCAGCAAGGTTCTTCTTCCTGAGACTGCTAACCTCGCTACTTTGCAGCGTTAGAAGTTCTGCATCTATTCGTTGGTTCCAGACTGCTTGCATACCCGGATTGGTTCCGTGGCCTGTTTCCTTGTCGTACTGAACTTGCAAGCGGTTCATCTCACGTAAACTTTCCAAATACTCCATTGATAACACCCCCTCATAATTATCAATACTGAGGCTCTGGTTTTTTATATTCTCTTTAAAGCGTTCTGCCGCTATTTTAACAATATCAAAATGGCGTTGCTCGTGGTTAAGTGTATAACTGTCAGCAGCGAAGGTTTTTATCCATGAAAAACTTTTTATCAGATAGGCATTTACATTTAGATTGACAAATACGGTAGAATTAGCAACGCTACTGCTTTCCTCAAAAGAGAAAAATGAGAAAATCTCAGCCGCAAACCGGCTCTTGATGTCTGGTGCGCTCGTAAAATCGGACAACAAAAGTGGTCTGGTTTTTGAATAAAAAAGGGTGTCGCCGCCTGATTCCCGTGCTAAATCAGTAAAAGTTATTCTCAGCTTATCGGCCAGTTTTTCGTTCGTTGCCGCTTCGCGGTTAATCCAAACATTAAAGTATTGCATAGCCTGGGTTACCGTCTTCCTTAAGACTGGTTCAATTACCGCCAAATTTTTTATTGAACGGGTGTAAGTAGAACCTCCGTTATACTGTACCAATTTCACCAAACGCCCATTTCTTAAAAGCTCAAATTCAACAGAAATTTGAACATTTCCTTCCACCAGTCCTGCCGCTTTCTGCGATTCGGATATTTTAAATTCTTTAACATGAAGATTTACCGGACGCAGGTTGGAGACTACAGGCAAACTGATTTTTAAAAAATTATTTATAGCACCGGCGCTTCCGTTTTTAAAATTTACTGATCGGGTTACTGTGTGTGAATCCGACGCAGATGCATTTGTAACTATTGTGCCGATGGCTTGATTCGCATCGTACGAACCAAAAACCTCGTGAATAAAAAATTCTTTCGGAACGAAGGGAATTGGATGAGGCTTAAATTCGATAATTTCCAGTGAGGTTTGAGCCTTCGCCGTTGGCAAAATGATAATTAAAAAAACAGCTAACCCCAGTTTAAAGTTTAAGCTTCCGTCCCAAAATCGCTTCATCGTAATCAAATATCCAGATAGTTCATGGTAAAGAAAAACTTCTGAGCTACATTGTTAAAACGTGCCAAACAGACATATATTTCTAAAAGATATAGGAATTAAGCTGTGTAGAAGTTATATTTATAATACGTTTTAATTACTTGTGGGTAAAAAATTGTATTAATCAATAATTTATCGTCGCCTCATAATTATTCAAGACATGAAAAATCTTATCCTATACATGCTGGTTTTTATGGCATTCGGCTTAGTTAGCTGTGAAAAAGACAAAGCAGATCAGCCGCCGCCTGATGTGCCCAAAATCACGTCTGCCGAATTTCAGGAAAATCTTTTATTTGTGACCAAAAACGACTTTCAGATAGCAACCGATAAACCCGCAACATTTGCTTCCGCTGATCCGCTCATTGAAATATCTTCTGCGGGTTTCATCAAGCGACTCGTTCCAGGAGAAGTGGTTGCGATCGTAATATCCTGGACAGATGAACCTGGAAAAAAAACCACAATTTATGCACTGGGCGCTACGGATGAAAAAGCGAACTTTAACCTTCCCTATCGGTCCTTTCACGGAAAGCCGGCAACCGATGCGTATAATTCTTACCTTCTGGGTTGGCAAAGCCTGCGAAAACTTCCGGTTGCAAATGAAAGCTATGGTATAATTTTAAGGCACGGAGATGCTGATGACGGGAAAGATTTCACTGTTAGAACCGGGCCGGAAAACTGGTGGAAACTATGCGAAAATACCGCCGCACGGCAGTTAAATGCGCTGGGAATATCACGGTCAACTGAATTGGGGAAAATTTTTAAAGACTTGAAATTCCCGATAGCCAGGGTAATTAGTAGTGAGTTTTGTCGCTCGGTGTCTACCGCCAAATTAATGGATATGGGGCCAACGATCAGCGAGGATGCCCGGATCAACCATCCTGAACACAATGTAACCGGAAAAGGACTGTTTAGAGGAATGCTTGAGGTGATGGATGAACAACCGAGAGATAATAAAATAACTTTGGTTATTATGCATCATCCGGTTAACGAGAGCGGCAGTGCTCAATATCCGCAAGGTTACCCTTCTTTCCCTTTGGTTTCTCCCTTTACCTGGACCGGCGGATATCTGGTGAGCGTATCTGCCAGCAAAACGGTTAGCTATCGCGGGGCGGTTTCATACGCGATGTTTAAGCATTGGAGAGACAATAAACCCCAATAACAGATCAGGAATTTAAAAATTCGGCATACCAATGCCCGGAGTCTTTTATATAGCGTTTCTGTGAGGCAAAATCAACGTAAACTAATCCGAACCGCGGGTGATAGCCTTCGGCCCATTCAAAGTTATCGGTAAGAGTCCACACAAAATATCCATCAACTTTATACCCATCAGCTTTTGCCCGTTGTACTTCAGCGATATGAGCGGCAAGATAATTTACCCGGCTATTGTCGTGCACGTGGCCATCGGTTAGCGTATCGCTAAAAGCGGAACCGTTTTCTGTAATCATTATTTTCTTTATTTGGGGATAGGCATTGAATTTTTTGATCATCGCATAAATACAACGTGGATAAACTTCCCATCCCATTAAAGTAACCGGCACCTTTCTATTTTTCGCTTTCACCAGCGATGCGCCTAAATATGGAGTAAGAAACGAGCTTCGTACTACTTCGCGGGTGTAGTTCTGGATACCTATAAAATCAAATGAAAACTTCATCTTTTCCTGATCGGTGGGCTGGATGTATTTGTTAATATCTTTAAGCGCCGGCAGCACATCAATCGGGTAACCTAAGCCGAGAATCGGCTCAATAAACAACCGGTTTAACAGCGCATCTACTTTGCGGGCTGCTTTCAAATCCCGGGCACTACCGGTTAGCGGTTCAACCAGCGAGCAGGAAAAGGTTGTGCCGATGTTTGCACCCGGTAAAACAGCCCGTAACGCCCGCCCGCCCTCTGCCATGCTTAAAACAGCGTGATGTATGGCGGGTAAAAAATTTTTCATTCCATGTCTTCCAGGTGCATGCAATCCCAAAAAATATCCGGCGCCCACAAAAACCGCAGGCTCATTCATCACCATCCAATTTTTAACCCGATCTCCAAACTGATTTGCACATTCGCTTACGAAAGCAGAAAACCATTCTATGATCGCTCTATTCGTCCAGCCACCAAGAAGTTCGAGAGCATGGGGCAGATCCCAGTGGTAAATGGTAATCCAGGGTTCTATACCCTGTGCCAGACAATAGTCAATTACCCGATTGTAAAAATTAATTCCATCAAGGTTTTTTTCACCTGTGCCGAGCGGAAAGATTCGGGTCCAGGAAATAGAGAAACGAAAGTTGGGAATTTGCAGTTTCTTAACCAGATCAATATCCTGCTGGTAAAGGCTATAAAAATCGCAGGCTGTATTACCGTGATCTTGATTTTTGATTTTCCCTTTTCGGGATGTAAACACATCCCATATAGACTGGCCTTTTCCATCGCAGTTTGCCCCGCCTTCAATCTGGTAGGCTGCTACAGAAACCCCCCAGATAAAATCCTCTCCAAAAAAACTTCGTGTTAATTGCGGCTGCCGGCTTTCCGTTTCGTATTCGCTCATCGGGCAATTTAGGATGTCTGCAATTTAAAATAAAGCGATTCGGCGTTTTTATTAATGTATGAATGCAGAACGTATGCTCCTGATCAGTAAAGCCTCTTTAACAGAGTTAACGGCACAAATGATGCGCATTAGAAAATTCATTGCTTTTTCTTTTCCTAAAGTTACACCGCTGCCGCTGTTAGAAAATTAGATAATAGTTATTCTTACATTAAATTTTGCCCATCGCTTAAACCAAAAAAAGCCTGTCCACCGCGGGAAACAAGCTTTTTAGATTAAAATAGTGTTTAGTTAAAGTATCAGGATCAGCAATAAAATGATGATAATAATAGCACCTACAGAAAGATATACCCCACCAGAAAGCGCTTTCGCTTCTTTCTTCATTTCC
>JBGTBV010000118.1:0-14269 GCA_041749185.1 Daejeonella sp. | reverse complement strand
CCATCGCCAATAATGGCCACCACGGTTTTTTGCGGAGCGCCGAACTTTGCCCCAATTGCGGCTGGCAGGCAAAATCCCATGGTGCCCAACCCGCCAGAGGTTATATTTGAGCGGCTGGAGTTAAAGCGGGCGTAGCGGCAGGCAACCATCTGGTGCTGGCCAACATCCGTAACAATAACGGCATCTCCACCGGTAAGTTCGTTTAAATTACGGATCACTTCTCCCATAGTTAGCTCTCCGCTTTTGGGATTTAATTCATCCCTTATTACGGTTTGTGTTTCTTCCATAGTATGATCGGCAAATTTTTGCAACCATTCCTGATGAGATTTCGTTTCCAACAGTTGGGTAAGCAGCGGCAAGGTTTCTTTGCAATCTCCCCAGATACCAATATCCGCTTTCACATTTTTATCAATTTCGGCAGGATCAATATCTAAATGAATAATTTTGGCTTGTTTGGCATACTTATCCAGGCGTCCGGTAACACGGTCGTCAAACCGCATCCCTACGGCTATCAATACATCGCACTGGTTAGTTAATACGTTGGGGCCGTAATTGCCGTGCATGCCCAACATACCCACATTTAAGGGATGGTCTGTGGAGATTGCGCTTTCGCCTAAGATGGTCCATGCGGCGGGAAGGCCGGCTTTTTCTATAAACGTTCTAAATTCTTTTTCTGCGTTTCCCAAAATTACACCCTGACCAAACAGTACAAATGGTTTTTGCGCACCGTTTATTAGCGTAGCCGCCTGCTGTATGGGCTCCGTACGTACCTTTGGCGACGGCCGGTAGCTTCGAATGTGGTTGCACTTTTTATAAGGCGGAAATGTGTCGGGTTGAATCTGTGCGTTTTTTGTGATGTCTATAAGCACCGGGCCGGGACGGCCACTGGCAGCTATGTAAAACGCTTTGGCGATAGCTTCCTGAATTTCCTTTGCATCAGTAACCTGATAATTCCATTTGGTAACCGGAGCAGTGATGTTGATTACATCGGTCTCCTGAAACGCATCGGTACCCAACAAATGAGCGTAAACCTGGCCGGTGATGCAAACCAGCGGCGTGCTGTCAATCTGGGCGTCGGCCAGGCCGGTTACCAAATTGGTTGCGCCGGGGCCACTGGTGGCAAACACAACGCCAACATTTCCAGATACACGTGCATAGCCCTGAGCGGCATGGATAGCGCCCTGCTCGTGACGCACCAGAATGTGGTTTATCCGGTCGTTATAATCATAAAGGGCATCGTAAAGCGGCATAATGGCTCCGCCCGGATACCCGAAAACGGTTGAAACACCTTCGGCGATCAACGCCTGTAAAATGATTTCAGATCCGCTGGCGCTGATCAAAGTTTCTCCGACCTCAGTCTTCGTCTGTAACACATCCTTCACTAGCATTTTTCACTTGTTTTAGGTATTTATACAAAATTCCTCTGGTTGCCGCAGGCTGCGGCTGTTTCCACTGGTTTCGTCTTAGCATCAGCTCGCTTTCGCTGATGATCAAGTCAATTTGTTTTTTAGCGATATCAATCACTATCACATCGTCATCGCGTACCAGCGCAATAGCGCCGCCGAGCCAGGCTTCGGGCGTAATATGGCCAACCACAAAGCCGTGTGTTCCGCCAGAAAAACGTCCGTCGGTAATTAACGCAACGTTTTTACCGAGGCCGGCGCCAATAATGGCCGACGTGGGTTTTAACATTTCGGGCATGCCGGGGGCACCTTTCGGACCGACATATCGGATTACTACCACATCGCCCGGTTTTACGCGGCCATTTTGTATTCCGGCGATCAGCGCTTTTTCCCCATCAAAAACACGGGCGGGGCCTTTAAAAAGCTCTCCCTCTTTGCCGCTTATTTTGGCAACAGAGCCTTGCGGCGATAGGTTGCCATAAAGCATTTGCAGGTGGCCGGTTTCTTTAACCGGATGTTCTACCGCACGAATAACCTGTTGGGCTTCAAAGTCGAGATCCGCTGCGGCGCTTACATTTTCTGCCAGCGTTTTCCCGGTTACGGTAAGGCAATCTCCATGAATAAATCCTTTTTGAATCAGGTATTTTAAGATTGCGGGCACGCCGCCCACGCGGTGCACATCTTCCATGAGGTATTGGCCGCTTGGTTTGAGATCAGCCAGAACGGGCGTTTTATCGCTTATCTGCTGAAAGTCATCGAGAGACAAATCTAAGTTTACAGATCTGGCCATGGCGATAAGATGCAAAACTGCATTGGTTGAACCTCCCAAAACCATTACCATCACCATAGCGTTATGGAAAGCCCGGCGGGTCATTATATCTGACGGAAGAATATTTTTTTCGAGCAATATTTTGATTGCGGCGCCGGCATTTTTGCATTCCTGTTGTTTTTCTGCGCTTAAGGCGGGATAAGAAGAACTGTAGGGGAGGCTCATTCCAAGCGCCTCGATTGCCGAAGCCATGGTGTTGGCCGTGTACATGCCGCCGCAGGCACCGGCACCGGGGCAGGCATTTCTTATAATACCCTGATAGTCTTCTTCGTTTAAATTGCCGGCCATCTTTTCGCCAAGCGCTTCAAAGGCAGAAACGATATTTAAAGGCCGGCCCTTGTAATTGCCGGAATGGATGCTGCCGCCATAAACCATGATTGCAGGCCGATTTAAGCGGCCCATAGCCATAATTGAACCCGGCATATTTTTATCACATCCCGGCAGGGCAATCAATCCGTCATAGTATTGCGCACCACAAACCGCCTCAATGCTGTCGGCAATGATATCTCTTGATACCAACGAATACCGCATACCGTCGGTGCCGTTCGCTATCCCATCGCTTACGCCAATGGTATTAAAAATGAGACCTACCAGATTATTTTCCCAAACTCCAGTTTTCACCGTTTTCGCCAGATCATTGAGGTGCATGTTGCAGGTGTTGCCGTCATAACCCATGCTCACTATGCCTACCTGCGCCTTTTTCATGTCATCAGGCGTAAGCCCGATGCCGAACAGCATGGCTTGCGCCGCCGGCTGCGTTGGATCAGCAGTTAAAGTCTTGCTGTATCTGTTCAGTTCAGAAAATTCAGATGATAACTTCATAGTTCTCTTTTTCCAAAACTAAATTTTTGTACGTACGCTGTATGGTTGCACCCAGGGTTTCGTCCCAGTCAGCTGGAAATATGGTATCGTCAATACTTTTTATTCCAACAATTTCGGCGGCGGTACCACAGAAAAAGGCACTGTCAGCGGTTTGGATATCCTCAACCCGAAGAATTTTTTCTGCTACGGGTATTCCCAAAATCTCGCCGATTTCAAATACAGTAGACCGGGTAATGCCCGGAAGAATGCTGCCGGCGGGAGGTGTAAAGAGAGTCCCGTCCTTTTCAAGAAAAAAATTGGCTCCCGGTGCTTCGGCAATGTTTTCATGCATATCCAGCAGCAATGCTTCGTCAAAGCCACGGTCTTTCGCCTCGGTTGTGGCCAATATAGAATTTACATAATGGCCTGTTGCTTTTGCCTCCACCTTTACCGACTTTGGGTTGGGACGCTGAAAACCAGAAATGCAAACCCGTAGCAGGTTGTTACCCAGATAAGCGGCCCATTCCCAGGCGCAAATCATAATAGAAACTTCTGCCGGGCTGGTTAAAGACATATTCGGGCTACAAAAAACCAGCGGACGGATATAGGCGTTTTTTAGATTATTCAGTTTTAAAATCTGATAGGTAGCGTCTATCAATTGATTATTATCGAATTCGTACGGAATATTGATGAGCTCGCACGAGCGTTGAAGCCGTTCGAAATGCTCCCGGGCTTTAAATACCCGCACACCATTATGGGTCTGATAGGCTCTTATCCCTTCGAAGGCTCCGTAGCCGTAATGGAGCGATTGCCCGTAAAGATCAGTTTTTGCCTTTGCAGCCGCTAAAAATTTGCCGTTTAAATATAAGATCGTGTCGCTATTATAATATTCCATGATTAATTTTTTATCTAAAAAAATAGCGCCTCTTTGTTAGAAGAAGGCGCCCGTGTGTGAAAAACTTGTTATGGTTTAAAGCGCCTGAAACAGATATAGCAGTAGAATGCTAAAAATATAGGCGTAGATAATCGGTTGCTGAGCAGAAGCAAGTGACACAGTAACTGTACGAATTGAAGCTTGTTTTAAAGGTGCCATTGAACATCCCGGTTTATTAATCTTAAGGTACCTGCCCTGGCGTAATTTCGCAATAGTAAAACAGAGATTAATAAAATAGATATATTGTTCTGACAATCAAAGTTTTCGCAGAATTAATACTACGCCAAAAGCGTAATTAATGAAGAATAATTTTTTCATATTAGACTATTTCCATATCTGGTTTTCAGTTCAAAAACAATCTCTGGAATATTTTTACAGGATTTCTGCGTAAAATCCCTGTCTGCGAAAAAAAATTCAGAAAAATCCGAAAAAAAAACCCGGCAAATTTTTCTTGCCGGGCCTGTAAATTAGGTTGAAAAAGCAGACTATTATTCTTCCCGGCCTGCACCTTCGGCTAACACGATAATCCGGTTATTCAAAACCTCTACCACGCCGCCAGATATAAACAACACTTCCTCGGCTGTTGACCCGCCGCGGATAATGATTCTTCCGTCTTCCAGAGTTGATATGATGGGCGCATGATCTTTCAGCACCTCGAACGAGCCCAGCGTGCCCGGCACAGTTACAGAAGTAACTTCTCCCTGGTAAACGGTTTTATCGGGCGTTAATATTTCTAAGGTCATTTGTTAAGTATTGCGTATTGCGGGCTGGGTATTGCGTATTTAGTATTGCTAATCTCAATACGCCATACGCTTTACCCAATACCAATTTATCCGTTGGATTCTGCAAGTAATTTCTTTCCTTTTTCAATTGCATCTTCAATGGTTCCAACGAGGTTAAACGCCGCTTCCGGATATTCATCCACTTCGCCATCCATGATCATGTTGAAACCTTTGATGGTATCTTTAATGTCTACCAGTACACCCTTTAAGCCTGTAAATTGCTCGGCAACAAAGAATGGTTGAGAAAGGAAACGCTGCACCCGGCGGGCCCGTCCAACAACCAATTTATCTTCCTCCGATAGTTCATCCATTCCTAAAATGGCAATAATATCCTGCAATTCTTTGTAACGCTGTAAAATTTCTTTCACCCGTTGCGCTGTTCCATAATGCTCATCACCTAAAGTTGCAGCATTCAATATCCTTGATGTTGAATCCAGCGGATCTACCGCGGGATATATTCCAAGTTCTGCAATTTTTCGCGATAATACGGTTGTGGCATCTAAGTGGGCAAACGTAGTCGCGGGTGCAGGATCGGTTAAATCATCTGCAGGAACATAAACAGCCTGAACGGAAGTAATAGAACCACGCTTTGTAGATGTGATCCGCTCTTGCATTAAGCCCATTTCTGTGGCCAGAGTAGGCTGATAACCAACCGCAGATGGCATACGCCCCAACAAAGCCGATACTTCTGAACCGGCCTGGGTGAAGCGGAAAATATTATCTACAAAAAACAGAATATCCTTTCCCTGACCTTCGCCTTCACCGTCGCGGAAATATTCTGCCACGGTTAAACCGGATAAGGCAACCCGTGCACGTGCACCGGGAGGCTCGTTCATCTGACCGAAAACCAACGTAGCTTTAGATTCTTTCAGCGCTTCTTTGTCAACAGATTCCAGATCCCAGCCACCTTTTTCCATGGATTCCCGGAACGCGTCTCCATAATTAATTACGCCCGATTCAATAAACTCGCGGAGCAAATCATTTCCTTCACGGGTACGTTCGCCAACCCCTGCAAATACTGATAAGCCAGCATACGCTTTGGCGATATTATTAACCAGTTCCATAATAAGAACAGTTTTGCCAACCCCGGCGCCACCAAATAATCCGATTTTTCCGCCCTTTGCGTAAGGCTCAAGCAAATCAATTACCTTAATTCCGGTAAAAAGCACCTCGGTATCAGTTGATAACTGATCAAATTTGGGAGGTGTATTGTGGATGGGATATCCGCCCGCTTTATCAACTTCGCCAATTCCATCTATTGCCTGGCCAACCACGTTAAATAAACGGCCTTTAATCTGATCGCCAACCGGCATACGGATAGCCGAGCCTGTATCTGTAACGGGCATGCCACGCACTAAACCATCGGTAGAATCCATCGCTATAGCCCGCACGCGATCTTCTCCTAAGTGCTGCTGAACTTCTAAAACAATTTTTTGCCCGTTATCTTTAACGATTTCTAATGCGTCGTAAATTTTTGGTAATTTGGCGTCATCGGCAAAACTAACGTCCACTATCGGACCGATGATTTGCGCTATTTTTCCAGAGTTTGGCATATAATTTTGCTAAAACGTGATTATTTTCAAAATTCTGACCGCTTTTGGGCGGTTTTTTTGGGTCTGCAAAAATACTCTTTATCGCCGAAAATCAAACACTTAGTTGAAAGATTTTTAAGGAGGCATTCAACGTATTGATTGGGCGGCGTTCTATCAAATTTTGATCATCATATCGGGTTAATGGCAGGTTATTTGCAGGGATGCAACTAATTAAACTAAACCTAAAATTTACAATCATGAAAAGTTTTAACAATTACCCAGCATTGCCTGCGCCTTCTAAAATTTGGATTGCGTTTTTAGCAACAGTTTTTACGTTATTTAACGGAATGGTAAGCTTTGCACAGTCTGTTCCGGAGAACGTTGAGGTGGATATTGATGCGGGAGGAGATAGTGTTTGGTATGGCCAGCCCTGGGTTTGGGCCGTTGGGGTTGCAGTCTTTATTGTAATTATTGTGGCAATAACCAGAAGCAACAACAAAAACGCATAATACCTTTTTACATTTTAGATAAGGCCCCCTAACCGGGGCCTTTCTTATTTTCACCCCGGCAACAGAACCGTTTCCGGGGAACGTTATCAGTGAGATTTTTATTTTGCTAAGCCGCAGATAAAAAAGGTTATTTGCACATGGAAAAAATTTTAGTAACCGGCAGTAATGGTTTGCTCGGCCAAAAACTCACCGAGCGTATATTGGCCACAAACGAATTTGAACTGATTGCTACCGCGATAGGCAGGAACAGATATCCTGCCCAAAAACGGTTTAGCTACGTTGAAATGGATGTATGTGATGAAAGCCAGGTTCAACACGTCTTAGAAAAATTCAAACCCTCGGCGGTTGTGCACACTGCGGCAATGACGAATGTAGACACTTGCGAAAATGAACAAGCAGCATGCCGGGAGTTGAACGTAACGGCTGTAAAAAATCTGATTCGAAGCTGCGGTCAGTTAGGCATCCAGCTTGTTCACCTCTCAACAGATTTTATTTTTGACGGCCAGGACGGTCCGTACGCCGAAGATGCAAAGCCTAATCCATTAAGTTATTACGGGAAAACCAAACTGGAAGCCGAGCAGTTGTTGCAGGCCTCTGCCTGCCATTATACCATTTTGCGTACCATTATTGTTTACGGAATTGTGAAGGACATGAGCCGTACCAACATTGTATTGTGGGCTAAGTCAGCTCTGGAAAAAGGAGGCCCCATCAATGTAGTGGATGACCAATGGAGAATGCCTACCCTTGCGGAAGATTTGGCCGACTGCTGTCTGCTTGCCGTGAAAACGAAGGCTCGCGGGGTTTACAACGCCTCGGGAAAAGACATGATGAGTATTTTGGAACTTGTTCAACAGGTTGCAGATCATTGGAAATTGGACCGGTCGTTAATCAGGCCGATAAGTTCTGCCAGCCTTAACCAGGTTGCTGCACGACCACAGCGAACAGGATTTGTTCTCGATAAAGCGATAACTGAACTGGGGTATCGTCCGCACTCCTTTGCGGAGGGATTAGCTATTATAGATCGGCAGTTAGCAATAGCCGCTAAGGTATCTGGATAGCCTGTCTGCGATAAGTTTTTTTAGAAAAATTAGGCAACCATCAAAAGAAAATATACTTTTGCAGTCCGTTTAAAATAGCACCTGTAGCTTAATTGGATAGAGCACCTGACTACGGATCAGGAGGTTAGGGGTTCGACTCCCTTCAGGTGCACACGAGGTGCAATTTGCTATAACAAGATAGAGCATCCCGATGTGAAATCGGGAAGGTTAGGGGTTCGACTCCCTTCAGGTGCACGAACATCCAATCCGCTAAAGCGGTAAACCGTTTAAGCCTTTTCGCCAATCCGAAAAGGCTTTTTTAAATTTTATACAATTTAAAATGCTGAACATAGTTTTATTTGGCCCCCCGGGAGCCGGAAAAGGAACCCAGTCAAAAAATCTTATTGAAAAATTTAATCTGGTACATCTGTCTACGGGAGATATTTTACGAAATGAAATTGCGGGAGGAACCGAGTTGGGTGTTGAAGCAAAGAAATTGATGGATAAGGGGATGCTCGTCCCAGACGAAGTGGTTATTGGTATGATCAGCAATAAGCTTGATTCTAATAAAAGCGCTGCCGGTTTTATTTTCGACGGATTTCCTCGCACCGTAGCCCAGGCAGAAGCGTTAGATGAACTACTGAAAAGTAAGAATGAATCTATTTCCTGCATGATTGCTTTGGAAGTGAGCTTTGATGAGTTGCAAAAAAGGCTTTTATTACGCGGTAAAGATTCTGGCCGGCCTGATGATGCCAACGAGGAGGTGATCGCCCGGCGCATTAACGAGTATAACACCAAAACCGCCGTGGTGGCCAACTATTATAAGGATCAAAAGAAGTTTTTTAGTGTTAACGGGATTGGAAGTATCGAAGATATTTTTTCTTCCATCAAAAATGTAATAAGCGCAGTTTAAAGGTTTTCCCTGCGAGGCCGCGTAAACCTTCCGCCGGTTTTAACGTGTTGGCTCAGCTCTTTTTTTACATTTTCCATTCATGATCCAAGCTTATGTCTCAAGGTTCTAATTTTGTTGATTACGTGAAAATATGCTGCCGGTCGGGCCATGGAGGGCCGGGTTCCTCGCATCTGCACCGCGATATATTAACGTCTAAAGGCGGTCCGGATGGTGGGGACGGTGGCCGCGGCGGGCACATTTTATTGCAGGGAAACAGTCAGCTCTGGACTTTATTGCATTTAAAATATCGCAAGCACATCATTGCCGAAAGTGGATTAACGGGTTCGAGCAGTAATAAATCTGGCCGCACCGGCGAAGACGAGATATTAGAAGTTCCGTTGGGTACCACCGCCAGAAATGCCGAAACGGGAGAATTTTTATTTGAAATTACAGCCAACGGAGAAACGAAAATATTAACCCCGGGCGGACGCGGCGGCCTCGGTAACAGCCATTTTAAAACGCCCACCCAGCAAACGCCCAGATTTAGTCAGCCGGGAGAGCCCGGCCGCGAGGAATGGATCATCTTGGAATTGAAAATTTTGGCAGATGTAGGTTTGGTTGGTTTCCCAAATGCCGGAAAGTCAACCTTGCTCTCTGTAGTTTCTGCCGCCAAACCCGAGATTGCCGATTATGCTTTCACCACGCTGGTGCCTAACCTGGGCATTGTTTCTTACCGGGATAACAAATCGTTTGTGATGGCCGATATTCCGGGAATTATTGAAGGTGCTTCTGAAGGAAAGGGTTTGGGGATACGTTTTTTGCGACACATAGAACGCAACTCGGTCTTGCTGTTTTTAGTGCCCGCAGATACCAGCCGCACAGTGGCCGAAGAATATACTATCCTGCTGAATGAACTCGAAAAATACAACCCGGAGCTGGCGCACAAACCGCGTGTTTTAGCCATCAGCAAAAGCGACATGTTAGACGAAGAGTTGATGACCGAAATGAAAGCGGAACTACCTGATCTGCCATACGTTTTCATTTCATCGGTAGCAGAAAAAGGTTTGCTTGAATTGAAAGATCTGCTTTGGAAAGCGATCAATGGCTAGGGTAGGTATCGGCTTTCAGGTATTAGCATTCACTATACGCGTGGATGTTTGCTGAACCTTCACATTAAAAACTCTTCGATATTTGACGGGCTTATTGCCCTGGTTTCCTCCACCTCGTAATTCTTTAAAAAAGTTTGAGGAAACCGTACGCTTTTTATCGGGCTCCACTTAAATTCATAAACAGAAAATTTGGCGTTGCATTCTTCAACCAGGTCAATTTCCTGTTGCTGGGCGGTGCGCCAAAAATACATATCGGTATCCCGGTCCTGGTAGTTCAGGTATTTCATTCTTTCGGCCATAACAAAGTTCTCCCAAAGCGGGCCTACGTCTGTTCGGTTTCCCGGAAGGTTGAAATTGTTGATGATGGCATTTCGCACACCGCAATCGTAAAAATAGATTTTCTTGCCTTTTTTAATCTCATTTCCGGCATTTCTATTAAGCGCAGGTAACTTGAAAACGACATAGGCTTTTTCCAACAGATCAATATATTTTTCAACGGTGTTTTTGTCGGCCATTACCATTTGGCTTAACTCGTTAAAATTCACTTCGTTTCCAATCTGCAAGGCAAGGGCTTTTAATATTTTTTCAAGGAGTACAGGCTTCTTTATTTCCTGTAACATCAACAGGTCTTTATACAGGTAACTACTTGCAAGTAATTTCAACAATTCTTTTTCTTCACTTGGTTTGGTTACTATTTCGGGATAATAGCCAAATATTAACCGGTGCTCTATTAACCGTTTTTCCTGCAACAATCCATGATGCCTTACCATCTCAGAAAAACTCAAAGGGTACAATGTAAATTCATATTTGCGGCCGGTAAGCGGCTCATTTAACCTGCTGCTTAATTCGAATGCAGAAGAGCCAGTTGCAATTACCTGAATGTCTTTCAACTGATCTGTAAAAAGTTTTAGGGTAAGTCCGATGTTTGGGATACGTTGTGCCTCGTCAATAAATACAACAGAATTTGTGCCTGCCAGGGCTTTTAACTTTGCTGATGTGGTATTGGTGAATATTTCCCTTACATCCGCTTCATCTCCATTAAAATAAAGCCAGGGCTTTTGTTGCGATTTTAGAAAATCTTCTATCAGAGTTGACTTGCCAGATTGCCTTGGACCCATTAACAGCAAGGCTTTTCCTTTAAAGAGCCGGCTTTCTAATTTACTTTGAAGATCACGGATAATCATACTTACTTATTCAAAAACAAAGTAAACATACTTATTCGTGATCGTAATCACTAACGATTATGTTTATTTGTGATTTGATTCACTTATTATTATTATTCTGTGAATTTGAAACCTTTAAGCCGATTGGAAAAAGTTAACTCATTTAATCTCGGATGTAGTAAAAGATTCATTAGATAGATTGCTCAGTGCAAAATTCAATCAATCACCCGTTCCGCAACCTTAATTGCCGGGTTTCCCTGATAAATTGAGTAAGGTTCTGTGTTGCGGGAAGCCACCGACCCAACCGTTAATACCCCATGGGAAGCCACAACCACACCCGGACAAACAATAGATTTAGCACCAATCCAAACACCATCTTCAAGAACCACGGGTTTTACAAAAAGATCGAACGAGATTTTTTTATAATTATGATTACCGGTAAGCAGCATGCATCCCTGCGAAAGGCAAACATGGTTACCGATATTAACTACCGCCAGGTTTTCTATCACACAGCCTTCGCCAACCCAGGTATAGTCTCCAATGATGAGTTTCCAGGGATATTTAATGTTTACAAAAGGCTTCACCCGAACTTCCCTGCCTATTTTGCAACCAAATAACCTGAGCAGGAACACCAGAACAGAACTGAAGGGCATTAAGCCGGAGCGGAAAAATAAAGTACTCATTAAATACCAGCAAGCGATCTTTAAAACAGAAGCTCCGGCACTGAAAGTTCCGCGGTCAAAATCTTTTTGGAGCTGTGTTTGCTTCATCTAGATTGAAGAATTTGTGAGTTTAGAGGCCGGATTCAAATCTTGCCTTTTACTGATCCAGATATAAATTGCTCCGAGCAAAACCGCGTACAAAATAATATTAAACAGCGTATGATGGTCTATGAGAGATTTATACGGAAGCTGCCGCCAAAATAAAGTAATGGCTACAAAGCGAATAATATTTAAGGTCTGTATGAGTAGTAGGCCTAAGGGTAAGAACAGAAGCTTACTTTTTACAGAACGATTGGGCCATGCGGCTACAAAGGCGATGAAAAAACTCATTACTCCCAGGCCCAAACAGGAGTACACCACTGTTACCCCGCCCACATTGTATGCGTGAACGGTAGTATCAGACTGAAATACCTCATGGCCCAGCAAGCGAAGTACTGCGGCACTTGCGCCGATGAGCAGATGCCTGAAACCCTGAATATAATCCAGATGCTCATCCAAAAAAGGGATGTAGAAATTGCCCGGAGCGGTGATGCCCATGTAAAAGATATTAAAATAATAGAGCAGCAAAAACAGGCTTAAAAAAAGTAGCAGAAAACGGTACGATGGGTTCCCTAAAAAATTTTTAATGTTTTGATGCGGCCGCATTCTTTTTTTCTTTTAACAGCTCCGAGATTTTTACATCCACAATTATTCTAAACCAAAATCCCTGTAGAAAATGGAAAAGGATTCCGTTCTTTCCGTCCAGTAAACCTAACTGAAAAATCATCCGGTAAATAAAGTATAAAAACGGACGAACAAAACGCGGAAGTTTCCACCACAAATTTTTTAACCATGCGGTTCTTTCATCGGGTGTACCCCAAAAATAAGGCTTAATTGTTTGAAAGCGCAAATTGTCCATGCGCTCAATTTCTTCGTTGGCAAGCAAATCACTGTACCGGTTATGCTTTTCTATCCAAAATCCCACTTTGTTCTCTTTCAGGTTTTCTTCAATAATATGGCCTTTTCCCCAAATTACAGTGTTTCCCGAAACGATGAACCGGTGATCCATGTTCTCGTTCAAATCAGAAAATCCGTTGCCGGCCCTAAACATTTTAAGCAGATACTTTGGATAGTAGCCGCCGTATCTGATCCAGCTTCCTTTAAAATAGTTTTTGCGGTTAAAATATATACCATTTACAGATGCGTAGTTTTCATCCCTAAAATCCTGCAGCAATTGCAACAGTTCTGAAGTAACAATCTGGTCGGCATCAAGGCATATAAGCCAGGGTGTGGAAAACGGAAATGCTTTTAGAGCTGTTGCCCATTGTCTGGGATGATTTTCAAAAGCGTGATAAGCGGTTTGAACACCCCAATCCAAACAAATTTGTAAAGTGCCATCCGTGCTTCCAGAATCAAGTACGAAGGTTTTCGCACTAAGTGATTTTATAGATTGAAGCAAACGCGGCAGATGAATCTCTTCATTGTAAGTAAGAATTACGAACGAAAAATCGGGCATGCTTGCTGGTGTCTCTTGGTTTTAATCGTCAAATATAATTGAATTGGCCAGAAAGCAATTCAGCCACAATACCTAATATATAGAGATGATAGGAGCTTCAGAACGCTTACGGGAAGGTTTTATAATTTGTAAACGGCTATTTACTGGCCGATACTATCACGGACAGCCTGAGCTTCGTCTTTTGCTTTCCGTTTAAAAAATCCCCTGAGAAGAAAATTGCTTTGCAATGCTTCCATGTTTTCATCCAGCTTTTTGGTGCTTGTTTGCAGGTTTTGCATGATGGCTTTAACCTGAGCGGCAGTGTTCTGGTCATTGAGTAGTAAACCCGCAGCGTTGTTAGTCTGGTTTAATTTAGCCGAAGCCTGATTCAGGTTTTCGGTGAGAATTGAGGCAGATTTTGCCGTTTTTTGAAGTTCGCTCACAGAAGCCTGCAACCTTGCGAAAACAACCGTATCGGTCAACATTTTGTCGGCCAGCCCGCCATTGGTATTTAAGGTTCTGGTAAACCGGTTTAGTTCTACAACCATGCGGTTGGCCGATTCGGTTGTGGTTTTTAGATTAAGTACCATGGCCTTAAAATTTTCTGCTATCTGATCATCGGCCAGCATCGCACCAACAACTCCTTTCCCGTCTACCAAATTTTTAGACAAAGTTTTAAAATTCCCCGTAATCTCTACCAGATTTTTGTTGTTTACCTGTAGGGTTTTCATAATCTCATCGGTTGATACTTCTACATTCACCCGCAACCGGTCTCCATCTTCAACAAATGGATACTTAGGACTACCGCCGGTAATCACAATAATTTTGTTGCCGATCAATCCGTCTGACCCAATGCTTGCCCGTGCATCTTTATGAATATACTGATGGGCTTTCTCTTCAATGTTCATGAATACCTGAACCTGAGACGTTCCGTAGAATTGTATTTTTTTGATAGTGCCAATTTTCACACCAGAAAACCAAACGTTATTGCCAGTTTTTAAGCCCTGTATATCGTCAAAAACAACGTTTACACTAAAGCTTTTAACAAAAACTTTTTTCTGGCTGCCAAGCGTAAAAATCCC
>JBGTBV010000117.1:0-5275 GCA_041749185.1 Daejeonella sp. | reverse complement strand
TGCCTGGAATAACTCTTTAAAAAATGGAGTTCCGTTCCAGTACGAAAGCAGGCTCATGCGTTCTGACGGCGAGTTTCGTTGGCACTTAACCCATGCAGAACCCTTTAAAGATACGAACGGCGAAGTACTGTACTGGATGGGAATAAACACAGATATCCACGATCAGAAAATGCAGTTAACGTCTTTACGTAATAACGAAATCTATTTTAGAAATCTTTCTGAAGAAACGCCTTTCATTGTTTGGAAATCAGACCGGCAGGGAAGGTGTATGTACCTGAATAAAAAATGGACCGAGGTAACCGGTCTTGCTTTAAAAGATAGTTTAGGCTACGGATTTAAACAGGCCTTAATTATTGACGATCCCGAAGCCTATCGGCAAAACTGGGTAAAAGCTGTTGAAAACCGCTCGCATTATCAAAGCAAGTTCCAGATAAAAATTCCCGATGGCGGTGCCAGATGGGTTTTCTGCCAGGCCAATCCACATTATGACCATACTGTTTTTGACGGCTATATCGGCAGTGTGGTAGACATCACTGAACAGGAACTGTACACCCGTGCGGTTCGGGATTTATCCGAGCGCAAAGATGAATTTTTAAGTATAGCCAGCCACGAACTTAAAACACCGCTAACCAGCATTAAAGCCTCGGTACAACTAATAGGCAGAACGGTTAAACACGATGAAAAGGCCAGCCTCTTCGCCACAAAAGCCGCTGAACAGTTGGTAAGGCTGGAAACCCTTATAGCAGATTTGCTGGATGTTTCAAAGATAAACGCCGGTAGGCTGGTTTATAACGAGACGGAATTTAATTTTAAGGATATGCTTTTTGATGTTGTACAAAGCATCCAGAACCATACCCGCAGCCACCAGGTAATTATTGAGCATTCTGCAGAGGTGATTTACTTTGGAGATCGGTTCCGGCTTGAGCAGGTAGTTTACAACTATTTGTCTAACGCTATTAAATACTCGCCCGGGGCGGATAAGGTGCTGTTATCATCCTATCTGAAAGATAATTATCTGGTTGTTTCCTGCCGGGATTTCGGCATCGGCATTCAGCCTGAGAATTTGAACAAGGCGTTTGAACGATATTATCGTGTAGATGATTCGGAAATGCGGTTTCAGGGCCTTGGGCTCGGATTATTTATCTCGGCCGAGATCATCAAAAGACATAAGGGTATTTACTGGATTGAAAGCGAGCCGGGCTCGGGTTCTACATTTTTCTTTTCACTTCCTTTAAGCAACGGCAGCGATGAAGATGCACTGTCCGGCAGTAGCTTGTCAGCTAAGGAAACTCAGTCCACATCGCGTTAAATTCGAAACCGACCTGCGGGATAAGCAACCTCGCCTGACTTTTGTTCTGCCCTTAGCATAATCAGTAATAGATTTCGGCGTTATCAGAATTACAAACTATCAACTTTTAGATGCGATACATTATTCTCTCCGTTCTCCTTCTGAGCTTCAACAGTAATTTGTCTGCACAAACCAGCGGTGCAAAGCCGACAGCTTCACCAAATGTAAAATCCGCTATTCCGGCTGTAGAGAACTCCGCTATTCCGTCTCTGAATGAGGGGCAATACAACGCATACCTCAAGGGCGAAGAAATGGGGATGGCAAGAGCGGCCGAGCTAAACAATTATCCCTCCCCGGCCCGCGTGCTAAACTATCAGA
Organism: Daejeonella sp.; assembly: GCA_041749185.1. Taxonomy (GTDB): domain Bacteria; phylum Bacteroidota; class Bacteroidia; order Sphingobacteriales; family Sphingobacteriaceae; genus Daejeonella. Next base: position 3,609 of record JBGTBV010000117.1, on the reverse strand, counting down.
ATCAACTCAAGCTCAGCCAGTCGCAGATAAATCAATTGCAGGCAGCCGTAAAATCGCTGGATTTCAAAGCCCGGGAAATGGGTCGTTTTATTCTGCAGAACGAGAAAAAGCTGAATGAACTTTTTTACTCTAAAAAAGCGAACGAAGGGAATCTAATTTACTTTAGCAACCAAATTGGTTTATACCAGGGCGAGCTGCGTAACGCACATTTGCAAGCGCATTTAAAGGCTTTCCGGCTGCTTACGCCAGACCAGCTCAAGAAATACGCTCAGATTAAGTAACAGCAAACAAACTGAAATGGCAAGGGTAAAATCCCTATTTTAGCAGGCTCATTGATAGTGTAATGAATACAACATTCGATTTTGAAAAGCCCATTGCTGATCTGCAATCTCAGATTGAGAAGATAAACCAGGTAGCAGACAAAACCAAAATGGACATGTCTAAAACCCTGTCTGATCTGGAAGCTCAGCTTGACACCACACGTAACGAAATATATTCTAACCTTACGGGATGGCAAAACGTGCAAATTTCCCGTCACCCCGAACGACCTTATACGCTGGGTTATATCGAAATGATCTGCGATGATTTTATTGAGATGCACGGCGACCGGACAGTAAAAGATGATAAAGCCATAGTAGGCGGTTTTGGAACCATTAACGGCCAAACCGTGATGCTTATTGGCCACCAGAAGGGAGTAAACACCAAACTGCGGCAATATCGAAATTTTGGTATGGCCAACCCGGAAGGCTACAGAAAGGCGCTCAGACTGATGAAGATGGCCGAAAAATTTAACAAACCGGTGGTCACGTTTATTGATACTCCGGGAGCTTATCCGGGACTGGAAGCTGAAGAACGCGGTCAGGGTGAAGCTATTGCCCGTAACCTGCTTGAAATGTCGGTATTGAAAGTACCCATATTGTGTTTTGTTGTGGGTGAAGGCGCCTCAGGCGGTGCGCTTGGAATTGGAATTGGCGATAGAGTATACATGCTTGAACACACCTGGTACTCGGTTATTTCGCCAGAATCTTGCTCGTCTATTTTATGGCGAAGCTGGGATTTTAAGGAACGGGCCGCAGAATGCCTCAAGTTAACAGCTTCAGATATGCTTGGTAATAAACTCATTGATGGAATTATAAAAGAGCCTCTCGGCGGCGCCCATCACAATCCTGCGGCCATGGCTCAGAGCATTAAAGAGCAGATCATCTCAGATTTAGCCGGTTTAAAAAATCGGGAGATTGACCAGGTGATCAGTGAGCGCATCGAAAAGTTCTGCGCTATGGGTGTAGTGGTGGAATAATTCCAAATCGATAAGCCGATAATCAAAAAATCCCCTCCCAGCCCGGCGGGGGATTTTTTGTGTCACTCCACTTATTGAAATCGAGTTAGTCTTTATTCAATAGCGAATTGGCCGATACAAATTTCCATCTAATTTCCTTATCTTCCTCCAATAAACTTTGTTTCCAGCGCTTTGTATTTACCCGCAATCTCTTTATTTAATGCGGTTTGGCCGTTATCTGCGGTCACTTTCACAAATTCATTTAGTATAGACATGCCCAACTGAATTTCCTGGGCACCCAGGTTTTCTTTGGTTTGCGATATCGCGTACAAATAATCTAACTGCGCCGAGATGTAATCAGCGGTGCTCTTTACAACGGCGTTCGCTTTTTCTGTTTCTTTTAATTTATAAAGCAAATCAGCCATGTAAAATTTCCTGATGGTGAAATTCAGAGAAAAATTCTTATCGGGCGTTACACTGATGCACTTGTCTAATGCCTTCTTTGCTTCCTCAACACGCCCCTCTTTGTATAAGTTTTCTGCTAAAATATTGAAATTATTAACCACCACGGCTATCATCCGTACCGACTCCGGATCCAGATAATTGGCGTCTTTCATATTGCCCCACTTAAACTTATTCATCATGTGGTCATACATGGCATCGGTGTTCACCAAATCCTCCCGCTGCCGGGTAGAATCGGTCGCTGCTTTCTCTAACGGCATCAAGCGGTAAGCAAAACCCTCGTTATACAGGTAATCATCCAAACCAATGTAATTCTCAGATGGTACCGTGATGGCAAAATAAATCGGCCTTTTCCACTGATTGTGGGCCAGGATATCAAAGATTGCCAGATTATCTTTGGTGACGTAGTTTTTATTAAACTGCCATTCAACTGCGCTGGTTATCTGGTCTTTCTTCGCGGCCGAAACTGTATTTGTGGCAATTACCTGAGCCGGATCAACCGAAATTTTAAAGTTTTTTGTAGGAAGAAAGTTTTCCTTAACACCTTCTTCATACTGTGATGGAGCTTTATCGTTCGGATTATCAGAAACCAAAACATCAAATATATCTTTCAGCTCAACGGCTCCCTGCAACTGGTAAAACGAAGGATCGTAATAAAGTACATCCCGCACACCCTGAACGAATTTGGAATCGGCCATGGTAATTGGCAAGCCCGGCGCTTCGTTCACTTTTTCTTTCATCTGGCGGATATACCAATCGGTTCCAAGCAAACTCAGGTTCACCACCCGTACATCGGGGCGGATGTTCTCTACTTCCTGAGCATACCATAGCGGATAAGTGTCGTTATCACCATATGTAAACAAGATGGCGTTGGGAGCGCATGATTCGAGGTAATCAATCGCAAAATCTCGGGCGGTAAATTTTTCAGAGCGGTCGTGATCGTCCCAGCCGTCTTTTGCCAGCAGCACCGGAGCGGCCAATAAACCAACAACAGTTGCAATAACTGCGCTGGTTTTAGAATCGAGCTTTTTACGCAGCAATGCTGCAATACCGGCAACTCCTAAACCAATCCAAATCGCGAAAGCGTAAAAAGAACCGGCGTAAGCGTAGTCACGTTCTCTGGGTTGCAGCGGGTTTTGATTGAGGTAAAGCACAATGGCCAGGCCCGTGAAGAAAAACAGCAGGCCAACAATACCGGCATCTTTCTGGTTTTTTCTGAAGTGCCAGAATGCGCCGATAATCCCCAGAATAAACGGCAGGAAATAAAAGCGGTTAAATGCTTTGTTTTGAAGTTCGCTTTTTGGTAGGTTTTGCTGGCCGCCAACCAGCATATTGTCAATAAACGGAATGCCGCTTATCCAATTTCCGTGAATAAAATCGCCATGGCCTTGCTCGTCATTTTGCCGGCCAATAAAATTCCAGGCAAAGTAACGCGTATACATAAAGCTGGTCTGATAGCTGATCAAAAAACCGAGGTTATCGGCAAAACTGGGCGACTGGTTTTCGGTCATCCCCATCCAGTCCCGGTAATAGGAAACATGCTGTGGATCGGAGCTGTACATTCGGGGCAACAGCGTGTTTCTATCATAAATGCGGTCAAACTTACGCCCGGCAACCGAGTACTGCTTTTCATCTTTCCGGTAAATGGCGTCGCCTTCTTCGTTGTCTATCGGTTTTGAGTCGAAATAATGGCCGTAAATGAGTGGCCGGCCGCCATATTGCTCCCGGTTTACATAGCTCAACAGTCCGAAGGCATTATCCGGATCGCTGTTATTTAATGTCGGATCTGCTTTTGCCCGTATTACAATCATCGCGTAAGAGCCATATCCCAAAAGGATAAATACCACAGAGATCAAAGCCAGGTTTAATAC
>JBGTBV010000116.1:0-2152 GCA_041749185.1 Daejeonella sp. | reverse complement strand
GCTAGATTTTTCAACCAGTTCTTCTTCAATTTTTATAATTGCCACATCTGATGATGCTATACAGGAAATCGTAAGGGAGATCGTTTTGCCAGAAGAAGCTATCCTCGTGCATACATCGGGCGGACAACCACTAAATGTTTTAAGTTATGCGGCAACCTCCTACCTTGGGGTATTTTATCCTTTACAAACGTTTAGTAAGGTTAGAAAGATAGAATTTAATGATGTCCCGATTTTTATTGAAAGTGAAAACGAAGTAACGGAAAAGGTACTGATGACGATGGCTAAGGCCATCAGTAACCATGTCTATAAAATCACATCGCATGACAGGCAAGCGTTACATGTATCTGCCGTGTTTGCATCAAACTTTACAAACCACATGTTGTTGCTTGCGCAGGAGATTATGAAGGAGAATAGTTTAAGTTTCGATTGGCTGAAACCGTTGATTGCAGAGATGCTAACCAAAAGTCTTACAATCGGCCCGGAAAATGCGCAGACCGGACCTGCGCGACGAGGAGATTTTGAGACGCTGGATAAACATATGGAGTTCCTTAATGATAATGAGTCAGCAGCGGAGTTGTATAAGTTGATTAGCCAGGATATTGTGGATCGCTATGGGGAGGAGTTATGAGTTGGGTAGTTATGAGTCGGTTAGTTATGGGTTATGAGGTGGTTGGTGCGAGTTGGATAGGTATTAGTGATGGGTTTTGTGTTGTGCCTGAGTGATGGGTGATTAGGGTTAGTGTGGAAGTGAGGTTTGGGTTTTAAAGTAGTTGAATGGTTTATAGGTTTAGGAGGGAGATTATTTTGTCGGAATATGAGTAAATATCTCTTGGAGTGTTGCAGAGGATGACAAAGTGGATCTGTTTGTCCGGGATGGAAACGTAATTGCAAAGAAATCCACCCTGACTACCAGTGTGGCTTATAATTTTTGACCCGTCGATCGTCTTTCCGATGAACCATGACCAGCCTATTATTGGAGCTATGCTGTCGGTTTCATTTTCTAATTTCAACCACGACCATGAGGCTTCAAACGGACGGGTCCCTTTCCAATTCTCAAAATGTTTGATCGTTCTTGAATCCTCCACTACATCGGGCGGCAGAAAAAGAGATTGCTGGATCGCTTTTTCATATTTTACCAGTTCTTCAGCCGTGCTCCATACTCCCCCGTTTCCCGCGGCAGGAAATGTTGGTTCTTCTCCGTAGTCGTCTTCAATCCATTCGCCGCGGTTTTTTACGTAACCATGACTTACGCCGGTCTCCGGGTGTGGACCATTCGTTATGGTACTGTTGGTCATTCCCGCGGGTTCGAAGATATTTTTTTCAATGAATTGCTGCCACTTCGTACCGCTTACTTTTTCAATAATCAAAGCTAATCCATTGTAGGCGAGATTTGAATAGCCGAATTCAGAGCCCGGTTCAAATTCCAGTGTTTCGGTTTGAGTAATTGGATACCAGTTCTCGGCATCTCTTGCAGTCAGGTAGAAGACGCTGTCACCGGAAACATCCCGCAGATCAGGAAGCCCTGATGTATGAGACAAGAGGTGTTTGATTTTTACTCTTTTTGCAACATCTGTATTCTTGAAATCCGGAAAATACTTGTACAAACTGTCGTCAATGGAAAGTTTGCCCTCGGCCTGTAAAATAAGGATTCCATTTGCAACAAAAGTTTTGGAGATGGAACCAATATTGAACAATGTCTGCGGGGTAATAACTTCCTTAGTCTGGAAATTGCTGAGGCCATAACCTTTTGAAAAGACAATACTATCATCTTTGAAAAGTATTACTGCTCCTCCTGGTTCATTAGGTGAAAATTGTTTTGAGAAGTATTCGTCCAGAACTCCGTCGAGACTTTTTTCTGTTTTTTTTTCAGAAGTACAAGAGAACAGAACCAGGCAGAAATGAAATGCAAGAAGGATTATTCTCATAACATATTAAAAGAAGTAACAGCACGAAAGTCAATTTCGTCCGCGGGGGAAGTTAATGGTAGCTAGCAAGACAATAATACTGACTTTTCGGGATATAAATTGTGTAACTGTCTAACTTACAATTATTACGGCCATATTGAAAGATCAATGAGCGCGTTGCGAAACGTAATCTAATACTAAAGTTTTTTTGCTTTAGCGGAAGCATTAACTTACGGCTATTCTAAAAG
>JBGTBV010000115.1:0-3437 GCA_041749185.1 Daejeonella sp. | reverse complement strand
CAACCACTGTTGCACTCAATCCCTTCCAACTTATGCTGGGAGTGAGGCCGATCGTCCACAGCGGCAAAGTGCGACCGAATATTTTGTTGTTCGGATCCACATCGGGATAGCCTGTAGCACCGTCAACAATAACTTTTCCGGTAGCAGGATCCCTTGCCCAATCCGTAGCCTTAAATACAAACGCCGGTTGGCCTTTAATAGCATAGTTAGCAGCAAAGTTATCATACCCACCGATGAACAACTCATCAAGCCCCTGGTATATTTGCGAAATTTCACTATTAATTCGTGTGGCGTTCGCACTAAAGTCAAAATTGATTTCACCCAATTTAAATAAGGGGGTTAATCTCAAATCCAATTCAATACCCCGGTTCACAAAAGATGCCGCATTTACGAATGAATTTGTATATCCGGTTGCAGATGAAACACGAATAGGGATAATTTGATCGGTATTGTCCTGGTGGAAGTAAGTTGCTTCGATGTTGATTCTATTTCTTAAAAATCCAAGTTCTATACCTACTTCTTTACTCTCAACAACTTCAAATTTTATCAACGGATCGTAAGAGGTATTGCCCGCTGTATATCCAGGCAGCGCTCCGTAAGGAAAGCCATTTGCCTGGCCGAATGTGGCTGCCAGTGAGTATGGACCAATATTCGCGTTAGCAGTCTTGTTCCAGGAACCCCTGACCTTCAAAAATGAAATGCTCCTTGAATCTTTTAAGCCATCAATGGCGTCGCTGATAACGAATGATGCACTTGCTCCCGGATAAAAAAAGGAATTTTGGCTCTGGTCGAGGAGTGACGTCCAGTCGTTCCGGCCAGTCACTTCAAAGTTAGCCCATCCCTTATAATTGAGCCCGAGACTACCGATTGCTGAGACAATCCGGGTACTGCTGTTAAATGAAGAACCGCTAAGCTCACCTGTTCTATTGGCTACATTGAATAATTCGGGAACAACAGTGTTGCCTGCTCCAACCGATGTACTTCGTGAATCCACCTGGCGGACATAATTTCCGGCAATTGCTGTTATCTTGAAATCATTAAACGTCTTAGAGAAGTTTGCAAATATTTCTGAAGACAACCTGCTGCTCCGGGAAAAGCCTTCTGAGACTGCACCAGGAATACTGGTAAAGCCGCGTCCCTCACCGAAAGCGGTCGGTTTTTCTCCTTTCGAAGTGCGGGTAGTCGTGGATGATGAAATTGCAGCCGCAGCACGATAATTGAAGGAAAGCCAATCAGTTGCTTTGAAGTTTAGATTGACATTAGTGATCAGGTCGTCGTTTTTTCCCTGGTTACGCCAGTTGTCTAAGGCGAAATAAGGGTTGTGCCCGTAATCGTTGAAGAAGCCATTGTATTCTGCAAATTGATCGTTCTCAAAATCTTTATACTTGGTAATTGGGATATAGGAAGGCGTGTTGAAAATCAGGTTCAATAATCCACCATTTAATCCAACATTCTGGGTGCGCTGGTAGTCTGACATCGCTGCATCGTCAAAAACATTAAAATTCTGCTGAATGTAGTTTACATCAAAGTTTACCTTGAATTTTCCATACTCTTTACCAGTATTCATCCTCACCTGCGTCCGGCGATTTTTATCATCAGGAACAATTCCTTTTATGTTGGCATCCTGGAAGCTTAAGTAAAAGTCTTTCGCACCATAAGATACCTGGCTCTGGTTGGTGATCCCTGTATTGAAAAATCTTTTACGTTCCCCCTTCAGATCACTATAAACCAGGCTCTCCTGTTCCCCGTTCGGTAGCTCATGGCCAACCAAAACATTGGATCCATCATAGGCGGGTCCCCAAGACCAGTTTTCGTAGGGAATAAAATCTCCATATCCGCCACTGCCAAATTCGCTTTGAAATTCGGGGAAGAAAGAAATCCGCTGCAGCTGTACTGTGTGCGATACGTTGATAGTTGGTACTCCACCCCGGCTTCCCTTTTTCGTTGTCACAACAATAACGCCGTTTACAGCGTCGGGACCATAGATCGCAGCAGCCGAAGATCCTTTGAGGATATTTACTTCTGCAATATCATTTGGATTTAGAGAGGAAAGATAATTGATGTTCAAAGGAACACCGTCCAGCAAAAGCATCGGATTGTTGTTGCCCGTAAGTGACCGAATGCCGCGTAGGTTGATCTTTACGTTTTCGAATACGCCATTGTTGATGGAAGTAACGTTTAACCCTGAAACCTTTCCCTGCAAGCCGTTTGCGATGTTAATGGGAGCGGCTTCATTTACCTGTGCGCTGCTAACCTTTGCGGTGGCATAACCCAAGTCTTTCTTTTGTCTTTGTATCCCAAGGGCGGTTGTCACTACAACGGTCGTCAACTCCGCGGTATTCCTATTTAACTTTACGGCAACAGTATTGCCGGTAGGATTTACTGAGGTGGCTGAATAGCCAGCTGCTGTGAAGGTCAAAGATCCATTGCCTTTGAGGCGGATACTAAAGTTGCCGTTGCCGTCGGCGGTAGTAGCGTTCCTTGTTTTAGTCTCTGTTACAGTAGCGAAGGGAACTGGCGCTCCGGCATCGTCAGTAACGGTTCCTGTTATGACCCCGGTTTGTGCAAAGGAAAATACCCCCGTGAGCATAAGAATTCCCAGTAGGGTAAGAAGTTTTCTCATGTGATTTTTAGTTTTAATGAAGGTGCAAAAATATATTGTTCTCCCTTAAAGGACTAAAAAATGTTAAAAAACGCTGCTCCAGCCACTGGCATTAGCACGGCACTTACGGATTTTTTGCAATGATGCTTTTAAGCCAAAATAAAAAGGACCAAGTGCAGGCCCGCAGAGCTTATAATAATTATATAAGTTTCAGGCGGTTACAAACCCGTGGCTATTTTGGTCGGGTTAATTTAATAAGAAAGCCGCCTCATTTATTGTGAAGCGGCTTTCTTTAAATGACCTTTTTTAGTTTACATCCCAAAATATTTTGGTTTCTGCCTTGTCCGTCCCAATAGCCTGCGCTGCCGAAGTATAGTTATCGGGATTCAGCGTTTGCTCGTTAGCAGGGTAAGAAAACCGGTTAGGAAAGCCGGTGTCTGGGTCGGTAGGTGGCGAGAGCACTGGATAATCTAAGCGGCGAACTTCCATCCAGCCTGTAGCAGGCCGGCTATACAGAGCAATCCACTTTTGAGTTCCTATTTTTTCTCTCCAGTTTCCCGCCGCCGTAGCGTAATTAACCGCTGATGTGGCCAGGTAGGTGGCTGCTTCTGCCGTAGTTCCGCCCCAATCTAAAATAGAAGCAGTGATGGCGTTATTATAATGTTCTTCAGCAGTGCCGCTTACTGTAAACCCTCTTTCCTTTGCCTCCGCACGATAAAATTCAATTTCTGAATAATCCAACAGTACAAAAGGGAAATCGGGTTCTGTAACCGTAGTACTTGGCCTTGCAGTTTCAGCATACGTATTGTTAGAGCCAATGATACCACCATCGTAA
>JBGTBV010000114.1:0-9648 GCA_041749185.1 Daejeonella sp. | reverse complement strand
GCCTCGATAATCGCCTCCCGCACCTCCATACCCTGCTCAATCATTAAATCGGTAAATTCTACCAGCAAAATACCATTGCGCACCACAATACCGGCCAAAGCCACAATACCAATTCCCGACATTACGATTGACATTTCCATCCGGAAGATGGTGATACCTAATAAAACACCAATTACGCTGAAGATAATTTCACTTAATATAATTAACGGCTTGCTTACTGAATTAAACTGGGTTACCAGAATAATCAAGATTAGGCCCAGCGCAACCAATAACGCGGTACCCAGAAAAGCGGCCGTTTCCAACTGTTCTTCCTGCTCGCCCGCCATTTTTACCTGTACGCCATCGGGCACTTTGAACTGGTCAATCTCATTCTGGATGTTTTGGACTACTTCGTTCGGATTCGAATCGCTCAGCACGTTTGATGATAAGATGATGATCCGCTTTTCCTGCTTCCGTTTAATGCCGCCGTATGTATTCACATACCCGATGTCGGCAAATGAAGATAGCGGTACCTGGCGAATGATTCCGCCCATGCCCATGTCCCGGTAGGTAAGTTTCATATTTCGTAAAGCCTGCAGATCATTCCGCTGATCTTCCTGGGCACGCAGGTTAATTTCATAATCCTCATCAGCATCTCTAAACTTTGAAACCTCCTTGCCATATATGGCGGTTCGCAAATCTGAGCCGATCTGCCCGGTTGAAATTCCCTCGCGGTTAGCCCGCTCACGGTCTATATCAAAAACAATTTCCGGCTTATTATTCTGAAAATCAGACTTCAGCTCTTCAATACCGGCAATTCGTTTGGATTGAATATATTTTTGAAGCTGTTGCGAAGTTTTTACAAGCGAGTCCAGATTATCACCCGTAATTTCAATGCTGATGGGTTTAGAAGTAGGCGGGCCGCCTTGCTCCTGGGCAACCGTAATTTCGGCGCCGGGAATTCCTTTAACTTCCTTGCGAATTCTATCGAGAAACTCGGCCGTATTTACGCCGTTGCGTTCGCCATAGCTCACAAATGCTACAGTAACCTTTCCGCGATTGGGGTAGTTCCCCTGGTCTTCATCCTGAGGATCGGTAACACCTACCGTAACATTAGAAATAATGGATGAGACCACCGGATTATCTTTACCAACCACCTGTGTAACCTTCTTTTCAACTTTTTTTACAACCTCATTGGTATAAGCCTGGTCTGTGCCCACGGGCAGATTCACATAAACGAACACGAAATTGGGATCGCCGCTAGGGAAGAACACCACCTTTGGTGGCACCACGATAACCAGCAGAATAGTGAGCAGAAATAGGCCAACGGTGCCCCAGAGCATAGCACGGGGCCAGTTTAAGGCCTTTTCTAAAACCGATACATATTTGCGCTGCACCGCAGGCCAGGTTTTAGTTTGAAACTTATGGATAACGCCTGTTAGAAAGTAATGATTTAATAAATACAACAAGGCCATCAGCACTATAAAATTGCCAATTCCGAAACTAATAAAGTACGCAACCAAAGCAAGCAAGCCCAAAACCAGCAAGGTTTTTTTAACCGAACGATCAAACCGCGGTTTACCTGTATGCTGATCATCAGGCTGCATAAAATCTACGGCGAATACCGGGTTAATAATGTACGCCACAACCAACGAGGCCAGTAAGGTAATTATCAAAGTAACCGGCAAAAAGAACATGAATTCGCCAATAATTCCAGGCCAGAACAACAGCGGCACAAATGGCGCAAGGGTGGTAAGCGTACCCGAAAATACTGGCATAAACACTTCGCCGGCGGCGGTTTTTGCCGCTTTTACTATCGGCACTTTTCCGTTGTTAAAAATCCGGTGCGTGTTTTCTATAACCACAATGGCATCATCCACAACAATTCCTAACCCTAACAGAAAAGAAAACAGCACGATCATGTTCATGGTAAAACTGAAGCCCATCAGTCCGCCCAAAGCGGGCATCGCCATAAAGGCAATAAACATAGACAATGGCACAGATAGCGCAACAAAAAGCGCATTGGTTACTCCCATAAAAAACATCAGTATGAGCGTGACCAGAATAAAACCGATGATGATGGTGTTGATCAAATCATGCAGCGTAGTACGGGTTCTGTCAGACTGATCTCCGGTGACTTTTATCTCCAAATTCCTGGGCAATTCGTTGCCTTTCATTTCGGCAATCAACGCATTAATCTTATCTGATGCTTCGATCAGGTTTTCTCCGCTTCGTTTCTTTACGTTCAGGGTAATTACGTTTTTGCCGTACAGCCGGGCGTAACTTTCCTGCTCTTTGAATGAATCGTCAACTTCGGCAATATCTCTTAAATAAACCGAGGCGCCGGTTGGGGTCTTCACAACCAGATTGGCAATTTCTGCAGCCGTTTGAAACTCGTTTTTGATGTTAACCGTTCGCCGCACGCCGTCCATTTTAACGGTGCCGCCGGAGATAGTGAGATTCTCTGAACCAACTGCAGTTTCAATGTCGCGGAAGGAGATTTTGGCAGCTTCCATCTTATTCATATCCACATTTATCTGCACTTCGGGATCTAAGGCGCCAACAATATCAACGCCGGAGATCTCTTTGAATCCTTCCACACGGTCTTTCAGCTCGTCTGCATAATCCTTTAAACGCTTCAGGTCAAAATCACCCGAAATATTTATATACATGATAGGCAAATCTGCCAGGTTAATATCCTGAATGTTTGGATCATCAGGCAAATCATTGGGCAGGTCTGATTTATCAACCGCATCTTTTACCCGCTGTTTGGCATCCTTGATATCTACATCGGTGTTAAATTCGGCGGTAATTATTGAGAAATCCTGGTAAGAATTGGAGGTAATTTTTTTAAGCCCGGATGTAGACTGAAGTTCTTTTTCAATCTGTTTGGTAACCAGATTTTCCATATTGGCGGGAGATGTACCCGGATAAACCGTAGTTATAAATATTTTCGGGATGATTACCTCCGGAAAATTCTCCTTCGGCAAACTGACATAGGCAAAATATCCCATCACAGCTATCAGCACCGTAAGTACATATATTGCCGTTTTGTTATCAATTGCCCAGCTTGAGGGGCCGAATTCTTTGTTAGAATCTTTCATTTTAATAAGTCTTGAGTAATAGCGTATTGAGTATTGAAAAGCATGAATTTCACGAATCAGGCGAATTAAAGCCAGCAAGGAATTAGTCTAATTCATTCAATCTTTCAATAGTTAAAATTTGACAATATCGCCTTCAGTTAAATCCTGAAACCCCGTGGTAACCACTTTATCGCCTGCTTTTAAGCCCGAGAGAATTTCCGCCTGTCCATCAGAAACTTTGCCGGTTGTAATTGCTACTCGTTTTGCCTTTCCGTTTTCGGCGATAAATACATAATCTCCACTTTCGGCTTTTTGTATAGAATTGATGGGGATGGTTAACGCGTCATCGTTTCTATAATCTACAATTTTAAGCACCGCCAGCATATTGGGCCTGTAAGTGCTTTTTGATGGCAATTTCACTTCAACGTTAAAGCTGCGGGAAATGGGATCAATAGTTTTAGAGGCGAAGAAAACCTTGGTTTTTAGCGTATCGGTAATATCCGGAAAGATTACGCTTACTTCATCGCCCTGCGTTACCCGGGCGGCATACGACTCGGCAAGCTGAGCCTTAACTTTCAGGTTGGAGGCGTTGATTACCCGTATACCGGAACTTCCGGGCATTACTGCCTGCCCAACTTTTAAATCCATTTCATCCACAGTGCCCGAAATGGGCGACTTAATTTTATACATGGATGCCTGAGAACGCAGAGTGGCAATCCGGCGTTCAGCACCCTCTTTCTGTGTTTTTGCGTTCAGGAATTGAACTTCGGTGCCGATCTTCTGGTCCCATAAGTTTTTCTGACGCTGAAATAACGTATTGGCAAGTTGTAACTGGGTTTCCAGTTCGGCAAGGCTTTGATCTAAAACCTTGTCGTCAATCTGCGCCAAAACCTGGCCCCGGTTTACCTTCTGACCAATTTTTACATAAACATTGGTGATCACGCCGGCGGCCTCGGGTGTTACCTGCACATTTTCTTCGGCATCTACCTTTCCCTGTACCTCAACATAATTTTTAAAGTTGGATTCAGAAATTTCAGTTACCGAAACTTCTTTGGCAGCGGTTGCCATCCCCGAAGTACCGATTTCCGCTTCAAGCGTAGCTATTTTTGAATTGATAGCCGTACGCTCTTTTCGTAACTTTTCCAGTTCTGATTTCTTATCGGTGGATTTACCGGCGCATGAAGCCAGAAAAAATACAATGGCAATTGATAATATCGTTCTCATTTTGTTGTAAGGTTTAATAGTTAATTATTCCGGAGGCTTTTTCCAGATTTATCTTATTGATCAGCAAGTCATACAAAGCGCTGATGTAATTATTTTGAGATTCCTTAAGGGAGGTTTCTGCCGTAGTAACTTCTATACTTGAGCCCACTCCCTGCTCGTATTTTATTTTTGAAACCCGCAGCACTTCGGTGGCCAGTTCCATATTTCTTTTTTGGTTATCCAAAGATTTTAGCCCGTTCAGGTAACTGGTGCGGGCCTGCGCAATTTCGAGGTTAATACCATTTCGCAGGTTAACCAGATCGTTTTCGCTCCGCTCTACCTGAAGCCGGGCGTTTCTAACCTGATACAGTTTCTGGCCGCCGGATACCAGCGGGACAGAAAGTCGAAGTCCCACAACCGTAGTGGGAAAACTTCGGTCAAACAACTCAGAAAAGTTGTTCGATTGATAGCTTTGCGAAGTGCTGGCAAATCCCGAAAGGGAAGGTAAAAATTGACTTTTGAAGCGTTTCAAATCAAATTCGTTAACCCGCTTTTGAGTTTCAAGCAAGGCGTATTCTATCCGGCCTTTATACGCGGTAGAATCAATAGAGGGGATAATCTCTGCCGTTCCCTCCGCTGTGTCTATCTCGTCTGAAAGCACCAGAGGGGTTTCAATGGGCATTCCCATCTGGAACTTCAGCAACTTTACGTTTAAATCAACCAATCTCAATACATTCTCACGCTCAGTTTGCAGGTTGTTGGTGAGGACTGTTAAGCGATCAACATCAATTTTTTCTACAAACCCATTTTTATACAAGGCCTTGGTATCATTCAGCGATGAATTTAACCGGACTAAATTTGCGTCAATTAACTTGGTTTGCTCTCTGCTCACCAAAACTGAGTAATATGCTTTGCTTACCGCTACGGCTGTTTCAATCTGTGTTCTCCGCAGATTTTTGTTAGATAGTTCTTTAAAGGTCTTGGCAGCCTGCAAACCAACCAGGTAAGTACCGTCAAACAGCAATTGGTTTAATTCCAGTCCCGCAGACGATTGGTATTTTACCCCGAACTGTACAGGGATTTGAGTTCCCGGCTGACCGAAAAATTCGCCTGGCAGCAAACTGGTAGGCACTTTAATAAAGTCAGAAAAATTAGCATTACCGCTAACCTGCGGCAGCCCGATAGCGATGGTTTGGCGAACAGTGTTTTGGGCAACCTTCTCATCAATTCGGGCGTTTAAAACAGCCGTCTGATGTGTTTGCGCATATGCAATGGCTTCCTTCAAACTCAGGTTAAATGGAATGGAATCAACCTGCTGAGCCGATAAATTCATCCCCGACCCAAAAAAAAGCAGAAAAGCAATTAATTTATATTTCATTATTAAGGTTTTAATCTTCTTCTGTAATGTGTTTATACTTGTTAATAAGCTTGTGGCCCCGCAGGGTACATATCCCATACAAAAAATGCTCGGTAATCTCGGTCATCAATTGCACAATGCTAAATTTATTTGTAGGATATGATGTTTGATTGAACACGTTATCTATCTGGCCAATGCGCATAGACGTTAGAATATCTATGTTAATCTCTTTTCGGTAGTATCCTTCATCAATGCCCCGTTTCAGATTATTATGAATGACCCAATAGAGTTTGTTTTCACGATAGGTTACAAAATATTGCCATGCTTCGCGATGATATTTCTGCAGGTCGTAGAATAACATCGGGTTTAGTTTAGATAGCAACTCCTGCATTTGTGTTACAGCGAAAAAAACTTCGTGTACCGCATCTGCCGCGTTATTTACGCAATCATTCATCACACACACCTGATTTTCCATTTTGCTGCGCATCAGTTCTACCACTAAAGTGTTTTTATCATTATAGTGCAGGTAGATGGTTTTTTTTGACATCCCTAAATGTTTAGCAATATCATCCATGGTTACGCTCTTGATCCCAAATTGGCAAAACAATGAATCTGCCTGAATAAGTATGTGTTCTTTTAATTCCAAAATTATTCTCGTTTACCCCCGGCAAAACTATGGAAACTATTTTTAACTTCAAAGTTTCCGTTGGAAATTATTTTGATCAGAATTAAAGCAGGTTGTTACATCACCCGAAGATAAATTTGTCGCCCTCCAATATTTTATAACTTTGCCCAAAATAAGCGCATGAGTATAACACCATTAACCGCCATATCGCCAATTGATGGCCGCTACCATAAAACCACCGCTATTCTTTCGGAATACTTTTCTGAATTCGCATTAATTAAATACCGGGTGTATGTAGAAGTAGAATACTTTATTGCTTTATGCGAGCTGCCTCTAACCCCGCTAAAAGATTTTGATCCACAGAACTTTAATGCGCTGCGGAAAATTTACGAAGACTTTAGCCAGGCTGATGCGGAAACTGTAAAGCACATTGAACAAACAACCAACCATGATGTAAAAGCAGTGGAGTATTTTATCAAAGAGAAATTCGCCCAACTGAACCTTAACGATTTCAAAGAATTTATACATTTCGGTTTAACCTCTCAGGATATAAACAATACTGCCATACCCTATTCATTTAAATTGTGTTTAGAAAATTCTTATTATCCAGCCCTGGCCGAATTAAAAACTCTGCTTGAAAAGCTGGCTGCTGACTGGAAAGATGTTCCCATGCTCGCACACACGCACGGGCAGCCTGCATCGCCAACCCGGCTCGGCAAAGAAATAATGGTTTTTGCAGAAAGGCTCGGTTCGCAGATAGCCTTACTTAAAATAGTCCCACATTCTGCAAAATTTGGAGGTGCCACGGGCAACTTTAATGCTCATCATGTCTCATATCCCAACGTAGACTGGAAAGATTTTGCAAACAAGTTTGTAAACGAGTCTCTCGGTTTACAACGCTCCCAATTTACCACGCAAATAGAAAATTACGATAATTTTGCGGCGCAGTGCGATGGTATAAAACGCATCAACAATATCCTGATAGACCTTGACCGGGATATGTGGACTTATATTTCGATGAATTATTTCAAGCAAAGCATCAAACCCGGCGAAGTGGGATCATCGGCTATGCCGCATAAGGTAAACCCGATTGATTTTGAGAATTCGGAAGGAAACCTCGGCATCGCCAATGCTCTTTTTGAACATTTTGCGGCCAAGCTTCCGGTTTCGCGACTACAGCGTGACTTGACTGATTCTACTGTGTTGCGTAACATCGGCGTACCGATGGCCCATTCGCTTATCGCGATAAAATCTACCGTGAAAGGCTTGAACAAACTACTTTTAAACCAGGATGCGATGCAGCAGCACCTTGACGCAAACTGGACGGTTGTTGCTGAAGCAATTCAAACAATACTTCGCCGCGAAGGCTACCCCAGCCCCTACGAGGCCCTTAAAGAATTAACCCGCACCAATCAGCATATCAACGCAAACGTTATTTCTCAATTTATAGATCGGCTCGAAATCAATGAAAACCTGAAAATAGAGTTGAAGGCAATAACTCCGGCCAACTACACCGGCATTTAGCCGTCAGCAAGGTGTAAAAAACGGGGATGCTTTAAAAGTTGACCTTAAATTTGGCTATTTTTACAGCCACAAATTTTTGAATTATGAGCACCGCAACATCAAATATAAACGTTTACACAGAGGGCACGCCCAACCCGGCCACCATGAAGTTTTTGGTTAATAAATTATTAACCAACAACAGTGTTGATTTTGCAACCAAAGAGAGTGCAGAAAAATCACCATTCGCCAAGGAGCTTTATCGTTTTAATTTTGTTAACGGGGTTTTCTTCGCTAATAATTTCGTCACCATAACCAAGGCAGAAAATGCTGATTGGGCCGATATAGAGCCTATATTAAAAGAGTTTGTTAAAGGAGCGGTCGAGTCTGAACTGCAAATATTGGAAGCAGAACAACACGTTGCTGATTTTGAAGGGACTGAAACGGAGATCAAAATCCAGCAAATATTGAATGATTATGTTCGCCCGGCAGTTGAGCAGGATGGCGGGGCGATTAGCTACCGTTCTTTTAACGAAGGCGTGGTTACGGTAGAACTTCGTGGTTCCTGCAGCGGCTGCCCATCATCAACCATCACATTAAAATCAGGAATTGAAAACCTTTTAAAGCGTATGGTTCCAGAGGTTACAGAGGTGGTTTCTGAAGCGCTGTAACTAAAAGCTACAGCAGTAGAGCGCCAGGATAAGTACCGACAGTACCTCGTATCCCGTAACGGAAATTTTTTATTTCAGCTCCTGCTGAATTTCCTTCCTGATTTCTGCCGCCCATCGGGTTATAGCCCGCCGCTGGCTTTCGCTTAAGCGGGAATCTTCATGAATGATGGTGTAAGACTGCAGCGGCATTTCTTCTTCTTTAACCATCTCCAACAGCTCTTCCATTTTATGATCCGCTTTTTTGGCCGGATAAGATGCAAATTCAGAAAAATTGAACTCTCCCTTTCCTTCTTCGATATGATCATTGAGCCACCAGGCTACGGGTTGAATTTCTGCATACCAGGGATAGTGCGTATTGTTCGAATGGCAATCATAACAAGCCGCTTTGATCAGACTTTTTATAGAATCGGGGGACTGATAATTGGCAAAAAGATCATCGGGTGCTGCTGCCGCCGATTGATTTTTTTCCGGACGGATAAATTGAATAATGATTAAAACCGCTATCAGGCTGAGAATTATTTTCTTTGCGACAGACATTTTGATAGATATTACAGCGTAAAATAATTTTTAATAATGGTTAATATTTCATTGGTGATATTCCCGTTGGTGGCTATCATCTCTCTTTTTTTAATACTTTCATCGCCGCCAAAAAAATCACAGACTTCCCCGCCCGCTTCCCTCACCAAAACGATACCGGCCGCTACATCATAGGAATTTAAATTATATTCAAAATATCCATCAAACCGGCCGGCTGCCACATAAGCCATATCTACGGCCGCAGAACCTATGCGGCGCAATCCGTGGCAGCTTTTCATCAGTTCTGTAAAAACTTTTATGTAAGGCGCTTGCTTTTCAAAATCATAATATGGAAAACCTGTAGCCAACAACGTGCTGCTTAATTTAAGAGTTTTGCTCACCGATATCGGCATACCGTTTAAATGTGCGCCCCCGCTTTTCCAGGCATAAAAACATTCATCCCGATTTATTTCATACACCACTCCGAGCACCATTTCTTTCTCGCATTGCAACGCAATACTAACCGAGAAGGTAGGTATTCCATGTATAAAATTGGTTGTGCCGTCAAGCGGATCAATTATCCAGCTATAAACTTCGCCAACCTGATTAACGGTATGTTCTTCGGTAATAAACCCGGCCTCCGGAAGTATTTCAGAAAGACCTGCGACCAGCTTATCCTCGGCGGCTTTGTCTACATACGAAACCATATCATTT
>JBGTBV010000113.1:0-1589 GCA_041749185.1 Daejeonella sp. | reverse complement strand
CAATTAGTGATGAAATACCAAATGATGGAATCGGTTAATTCTTATTTTGACCATGTATACGTAATAAACCTGCAATCCAGAACGGATAGACGGGTGAAAATGGTACGCAAGCTTGAACGGCTTGGTATACTTTATGAAATAGTCGAAGCAGAAAATGGCTATTCATCGGAAAATCAGGAAGAATTTAACGCCTATCTTTTGTCGACTGACCCCCAAAATCAACACCCGCTTGAAAAGTTATACGATCGGAAGCTTATCAGAAGTCCGGGAGCGTGGGGTTACATTAAAACCTACCTAAAACTGCTTCGTAAAGCTCAGGAGGCCGGCTATAAGCGAATTCTGTGTTTTGATGATGACGTACTTTTCCATCGTGATTTTGACCAGGAGTTTAAAAAACTAATTAACGTAATTCCAGTCAACTGGAAGATATTGATGCTTGGAGCGACCCAGCATGTTTGGAAAATTCCACTTTCACATTGGTACCCGGATAAATCCAAAACCAGTTTTGATCCAAACGAGAGCTATTATCATCCTAGTACGGTCGATGGCTCATTTGCTATTGGTATTGACCATTCCGTTTATGATCTTTTAATCGATCGTTGCCTTAAGTTTAATGCGCCATTTGATTCAGGTCCAATGAGGGATGTCATCCAGCTTTTTCCGGATAAGTGCCTGGTTGCGCAACCCAATCTCGTAATCGCGGATGTAGATAACAGTGATATTGGAGAGAGTCGCAACCAGTATGACTTGGCGGAAAAGGTAAAGTGGGATCTTGATCTCTACGAATATCCGGATAAGGAAGAACTTGTTTCTGTCATTATTGCCGCGTATAATTCTGAGGATACCATTGAAAAAAGTGTTCGGTCGATATTAAATCAGACGTACCAGAACCTGGAAGTTATAGTTTCAGATGATGCAAGTACAGATCAAACAGTCGAGGTGGTCAGAAACTTAATGAAGGAAGATGAACGTATCCGTTTGATAACTCATGATCAAAATCAAGGGTGTTATTTTGTCAGAAATGACGGGATTAGGATATCAAATGGAAAATATGTTGCCTTTCAGGATGCGGATGATATTTCTCTAAAACACCGAATTGCAAAACAACTTATTCCCCTTATGTCGGGCGAAGCGGTGTTTTCAACATGTCGTATATACAGGACTCGATGTAGTATCGATGAACTCGATATCACTGATGAACAGGGTATGTTGGAGAAGGTGGATAAAAGAAGACAGAAAAATCAGTATGGAAAGTATGAGTATCACGACCGGGCAGTACTTGGTTTTATCAGCACGATTTTTAAAAAATCAGTATTTGAAGAATGCGGATTGTATTGGGAAAACAGGTTTGCCTCAGATGCTGAATTTTGTGAGAGGCTTTTATTCATAAAAGCAGGCATAAAACTGGAAGAGGGAGAAAATATTCATACACTATTAATGAATTGTGATCCTATGCCCGGGCTCTATCAACGTTTAGATGATGTTTATATCTTGTGTGCTCAAATGGGGGATATGAATATCACCAATAAATACAAGCAGGAGGAGAAAAAGGCCTTCGAAACCACCTGGAGAAAAAAGTTGGAGGGCGA
>JBGTBV010000112.1:0-13562 GCA_041749185.1 Daejeonella sp. | reverse complement strand
TGCAATTCGCCTTTAAGGCCTTTTGTTTTTGTGATGTAACCGATGTAAAAGCAATCTTCAATCTTCATAAAATTGGTTGTAAACAACAATAGCGAAGATCGCTGTTTAAAGAGATTCTTCGCTATTGAAAACCCATAAAAGAGTTAGTGATTATACTATTCGGCTGTCTTTTCCTCAGTGCTTTCTTCAGCAGCAGGAGTTTCAGCAGCAGTTTCTTCCAGTGTTTCAGTTTCAGCAGCAACTTCTTCTTCAGCAACTTCTTCGGCCGGAGGAGTATTTTTAGCAGTAATTGCTGCGGCTATTTCCTCGTTCTTTTTGGCTTCGGCGGCCAAAGCAGCTTTCTTTACTTCATCTTTAGATTTAGTGAGCGTGTCTTTTTTGCCTTCAATTTTTCCCTCTTTGCCTTGCAGCCACTCAGAAAATTTGGTTTCGGCCTGCTCTTCAGTTAAAGCGCCTTTTTTAACACCGCCTTCCAGGTGCTTTTTGTAGAGAATTCCTTTGTAAGAAAGAATAGCACGAACAGTATCGGTTGGCTGAGCGCCTTTATTTACCCAGTCTAACGTTTTATCAAAGTTTATCTCGATAGTTGCGGGATTGGTGTTCGGGTTGTAAGAACCTAAACGTTCGATGAATTTACCGTCTCTTGGTGAGCGGCCATCCGCTACTACCACATGATAAAAAGGTTTTCCCTTCTTACCAAATCTTTGCAATCTGATTTTAGTTGCCATTTTTTATAATTTATGTATCCAACATATTTCCCGGAGTCTATTCTGCGGGGCTGCAAAGATATAAATATTTCCCGTTTTTAAAATTACGTGTTTTGTTTTCAGTGTATCGGTTTTACGGCTCACAAATAGTAAATAATACTTAGCGCTCACTTTATCAACAGGGTTGGGAAAGCAGGTTTCTGTTCCTCTATTATTGATCGTCCCGTTATCCGTTGCAAGCCCTCCCGGTGAAAAACCGGCAGGGGCTTTCCACTGCTACCGGGTTTACCTCACTCCCGTCATTCGCTTTTTATATCGGCTGTAGAGCAAAACTATTAACTGCCAACGGTCAACTCTTAAACCCGAATTCCTATTTTTGGGCATGAACCCTGAAAAACTAAAACTTGCAGTTGATATGGACGAGGTGCTGGCCGACCCAATCAGCAAATTCATTAAGCTTTATAACCGCGACTATGGCGTACCGCTTGATATGAAAATCGATCCCGGCAATGAAATTTTTAACCACGTACCCGAGTTGGCCCGGATGAAGTGGCTTAATTACATTAACGAAAAAGGATTTTTTCGGGATCTTGCGGTAATTGCCGGAGCGCAGGAAACGATGCGTCGTCTTCAGCAAAAGTATGAAGTTTACGTGGTGTCGGCCGCTATGGAATTCCCCAATTCGCTGGGCGACAAATACGAGTGGCTGGCAGAACATTTCCCGTTTATCGAGTGGACGCATATCATTTTCTGCGGGCAGAAAATCGTGAAAACCGATATCATCATTGATGACCGGATTAAGAATTTTACTGATTTTGAGGGGCGGAAGTTGTTGTTTACTTCTCCTCATAATCAATTGATAACTCAATACGAAAGGGTAAATACCTGGGAGGAAGTGGCCGCAAAACTGTTGTAACCCGCGGGCTTTTTTAAACTCTAATTAATCAAAAACTAATAAGCTATGATCGTTACAACCACTAACAACATCGAAGGGAAAAAAGTAATCCGCTACATTGGAATCGTTAGCGGCGAGGCTATTATAGGAGCCAACATTGTAAAAGATATTTTTGCCGGCATTCGCGATATTGTGGGCGGCCGCTCTGGCGCTTATGAAGAAGGATTACGCGAAGCCAAAGATATTGCATTACGCGAAATGGAACAGTACGCAAACGCTTTAGGCGCAAACGCGGTTCTGGCCGTTGACCTCGACTACGAAACGATGGGCAGCAGCGGAAGCATGCTTATGGTAAGCGCCAGCGGAACTGCGGTGGTTGTTGAATAGGAATGGACAATTAAGGTTTTAACCACAGATAACACGGATAAAGATTTGAGAAACAGCTCCTGTAATTGGATCGGCGAAAAGCCACTCTGTGCAATTTGTGTAATCTGCGGTGTAATTAAAAAATCCGCCTTGTTTCACCACAGATGGCGCAGATAGCACGGATTAAGATTTGAGAAACAGCTCCTCTAATTGGATCGGCGAAAAGCCACTCTGTGCAATTTGTGTAATCTGCGGTGAAGCTAAAAAATCCGCTTTGTTTCACCACAGATGGCGCAGATTAAGATTTCAAAACAATCTGTAAAAATGTAAGTAATTTGTGGTTAAGAAAACCAACGATGCCTTTAATTAGCAGCAATTTAGAAACACTAAACCATTTAAGCTATCAAATCATTGGAGCAGCTTATAAAGTTCATAGAGAATTAGGCGCAGGACTCTTAGAATCTACTTATGAAGTTTGTTTGGAATATGAGCTTTCGATTGCTGGCTTTCATGTTGAGCGGCAAAAGCTACTACCTGTAATATACTGTGGTGTAGCATTAGATGCTGGATATCGAATTGATCTGCTAATTGAAAAACAGATTATCCTTGAAATAAAAGCTGTTGAAGTAATTGCACCCGTACACAAGGCACAACTAATGACCTACTTGAAACTTTCTGGACTATCGCTGGGCTTGTTGCTCAATTTCAATGTTGATGATATGAAGAAGGGAATAAAAAGAATTGTGATGACATAGATTTTTACCAACTATACAGGATCGGTAACAAAGATAATCTGAGTAATTTGTGCAATCTGCGGTGCAATAATCTTAGAATCCCCTTTACAGAGTTAGTCCCCCTCAACATAAATCTATCAGCGAGTGGATCTCTTTAATGTGTATTTCCTTAAGAAGGGACTAAAAAGGATTGTGATGACATAGATTTTTACCAGCCATACAGGATCGGTAGCAAAAATAATCTGCGTAATTTGTGCAATCTGCGGTGCAATAATCTAAGAATCCCCTTTACAGAGTCAGGCCCCTCTCAACACAATCTATCAGCGAGTGGATCACCTTCACATGGATTTCTTGTGCTCTATCGGCGAATTCAGAATACGGTGCCCGGATTTCCACATCGCAAAGCGAAGCCATTTTACCTCCATCTTTCCCCGTCAGGCCAATTATTTTCATTCCATTGGCTTTGGCTGATTCAATAGCCCGGATAACGTTTTGAGAATTACCACTGGTGCTGATCGCAAAAAGTACATCACCTTTAACGCCAATCGCGTCAACCATCCGCGAGAAAATAAATTCAAAGCCAAAATCATTGCCGGTGCAGGTTAAATGAGCCGGATCAGAAATTGCAAAGGCGGGCAATGCCCGTCTGTCCATTCGGTACCGGCCAGAAAGTTCTTCGGCAAAATGCATCGCATCGCACATAGAGCCTCCGTTCCCGCAGGATATTATTTTATTACCATTGCGAATTGCTTCCAGCAACACATTCCCGGCTTTTTCAATCTGACCAAAGTTGGTCTCATTTTCTGAAAAAGCTTTAAGCACGTTTGCCGCTTCTGTAAAATGCGCCCGGATCTGATCTATATGCATGAGAGGTTACAACGAAAGAATTTGAGCAATTTTTAAAAGCTCCGGATTTACTTCAGAAATGTGTTTAATGGCGTTTTTAAATTTGGTGAAATGGATTTTTCCATTTATCAAACCAACCATTTCGGCTTTTCTGCCGTCACGCAACGCTTCAACGGCGGCAATCCCCAGCCTGCTGGCCAGCACGCGGTCCATGCACGAAGGCGGGCCGCCACGTTGAATGTGCCCTAAAATAGAAACCCGTGTGTCAATAGCCGGAAACTTAGCCTTTACCGCGGCGGCTATTTCAAACGCCCCTCCGGCATCATCGCCCTCGGCTACGATAATAATTTTGGAAGTTTTTTCCCGACGGCCAGATCCAAGCCTGCTCAGCAGGTTATTTACGTCGGTTTTTGTTTCGGGGATGAGAATGGACTCCGCACCGGCACCAATACCGCTCCGCAAAGCAATCAATCCGGAATCGCGGCCCATCACTTCCACAATAAACAGCCGGTCATGGGATTCGGCGGTATCGCGAATTTTATCAACGGCTTCTACTACGGTGTTTATCGCCGAGTCATACCCAATGGTGAAATCGGTTCCCACCAAATCGTTATCAATTGTGCCGGGCAAGCCGATTACAGGGATGTTGAATTCTTTAATAAACTTGTCGGCGCCTGTAAAGGTACCGTCGCCCCCAATGGCCACAACGGCATCAATTTTATGCTTTACCAGTTGCTCGTAGGCTTTTTTTCTGCCTTCCTTCGTTTTAAATTCTTCGCTCCGGGCGGTTTTCAATATGGTGCCACCACGTTGAATAATGTTGGCCACAGAAGTTGCGTCCATCGTTATTATTTCACCGTTTATCATCCCGTCATATCCTCTGATAATGCCGCTTACCTTCAACTTATAATATAACGCAGAACGCACAACTGCACGTATTGCCGCGTTCATTCCGGGCGAATCGCCACCGGATGTAAAAACTCCGATTCTACTTATGTTGTTCATATTAATTACGGCTAAATTCTTGCGTGCCGCTGTCTAAAAATTGAATGTAGTTGTTAATATCCAGATTATATGACTGCGGCGAAACTAACAAACTCCCGTTCAGGTTAAGCAAGGCATAATAAGGCTGCGAGTTGGTTCCAAATCTGGTCGCCTGGAAATCGCTCCATTTGCTACCCACCGTTTTTATTAATTTGTTACTGAAAGACGAGGTGTATTTTTCAGATTCTGCCAGTTCGGTTTTATCATCCACATATAAAGAAATTACTACGTAATTCTCTTTTAAACGTTTTAGTACACTCGCATCCGACCAAACGCTGGCCTCCATCTTCCGGCAATTTACACAGCTCCATCCGGTAAAGTCTACTAAAACCGGTTTATTAACCTTTCGGGCGAAGGCCATTCCCTGATCATAATCAAAAAAGGCATCAATACCGTGCGGTGCGTCAAAGAGCGAAGCATACTTTTTTACCCCAACAAACTTTTCTGCAGAACTGGCACCCGCCGAACTTTGATACTGAGCTGCAGTTAAATCAAAATCCTGGGTTGGTTGAGGAGGCAGCCATGCGCTGATGGCTTTAAGCGGCGCTCCCCACAAACCCGGTATCATATAAAGCGTAAATGCCAGCACAAACATGGCAAAAAACAAACGGGGAAGAGAAATAAATTCAATGTTAAGATCATGCGAAAGCCGGATTTTGCCGAGAAGGTAAAATCCCCAAACGGCAAAGATAATGATCCAGATTGCCAGAAACACATCGCGATCAAATACGCCCCAGTGATAGGCTAAATCTACGTTTGATAAAAACTTAAAAGCAAGTGCCAGCTCTATAAAGCCCAAAGAAACTTTTACCGTATTTAACCAGCCGCCAGATTTTGGCATTTCCTTTAACCAAGAGGGAAAAATCGCGAAAAGCGTAAAAGGAATGGCTAAAGCCGATGAAAATCCCAACATGCCGGTTGCCGGGCCCAGGTACGAACCCTTAGAAACTGCATCAACCAGCAGCGTTCCGATGATTGGACCTGTGCAGGAAAACGAAACAAGAGCAAGCGTAAAGGCCATAAAAAAAAGTCCCACTAAGCCTCCCGTATTTGATTTCTCGTCCATCTTATTTACCAGCGCCGATGGCAGTGTAATTTCAAAAGCCCCTAAAAATGAGATTGCGAAAATTACCAGCACCAGAAAAAACAATAGGTTAAATGTAGCGCTGCTTGCGGCCTCATTTAACGCCGAAGCGCCAAACAGAACAGTAATTAACAAGCCCAGCGCTACGTAAATTACAATGATGGAGAGACCGTAAATGATCGCACTTTGAATACCCTTTGCCCGCGATCCGGCCTTTTTGGTAAAATAAGACACGGTTAACGGGATCATGGGATAGATGCAGGGCATGAAAAACGCGGCCAGTCCGCCAATAAAGCCGGTTATAAATATGGCCCAGAGGGATACATCTGAATTGGCCGAACCGGCAGCGGACGTAGCCACTGTGCTATCGACCGCCAAACTCGACTCTCCCGGTTGCATGGCCGAAGAATCTCTGGGCATGGAACTGGCAGTACCGGTAATGGAATCAGCAATATTTACAGTTTCGGTTTCCGCTGTCACGGATGACGAACCAAGTGACGATGAACTTGACGTACTTGCCAGATTAACCGGGATAGAAAACGATTCTTCGGCTGGAGGAAGGCATTTTTCGTCATTACAAACCATAAATTCAAGCGTGCCTTCTACGGTTGCACGTTCATTTTTAAGCTTAATGCGCTGCTTAAACACCACCTGCTTTTCATGCCAGGAGATTTGCATACCAAAATTATTATCGAACGCAGACACCGCTTTCGGTGTTTCGGTCACTTTTCCAATCAGCGAATAATCAGGCGAAGGGTTAAACTTAAATGAGGTGGGGATAGGACCGCCTTCTTCAATAAATTGGGAGTACACATGCCATCCGGGTTCTATCTTAGCGGTTATTACCAGGTCGGCTTCTCTATCATTAACTTTTACTGATGAAAAGCTCCATTTTACAGGAGTTAGAATTTGGGCGCTTGCTGCGTTAAGAGCAAGAAAAAATAGAAGTAAGCTTAATATTTTTTTCATCTAATGCGTTCTCGTATCGGATTTGTTGGTTAAAGTAGAGGTGATCTTGATTTCGATTGATTTTAATTATACCTGTTTTTGGTTCGGAAGCTGAAATGGTGCAAGGCCAAAAATGATGGGTTTCTTGCTGACCATCTGAGCTTATCTGTAAAATGCAATTTCCTTATCTCTAAACTGGCGCATCCCTTTTTCTGTTTCAACCAGCAAACATCCTTCATAACTTACGCTGCAAATTCTTGCCTTTTGCCGGGTATTGTCAATAATGAATTCAGCCCAAACATCACGTAAGTACAGCCTGCTTATATACGCCAAACGAAGTTCTGCTGTTTTGCCCGCTTTCAATTGCAGGTAGCGGGCTTCAATAGCGCTGCAAATCTCGTTTTTTACAGTTTCCAAATCATAATCAGCATGTAAGATTTTTTTAAACGAGGTAGCGTTTTGAAGATTGGGATGGAAATTTACCTGGTTAATATTCAGGCCAATGCCGATAATGGCATGTTTTATTTTATTTCCCTGCACAAGGTTTTCTATCAGCGTTCCGCCAATCTTCAGGTTATCGATGTAACTGTCGTTTGGCCATTTGATGGATGCCCGTTCAGCAAAATAACCCGATAAAACATCATTGATAGCAAGGCTTACCGCGATGTTTAAGTCGAACTGCCGCTGCAAATCCATAAAACAGGGATTGAGCAAAATGCTGATGGTAAGGTTTTTTAGGGATTCGCTTTGCCATTTATTGCTGCCTTGTCCGCGGCCGGCGGTTTGGCTACCTGCCATTATAACAGTACCTTCTGGAAATGGCTTAGATTTTGACAAACTATGTTTAAGAAAGGAATTTGTTGAATCAACTTCGGCTAATGTGACGGTATTATGTCCAACAAATAATCCTAAAAAAATGTTATTTTGCACAATTCAGACAGCTAAAATATCTATCAAAACTAAAACTTTTTAATGGTTAAAAACAAAATTGCGCTGGAGTCAACATCCATTTCTGAATTTGCCATACAGGGCATACAGGAAAAAAAGGGAAATGAAATTGTAAGGTTAGATCTTAGAAATATACACAGTTCGGTAGCTGATTATTTTATAGTTTGCCATGCCGATTCTACCACTCAGGTTAAGGCCATCGCCCATAGCGTTGAGGAAGAAATTTTTAAAGCGTTAAAAATTGAGGCCCGTCGCAAAGAGGGAATCCAGCACGGCGAGTGGATACTTTTGGACTATATAGACGTTATAGTTCATATCTTTAAAACCGATAAACGCGAATTTTATGGTATTGAAGAATTGTGGGGGGATGCAGAAATGCAGACTTATAAAAGCGCTTAATTTTTTAAGTGCAGTACACATTTTTGTTGATCAGGAAAAATGAAAGAGAATACAAAGGATACGAAAACCGAGAAGAAAAATTCCATAAAAAAAATACCCGGCAAAAAAATTATGCCGAATGCTCCAAAGTTTAATATCATGTGGCTTTACGCCGCAATTATTCTGGGGCTCTTTGTGGTTCAATATATGTTTAGCGGTAATAATGCCAAAACCATTACTTACCAAAAATTTGAAACAGATATGCTTAAGCCGGGCGATGTTCAAAGGCTGGTAGCATTTAAGAGCAATGATCTGGTAGAAGTAGAAGTTTACATCAAAAAGGAACGGTTAGACTTGCCCAAATATGATAACGTTCAGCAATCCAACAGCAATTTTAATATGGCGGCCGCTCCGCAGTATGTTTTTAAAGAGGGCACATTTGAAGGCCTGGAAACAAAACTGCGGGAAGTTCAAAAAGACATTCCGGCAGAGCAGCGTATTCCGTTAAATATAGAATCCAGAGAAAGTCCCTGGGCTGGCTGGCTGGTTTCCATTTTGCTTCCCATTTTGCTTTTAATTGGATTTTGGGTGTTCATTATGCGGCGCATGGGCGGTGGTGCCGGTGGCGGTGCGGGTGGTCAGATATTTAATATCGGTAAATCGAAAGCTACTCTTTTTGATAAAGAGACCCAGGTATCCATCACATTCAATGACGTTGCCGGATTAGAAGAAGCTAAACAGGAGGTGATGGAAATTGTTGATTTCCTGAAAAATCCGAAAAAATATACAAACCTGGGAGGTAAAATTCCTAAGGGTGCTTTATTGGTTGGTGCGCCCGGAACCGGAAAAACATTAATGGCGAAAGCCGTTGCCGGCGAAGCGCAGGTGCCGTTTTTCTCCTTATCGGGATCTGATTTTGTTGAAATGTTTGTAGGTGTAGGTGCTTCGCGTGTACGCGATCTTTTCAAACAGGCTAAAGACAAAGCTCCTTGCATTATTTTTATAGATGAAATTGACGCCATTGGCCGGGCCCGCGGAAAAAACAATATTGTTGGCGGAAATGACGAACGGGAAAATACGTTAAACCAATTACTGGTAGAGATGGACGGTTTCGGCACCGATTCTGGAATTATCATTCTGGCAGCCACAAACCGGCCCGATGTTTTAGACTCGGCATTGTTGCGCCCCGGCCGTTTCGACAGGCAGATCTCTATTGACAAACCCGATTTGGTAGGCCGCGAGCAAATTTTTAAAGTTCACCTGCAGCCCCTGAAATTAGCCGGCGAAGTGGATGCAAAAAAATTATCGGCCCAAACCCCCGGCTTTGCGGGCGCAGAAATTGCGAACGTATGTAATGAAGCTGCTCTAATCGCCGCAAGGCGAGACAAAGAAGCGGTTGATATGCATGACTTTCAGGATGCCATTGACCGCGTAATCGGCGGACTGGAGAAAAAGAACAAGATCATCTCTCCGGAAGAAAAACGAATTGTTGCCTATCACGAAGCCGGACATGCTATTGCTGGCTGGTTTTTAGAACATGCCGATCCGCTGGTGAAGGTTTCTATTGTGCCCCGCGGCGTGGCTGCTTTGGGTTACGCTCAATACTTACCCAAAGAACAGTTTCTGTACACCACAGAGCAATTGCTTGATGGAATGTGCATGACGCTGGGCGGAAGGGTTGCAGAAGATATTGTTTTCGGAAAAATTTCTACCGGTGCGCAGAATGATCTGGAGCGGATAACCAAACTATCTTACGCAATGGTTACCATCTATGGGATGAACACGAAAGTTGGTAATGTATCTTTTAATGATACGCAGGGCGAATACCAGTTTAATAAACCCTATTCTGAAAAAACCTCAGAAATTATAGATATTGAGGTTAGAAATCAGATTGACGATGCGTACCAGCGTACAAAAGCCCTGCTTATTGAAAAACGGGAAGGCCTTGAGCAGTTAGCACACAAGCTATTAGAAAAAGAAATTTTATTCCAGTCTGACCTGGAAGAAATTTTGGGCAAGCGCCCGTTTGATAACCGCACCACGTATGATGAATTTGTAAACGGTGTGCCGGAAGCAGGTTCGGAAATTACAGAGAACCTGGAACATGAAGGCGTGGTAGACCGGAATATAGATTTGCCGGAAAATCGGTCTGTTAAAGATTAAACTAAATTTTTTCGAAGTCATCAATCCGCAGCCAAAATCTGCGGATTGTTTTTTGGATACAATGAAAGAAACCACTCCCAAAGAGAGGATGCTCAAGAAAATTCGGAAAGCATTGTTGGAGAAACGCGATAATCCTCATCCTAATCTGGAAGATACACCACTTTACAAACCTGCAGACGAACATTTGGACGTGCTGTTTGCCGAGCAGTTTACCGCCATAGCCGGGCAGTTTATCTATTGCGCAGATGAAATTCAGTTTATTGAAAATCTCATTGAGCTGGCCGAAAAAAAATCGCTTAGAAAAATTTACTGCTGGGAACCAGAACTGCAGACTATTCTTGCCCGATATGAATACCCGTTTTACAGTACCGATACCGATTTTGTGCAGGCCGACGCGGGAATTACGCTCTGCGAGAATTTAATTGCCCGCAGCGGCAGCGTTTTGGTTTCGAACGCAAACGAAGCAGGTCGCAGGCTGAGTATTTATCCAGACATCCACATTGTATTGGCGTATACCTCGCAACTGGTTTTAGACCTGAAAGACGGCTTTGCCGCACTTAAAGAAAAATACGGTGCTAAGCTACCTTCCATGATCTGTAACATCGCCGGCCCCAGCCGCACCGCCGATATTGAAAAAACGCTGGTTATTGGGGCGCATGGGCCGAAGGAACTGTTTGTTTTTTTGATTGAGGGTTAATGCATAAGGCCCCGTTCTTTCAAATCATCTATTATATATTTTACGACTTTATCGGCAAGTTTATCATCAAATATTCCCGCTCCGGCCATAATTGCGATGTTGATGAACAGATTTCCCTGGTAGGCAAAATTGATAATATCTCGAATGCGGGATTTGATCTCGGGCCGATAGATATCAAAGTAGTTTCTTTTCAAAGGATTTAGCTTGTAAAGCGGCAGTTTATTGTCTTCTTTGTATTCCACTTTTTGAATCCCGTCCTTTTCAACAACCGACACTATAATTTGCTCCTTTAATTTAAGATCGGGCAATATAGGAACCATTAATTCTCCCCTCTCGTCAGTAAATCCGAAACGTTTTTGAGCAGCCTCGTTTTTTTTATAGGCGTCTATTATTGTTTCAACGCATTTATAATCTTTGTTCTCCGGTTTTTCGTTGAGATTTACCACGAAATATTTTCTCAAAAAACTCTGGCAATTACGCCGTCCCAGAAAAAAATCATGTACCCGGAATTCTCTGCTAACAAAACCGCCAAAGCCTTCTAATGAGGCACAGGCAATGGCATGTTCTGGTTTAGCCGCGTCCTCCCGCGAAGGTGCAATCAGGTGAAGTCCGTAATTCTCTTTTTTATAAGCCTCAAGTGCTTCTTTTGCATCAAAAAGTAATTGCGAACGCATGCTGCCGATAAGCTTTGGCAGGTATTGCAACAGATGAGCAGCATTTTTTGCCGGTGCCGTAAGGTCAAAATCAACTGAAGGAAAAGGATCTATTAAAATAACCGAGTAGTTGTTCATGTCTGTTACCTTATCCACGGCTTTTTCCCCATCACGGTGCCCTTCCTGCCTCATATTTAGCATGATATTGCGACAGAGTTCGACAGGTTCATTATTAGCAATACCACCATCGGCGTGAATGCTCGTATAGATATCGTCCCTGCCGGTTATACTGCTTCCATTTTTGGCTTTGCCCAGGCTGATGCTTTGATCGTCAAATTTGCCATCTTTCAAAAAAAAGGGATTATCCCAAATATATTTCGCCGGACGACTTAGTGTCCGGGCTTTCAATCCCACGGGAAATGCGCCAGTAGCTTTAGCAGCATCCTTGAACAGTTCCAGGTTATTTTTAGATGAAAGAGAAACCGGTATCCGGCCGTCATTGTGGTAGGTGTCGCTCCATCTAAAATGAGCCAGGTCACGGTGTTCGGCAACATATTGGTTTCTGTTTGCTTCTGCCCGGTTGTTGAGCTTGTATTTAAAGCCGGTTACGTTAAATAGCGATAGAAAAAGTTCGGCATTTTTGTGAAGGAAGGGCGGCGTTTCAGCATTGGATGTGGAAAGCTTTTCGAAATGATCCGTGAGTATTTCTGCCACCTCATCAATAAAACGGGAATTTAAAAGCGATGGAATGCATCCTTCGCTAAGATCACCTTGTGCCAGCAGCTCGTCAAGCACATCATTTTCCGTAAGATCTACCCAGGTGCGCCAATAAATATTTTTCTTCGGATCTACTTCATAATTTATTCGATCTGCCGATAAATGAGCATGGGTAACTTCATCGCGTAAGCCGAAAAGAGCCAGGGCGCCTACAATTCCACCGCCCGATGTACCTCCCAATAGATCTATAACTACCCTGTGGTCGGGAATATCGAATTTACCGCGTTCCTTTTCCCATTTTTCTAAAGCCTCGTGCAAATAGTCAATAACGCCTGCGGTATAAGCCCCGGCAGATACCGAACCGGCCATACACAGACCGAGGTGAAAGGTGTTATCATGTTCCATAATAGCGTCTTTGATCTAAATAAATGTTGTTCTGCCCGTATTTAAGCTCGGCCAAAATCCAAAAAATCTTTACTCACCCATTTTTCGTCCATGCTTACTTTGCACCAGCCGTTTTCTTCTTTTACAATAAAAAGTTCCTGGCCTTTGGTATAAGCGCCGACTTTAGAAAATGAAACAGCAGGCCCGTTGCGCACATTTAAGGTATCGGTATTAACCGTTGCCCGTAAAACCGTGTTGGTAAACTTGCCCGAAACCCAATGCTCTGCACTCGACGAGATTTTAAACCAACCCGAATCTTCGCGGTAAACCCGAAGAATGGCACCAAAAATTGCCGGCTCGCGGTCTGAAGCCCTGCCACTGCTGCCTTTTGGTTCAATCCGCACGTTGAGAAATGGTGCCGTAACGGATACATATTGGAGAATATTATCATTGTTGGCTCCCGCGGTGTCGCCCTGGTTAAGTGCCGCACTTATTAAGGGAAGAAAATTAGTCTGGCAACTGGCCACGGTGTTCCCCCCGAAAAAATTAGTGCCGGGGCAGCTTTTGTTGTTGCCCGTGCCGTTATTTCGCTGGCCGCTTGTAAGGTCAAACCAATGGTGGTAAACGATGCTGTTGGTATTTACCGGACGATTAAATTTGGCGCAAAGCAGCGCCGTCATTTCAATAATTGTTTCCCTTTGCAGGGCCGACATTTGATCTTTGCCCGAATCAAAGTTTCCCACATGCTCAATACACACCGCGTTTGAATTCTGTCCGGTAATACAGGCGGGCGAGCGCTCCAGAGAGCGGCCCGTTAAAATAGTTCCGTCGGGGAAAGTGCTGAAATGCTGGCCGATGTTCATCCAGCCGTTGTGATTAACATGGAAGTTTTTCATTGCCCGCTGGAGGTCAAAATGATTGCTCCCGTTAAAACTGGAATAGTCCGGGCTGAAGGTATGATGCTCCTGCACGGTTAGAACGGTGCGGGCTACCCGCAG
>JBGTBV010000111.1:0-8233 GCA_041749185.1 Daejeonella sp. | reverse complement strand
TTGATCATTAACTTATCGGGCCTCCTCCGGAACAAATATTATGGGGCAATTAACAATGATTCCGGCAGCATTTAGTCCTCCAAGTGATGCATTTCTAGGACCAGTGGGCGCTCCGGCTACTACGAAACCGTCAGCATAAAGTTCTATGATATTGATCGGCGCAATTACCTCTCGTTTATCTGTTGTAACCCTTACCCTTGCACCAGAAGCGATCGCCGCAGGTGTCCAGGCCACCGGGTGTACATCCCAAAGTGGACTATACAAAACCGCGTCGCAAAATGAACCAGGATCGTCAGCATCTTCGCAGCCCGCCTGCTCCTGAAAAATATTAAGCGGGTCGCCCTCACCTGCTACGGCTGACCTCAAGCCCTGTCTGTTTGGATTATTTACACCCATTGGTCCATTTATTACTGGTACCAAAGCTTCCCGTGCTGACCGGAAAGGTTTGTCATCAGCTGGATTAGGCGCAGCATTCATATTAGGAGCAAATGTACCTCCTTCCAATGCCGCGATGTCGTTATCCGATGCTTCGGTGCTGGAGTACAAAATCGCAAAACCTTCATAAAATCCTCGGGTTAACTTGATTTTCACCGTCATGCTAACCTTGTCCATGCTGATCACCTTTTCGTGCATACCCGTGCTATTCGATAAATGCGAGGCGTTAAATACGATCTTCCCATCATACGATACAATCGGACTGTAATTTGCATCGCCCACAGAGCCAGGCTCTGTAGACGGATCCAGCGGAAAAAGGTCGGGTCCCGGCACCAGTTTTTTCTCAGGTGCAAAATCAACGTTGCCTGAAAATTTAAGTATCGGAAAATTATTAGGATTTCTTTGTCCGCCAGTTACTACAGTGGCTGATTGCACAGCCTTTGTTCCAATTGCATGAACCAGCTTAGGAGTCCAGTTGAGTCCGAGACGAATACTTTCATCTAAATTATTAGACTCCGTGATAATATAAAAAACGTCGCCCCCACTTGCATCCTGGCCACGATAAAGGGGCAAAACCGCGGTAGCTGCAACCGTGTCGATTTCTGTAGCGCTTTCTAATTTATTAGGTAACATCCGTACAGAACGTTCCTTTTCACTATCGTTTTTTTTACAAGCTCCCAGGGCGAGCACTGTGGCTATCAAATAAATTGAGTATTTCATGATTTAATTTTTGTATTCCACCGATTATTTGACAAATAGTACTTTAACGGAGGAAGTGATGTTTAGCAGAGTCGTAATTAATTAGAAGGACGTACAGCCTGATCTTCGGTTGGAGGCGTGGTTGCAAAACCCAAAACAGGGCAGTTTACCACAAAGTTAGATGAGCTTAGCTTGGCCGCCCCACCGGGATTTGTGATAAATCCGCGAGCTGCCAGTTGTCGGATTGTATTAGCATCTGTCTGCGCAAAATTCTCCCCGCTAGCTACTACGTCCGCATTCCACTCACCGATATTCAGGTCCCAAAGCGGAGTGTACAATTCCCGCAATCGCTTATCTTTTAAGGTAGGGAAACTACCCAGAACATTGTGTGCGTCTCCCAATTGACGCAATGATTCTAACAACTCCGGATTTTGGAGACTCAGGTTCCCCGCCGGGTTGTCAAGAATTACGTGCATTAACCCCTGAGCGTTCGGGTCGTTCTTTCCCCGCTTACCATTGGCAAAAGTAAAAATAGAACTGCGGGCACCATCGGGATTCTGATCATCATCCACAAAAGGTACGCCTGCCATTGCGGGTACAAAAGTTCCCCGCTCAAGTGTTGCCGAAAGGGGTCCGGTAGAGCCAAATGTGAAATAAAAAATTTCCTTTCCATGCGAAAAGGCACGAATGAACTGTAGGTCAACCGTCATAGCCTGTATGTCTATGGCCATTACCCGGTCCAACGTGTTTTTATGTGTTTCACTCACGTCAAACGGGCCGGTACCGGTTGCAACAATAGGCGCATTAAAAACAATGTCAGAATTTTGTACCCGAACCAGATCACTGTAGCCCGGGCCTGCCATAGAACCTGGCTTCGCTTCGGCGGGTGGAAAACCTGTAGGTCCGGGTGTAAGAATTCGTAAAGGGCTAAAATCTACCGTCCCGGCGAATT
This sequence comes from Daejeonella sp., assembly GCA_041749185.1. Taxonomy (GTDB): domain Bacteria; phylum Bacteroidota; class Bacteroidia; order Sphingobacteriales; family Sphingobacteriaceae; genus Daejeonella. The sequence goes on along the minus strand of JBGTBV010000111.1, from coordinate 6,147 downwards.
GTACCGGCGAACGGCCTAAAATCGGATCGGCTGATTTGACGGTTTGAACGCATGTAGAACACCCATTGTCTGCATTGGCCAGCCTCGGTGCGAAATTCAGTCCAAGTGTTTCTGCAACCTCAACATCAGAAACATCCATCAATACATACCATACCACTGCTCCATTGCTACACGTTCCTTTATACAATGGAACACGTGCAATATTCTTGTCGAGATCAACATGGATCACGCTGGTCATTGTAAGATTGTCGCGATTTAACTGTCCGCTTAATGCTGGTACACCAGTAAGGTGTTGCGTTGGGCGTGCAAACGGGTCAACGTCTTCGCTGGTTTTGCAGCCAAAAGTAACGGTTGCAATGGCGGCTAAATAAATTAAACTTTTCATAATAACAAATTTAAAAGGGGGTAATATATAATCTCTAGTATATCTATCGTTTTGCTTATCAAGAAAGCTGTGAGAAACGTGTGGTCTGTCGTTAAAGGATATAAACAATAATGCGTCAAGTGATTATTGGGTGGTACAAATATCCTTTTTATTAGCGCTACAGATATCACAGAAGTATTCCGTTTGTGTACCTAATGTATGTGGCGTTTAGAAATTGGAGAATACTTTATCTAACTTAAAACACACTATTGCTGTAAGTTTCTTTCAGAAGAAATTCGATAAATTCGCACCAGAAGCGATGAATTATCAGCAAACCATACAGTACCTCTACTCCCGCCTTCCCATGTTCAGCCGGCAAGGGAAAACAGCAATCAAGCCCGGTTTAGAAAATATCATCCGCCTCTGCGGGATGTTGGAAAATCCGCACACAAAATTTAAAAGCATACACATCGGTGGCACAAACGGCAAAGGTTCCACATCTCATATGCTTGCCGCGATATTGCAAACCGCTGGTTACAAAACCGGTTTGTACACTTCACCGCATCTGCGTGATTTCAGAGAACGAATCCGGATAAATGGCGAGATGATTAGTGAACTGGGCGTTGTTAATTTTGTTGAGGATCATCAAACCTTGATAGAGGAAATTCAACCTTCTTTTTTTGAGGCGACACTGGCTATGGCGTTTGATCATTTCGCAAGAGCGCAGGTTGACATTGCCATCATTGAAGTTGGCCTGGGCGGAAGGCTGGATTCCACCAACATCATCACTCCCATTTTATCTGTGATCACCAATATCGGCTATGACCATACTGATTTGTTGGGAAACACACTTTCGGCCATAGCCGCCGAAAAAGCCGGAATAATCAAAAATAATGTACCCGTAATTATTGGCGAGAAACAGCCCGAAGTGGAAAGCGTATTTGTAAGAAAAGCGGCAGAAATGGGATCTGATATCAAGTTTGCTTCAGCAAACTGGGCTATTAAATCGCTGCAGCTCGGCAACTCATCAACAGAAGGTCATCCCGGCAAGGGTATCGAAAATAACCGGGATCATCTATGCCTGGAAGCTGGGCCGCAGAACAATGGCCAATTCACCACCAATACAATCCGCCTTTGCCTGGATCTTACCGGATCTTATCAGAAAAAAAATCTGGCTACTGTATTATCTGTTGTGTCGGCTCTGCAAAAAATGGGTTTTTCAATCGCTCCCGAGCATTTAAAAACGGCTTTAAAGAATGTGCAATCCATAACTGGCTTGGCCGGCAGATGGCAGACATTAGGCATGAGGCCCTTAATTATTTGCGACACCGGCCACAACGAAGACGGCATTAGGGAAGTTCTGAAAAACATTAAGGCTACCACATTTGCAAGGTTACATATCGTTTTGGGTATGGTTAAAGACAAGGATATTTCAAAAATTCTTCCAATGTTGCCGAAAGATGCTGCGTATTATTTCTGCCAGCCCGCTATCGCGAGAGCAAAACCAGCTGTCGAGTTAGCTGTGCAGGCCAGGGATTTCGGTTTAAACGGCAACTATTTTGCAACTGTTGTTGCCGCCTTAAATGCAGCCAAAGAACAGGCTTTGCCTGAGGATTTCATATTTGTTGGCGGCAGCACCTTTGTAGTTGCCGAAGTAGTTTAAATAAATTCCGGTAAGCAGGTGCGATTCTGCCAACGTGATATTAGAGGGGTACAAAGACAAGTTGGATTAGTTGAAACATTACTTTTCCTTAACAGCATAAACCCGAGTTCCATCGGTAGCCATTGTTTCAAAAACAAGCTCGGTGGCGGAAATAGATTTCACCAGAAATGGAAACTCTCTGTATGATCCTCCGGGAAGACTTTCTTTATATCGGATCATTTTGCCGTCTGTAAAATAAGTTCCCGAAGATAATATTTGGCCTTCCCAAATAATTTCAAGATCCCCTGATTTAGAGAACTGAATAAAAGGCGCAGCCGCTTTTAGCTCCGCCATCGTTGTACTATCTTCAGACTGCCGGTTTAGGTTTTCAATCCGAACGTAGTTCCATTTGCCTGCAAGGTTCTCTTCGTTTAAAGATGTTGAACACGATGCGACGAGCATTAAAACAAAAAATATCGGCGGTAGATACTTCATTTTCAGTGCCTATGCAGCCGATTTCGCGTTAAGCCTTTTCCACAGATAATAAACGGGCACACCGATAAAAACAATCAGTAAACCACGCCCGCAGGTAGTTGGCTTATAAATGAGCAGATCAAGGCAAATTGCCCCCGCGGCCAATATATAGATCGCCGGCAGCACCGGATAACCAAATGCTTTATAGGGGCGTTCGGCATCGGGCCGTGTCTTTCTTAAAATAAATAAACCAATGATGGTTACCATATAAAACAGCAGGGACGAAAAAGTGGTATAATCGAGCAGATCACCGTAGGTACCTGAGAGGCAAAGCAGCGAAGCCCAAATTCCCTGTATGATGAGTGCAAATCCGGGCACATCATTTTTGTTCAGGGTGCCGGCACGCTGAAAAAATACCCCGTCTTTGGCCATGGCATAATAAAGGCGGGCACCCGACAGGATTAGTCCGTTATTACATCCAAATGTGGAAATCATAATTAAAATAGCCATTATAATAACCGCGGCGCTTCCAAAAATAGTGGCGATGGCGGCGGTTGCCACGCGGTCGTCGGTAGCGAACATAATGCCCCGGCTCAATACATCTTCCCCGCCAGGCGTGCCCATTGCGGGTAAAAGCATGAGATAAGCTACGTTTGCAAGAACGTACAGCAGGGTAACTATGGCCGTTCCGAAAAACAAACTGAGCGGAATATTTCGTTGCGGATCTTTTACTTCGCCCGCGGTGTAGGTAATGTTGTTCCAGGCATCGCTGCTAAAAAGCGAACCGACCATGGCCGCACCAACTGCGCCCCAAAGTACAATACCGCTTAAAGCTTCTGTAGAAACTGTTCCGGTTGCGTTAGGAATTGTTTTGAATGGTTGCCAGAAGTTTTGGAGATTCGCCGTTAGGGCATCGCTGTTTAATCCGAAATAAACCCCCAATACAATTAATCCAAGAAGCGAAACTAATTTGGCGAGCGTGAACGTAGTTTGAATAATTTTGGCGTTTTTAACACCCTGCAAATTGATATAGGTTAAAAATGCGATCAAAATAATTGCGAGAAGCTGCTGCGATGAAAACTGCAAAAACCCAAGATCAGCCAGAATGATGTTATCAGAAATAATCTCCGGAAATAAAACCCCCGTAAACTTGGCGAAGGCTATGGCAACTGCGGCGATAACTCCCGTTTGGATTACCATAAAAACAGTCCAGCCAAACAAAAATCCAACCAGCGGATTGTACGCTTCCCGTAAATAAATATATTGTCCGCCAGCCTTGGGCATCATTCCGGCAAGTTCTCCGTAACTCAATGCGGCAATAAGGGTAATAACACCGGTTATAACCCAAATGAGCAAAATGTATCCGGGCGAGCCCACTGTACGGGCAATATCTGCCGTAACAATAAATATACCCGATCCGATCATTGATCCCGCAACGATCATGGTTGAATCCAGCAGGCCAAGCTCCCGCTTCATACCGGTTTGTTCTAAAACTTGTGTCATGCTTTAGTTTAGTTTGAAAACTTAAATTCTTGCAATAGAAATTCGGCCGTCTTTTTTTAGGTTTAGATTTTGCGGACGATTTCCCGTTAAAATATCCTGCTATTTGCTGAAGCGATTACGGCCAGTATTTCCTTATCAGTTTGCTAAAGTATTTAAAAATCTGTCATTAAAGAATGTCATTGTTCTCGGCAGCGCTTTTATTGTTTCAAATCGGGTTTTCAACTAATAATTAGGTAAAACGGCATAATTAATTTGTTTACTAAGTTTAGCCTGCTAATTTTGGTAAGTTCGCTTCAGAGCTACCAAAATCAATTATCAATATTAATCCCTTAAAACCTCTATGGAATTTTTACACAACAATCTAATCTATTTAATTCCCGCTATGGGCCTTATCGGCATCGTTGTTATGCTGGTAAAATCTGCATGGGTGGTCAAGCAGGATGCGGGCGATGAAAACATGCAAACGCTGGCAGGCTACATTGCCGATGGTGCCATGGCTTTTCTAAAGGCAGAGTGGAAAGTGCTTAGCTATTTCGCTATCATCGCTGCAATACTTTTAGCGTATTCGGGTACGCTGGTAGAAACATCCAGCTGGGTTATCGCTATTTCTTTTTTAATCGGTGCTTTTACTTCGGCTTTCGCCGGATACATAGGGATGCGCATAGCAACCAAAGCAAATGTACGTACAACGCAGGCGGCACGCACCAGTCTGGCTAAAGCCTTAAAAGTTTCTTTTACAGCAGGCAGCGTAATGGGTATCGGCGTTGCCGGACTTGCAGTTTTAGGTTTGGGATCGTTATTTATCGTTTTCTATCAAATTTATGTAGTGAATGTCGCTGGCGCATCTGTAAACGGCCAGGACATGGAAAAAGCGCTGGAAGTATTGGCGGGTTTTTCTCTTGGCGCAGAGTCTATCGCACTTTTTGCACGTGTGGGTGGAGGTATTTATACCAAAGCTGCAGATGTGGGTGCTGATTTAGTTGGAAAAGTTGAAGCCGGAATTCCCGAAGATGATGTACGCAACCCGGCAACCATTGCCGATAACGTAGGAGACAACGTGGGCGACGTGGCCGGTATGGGTGCCGACCTTTTTGGCTCGTATGTGGCTACCATTTTAGCCACCATGATTTTAGGTCGGGAAATTGTTTCAAACGACAGCTTCGGCGGTATCGCTCCCATCCTGCTACCCATTCTTATCGCAGGTTTGGGCTTATTGCTTTCCATCGTTTCCACTTATTTTGTCCGCATAAGCAAAGAAACAGACAGCGTTCAAAACGCGTTGAACATCGGTAACTGGGCGTCAATTATTTTAACGGCTATCGCTTCTTACTTCGCTGTAATCTGGCTGTTGCCGGATGGCACAATGAATATGGGTCGCGATATTGTTAATGGCGTGCTCAAAACAGAAGCTGTTACCTTCACCAAAATAGACGTTTTCTTCGCCATCATCATCGGGCTTGTGGTTGGAACGCTCATGAGCCTGATTACCGAATATTACACGGCCATGGGCAAATCGCCGGTGCAGTCCATCATCAAGCAATCGTCTACCGGCCATGCAACCAATATCATTGCCGGTTTAGCCGTAGGCATGCAGTCTACCGTGCTGCCCATTATTGTTCTGGCCGCCGGCATTTACGGCTCTTTTTACTTCGCCGGATTTTACGGTGTAGCCATCGCGGCAGCAGGAATGATGGCCACTACCGCCATGCAATTATCCATTGATGCTTTCGGCCCTATTGCCGATAACGCCGGCGGAATTGCCGAGATGAGCGGCCTGCCAGCCGAAGTTAGGGAGCGCACAGATAACCTGGACGCAGTTGGAAATACCACCGCAGCTACCGGAAAAGGCTTTGCAATCGCATCAGCGGCATTAACCTCTCTGGCGTTATTTGCCGCTTTTGTTGGTGTAGCCGGGATTGACCGAATTGATATTTATAAGGCAGACGTGCTCGCCGGATTATTTGTAGGCGGAATGATCCCGTTTATATTCTCTGCCCTTTGTATTTCTGCAGTTGGCCGTGCGGCTATGGATATGGTGCAGGAAGTGCGCCGCCAGTTTCGCGAGATTCCGGGAATTATGGAGTACAAAAGCAAGCCCGAATATGAAAAGTGCGTAGCTATTTCTACCGAAGCTTCCATACGGGAAATGATTCTGCCGGGAGCC
>JBGTBV010000110.1:0-10546 GCA_041749185.1 Daejeonella sp. | reverse complement strand
AGCTTAGAAGTTCGCCCAATTCAAAAAAGGTAAAATTTAAATTTTGGACGATACTTCAAAATATCCAGACATCAACAAAACAATTGACCATCTTTTTCGCAATGAAGCGGGAAAGATGTTTTTTGTTTTAACTCGAATATTTGGATTTGCAAATATTGAACAGGCCTGGCAAACAGCAAAGACTTGATTAACATTAAAAAAATAATTAAACGTATGTAAGGTTACTGCCGTGAACACTTGTAGACAAAAAAAACGCCAGCAGGTAACAGCACCTATAACAAATTGGCGGTTAAGTGGTTAAATGAAGTTGAGTTTTTCAATCAAAGTTTAGTGCAGGTTGACAGTTTTGTGTTTCGAAATCGCCAACTTCTTATAGCTGCAAAACGTTAGCGGCAAGTGCTGCGGACACCCTACGAAATAGATAATTAATCAAGAAATAGCGAATAAATTATGAAAAATAGAGAATATATAATTAAAAATTATATTGAAGGATATAACAGTTCGACATAGACAAAATGGTTACAGACTTCGATGAAAACATAGTTTTTGAAAACATTCAAAACGGCGAAATAAATATGTCTTTGACAGGATTAGCTGAATTCAGACAACAAGCCGAACAAGCAAAAGCATATTTTAGCAAAAGGACACAGAAAATTAAATCATTTGTTCACTCTGAAATTACGACTGAAATAGAAATTAATTATAATGCAATTTTAGCAATGGATTTTCCCAACGGGCTTAAAAAAGGGCACGAATTAAATTTAGTTGGGAGGTCAATTTTTGAATTTAGCGCAGATAAAATAATTCAATTGACAGACATTAGCTGAATAATAAAAGTAAAAAATACAATACACCTGCCGTTAACAGGCGTTTGGCAAAAAAGCTGGTTCAGTGGTTAAATGAACATTCTACCTCGTATCAACTTTTGTGCGGGGTTGACAGTTTGTCTCGTCCTGAAAAAAGTTTACAGTTTAATTGATTAATTATGTTCTCTCTCAAAAAAATCGGCTCCACCCAAATAAAGTACATTACTAATTTAGACTGAATTTTTAATTTCAGGCAGAAGAATAAACTCGACTCGTTATATTTACTGCCATATAACTAGAATTTTAAAAAATGACAAAAATCAACTCATTTTTCCTGCTTTTAGTGATGTTCGCATTATATTCCTTCACAAGGCAAGAACCAAAGGAAACTCAAACGGACTCCACTAAAGATCAATCTGAAAAGTGGATACAACTTTTGGAAGGGAACAACCTTGGGCAATGGCAAATGTACAATCAGGATAGCATAAAAGGTTGGAACATAATTAACGGAGAGCTACACAGTTCAGGTGCTGGCTGGGACGCAGATCAGGACATTATCACCAAAGAGGTATTCAGTAATTTTGAATTGATGTTAGAATGGAAGATAGCTCCCGAAAATAGTTCTGGCATATTTTTTTATGTTCAAAAAGGTAGCGGCCATCCCATTTATGAATCAGCCCCGGAGTATCAGCTAATGGATGACAAAGGGTGGCCACAGAAGATGAAGCCCAATCAATACACCGCTGCCAGTTATGCAATGTATGAACCTGTTGCTGCGAAGGTGAAGCCTGTTGGAGAATGGAATGCTACGAGAATAATTGTAAACTACCCCCATGTTGAACATTGGCTGAATGGAGTAAAGGTGGTTGAGTACGATTTTGGCAGCGAAGATTGGGAGACCAGAAAAGCTTCTGGAAAATGGGCAGAGATTCCCAATTACGGAAAGACAAAATCAGGCCATATTGGACTTCAGAATGCAGGAAAAGTAGTATTCAGGAATATCAAAATTATGCAATTATAAATCGGAGTTCAGATCTGATATACCGACTTGACAATATCTTGATTTTTAATGCCAAAGCGTCTAGCGTGATTCATGGCGTTGTGTAAGCTCCCCCAAACCCAGTACAATTTAAAAGTAGAAAGATCTACTAAATTTAAATTGTATAAACATTAAGAGAAGCAAATTTACCCCCGGGCAGGTCTCCCGGATCTTGAAAGAATTCGATCCGAAGAAGAAACCTTCCCCGGCAAAAAAAAAGCCCTTTAAAATGAATTAAAGGGCTACCAGGATAAATGCGGAGAAGGAGGGATTCGAACCCTCGATACAGTTGCCCGTATACCAGCTTTCCAAGCTGGCTCATTCGACCACTCTGACACCTCTCCGGGAGGGCACAAAAATATTAAAATTTAAGCCAATCTGAATTTTTATTCTGTTTAGTTTAGCCTATGCCATCTTACGCCCTCCATGCCGTTTAATCATCATTTTTCAATATGTTTGCAACATTATTCCCAGAAAAAATCGCATTCACCCTTCAATGCCCGGCCTAAACGAGATTAAACAACCTATTGCCGCAGAATTAGATGTTTTTGAAAGAAAGTTCAAAACCTCTATGCAAAGCTCGGTACCGCTTTTAGACCGGATAACCCACTACATCGTAAAGCGCAAAGGCAAGCAGATACGGCCCATGTTTGTGTTTTTTTCGGCCAGCTTATGCGGAGGCATTACAGAAGCTACACACCGCGGTGCTGCCCTGGTTGAGTTATTGCATACCGCCACGCTGGTTCATGATGATGTGGTTGATAATTCTCATCAACGACGCGGTGTCTTCTCCATCAATGCCCTATGGAAAAACAAAATTGCCGTGCTGGTGGGCGATTACCTGTTATCAAAAGGCCTGCTCTTATCAATTAATAATGGCGATTTCGACCTTCTTAAAATTGTGTCGCAGGCGGTTGAGCAAATGAGCGAAGGCGAATTGCTGCAAATTGAAAAAGCCCGCCACCTGGATATTGATGAAAAGATTTATTATGAGGTGATCCGCCAGAAAACTGCCTCTTTAATTGCCTCTTGTTGCGCATGCGGGGCGGCATCAGCGGGTGCTGACGCGGATGCTGTGGAACGTATGCGCCTGTTTGGCGAAAAAACGGGCATTGCCTTCCAGATAAAAGATGACCTGTTTGATTTCGGTACGGATGATATCGGCAAACCACTGGGCATTGACATCAAAGAAAAGAAAATTACGCTTCCGCTGATTTACGCTTTAAATAAAGCCACCCGTGGCGATAAGCGGCATATTATCAATCTGGTGAAGAACCATAACGAAGAACAGCCGAAAGTACGCGAAGTGATTGATTTTGTGCGCAGCAGCGGTGGTATGGACTATGCAAACCGGCAAATGGCCCTTTACCAGCAGGAAGCCTTTGCTATTTTGCAAACGTTTCCCGATTGCCCCTCAAGGCTGGCCTTAGAACAACTGGTAAGATTTACTACCGAACGCAATAAATAACAATGGCCAACGAATACATTTTTTTCGGAAGTTTTCTCCTTTTCATCATTCTGATGCTGGCCATAGATCTCGGGGTTTTCAATAAAAAAGATCACGAAGTTGGGTTCAGGGAAGCGGCTGTTATGAGTGCTATATGGGTATTCTTTGCACTCAGCTTTTATTTTTTGCTGCTTACCGAGGGTCAGATATTGCATGGTATTGAAAATTTTGCCGACTTAGCAAATTTAACCCGGCAAAATGCGCACAACATCCAACTCAATCCGGCAGATTTTGCCGGTAGCCTTCACATCTACAATCAAAATCTTGCGCTCGAATTTATTACCGGATATGTAATTGAATACGCCCTGTCTGTAGATAATATTTTTGTGATGGTTTTAATTTTCAGCGCCTTTAATGTAAACGAAAAATATTACCACCGGGTACTGGTATGGGGCATTATCGGCGCCGTAATTATGCGGTTCACCTTTATCTTTTTGGGAGCCACGCTCATCTCCCGCTTCGGCTGGATATTATATGTGTTCGGAGTTTTTCTGGTTTACACCGGGGTAATGATGTTTATTAACCGCAACCAACACGATGAAATTGATACCAAAGACCATCGGGTAGTGCGGTTCGCATCGCGGTTTCTCTCGGTGCATCCGCATTATGAAGGAAATAAGTTTTTCATCAAAATAAACGGGAAGCAGTTTGTAACACCACTTTTTGTGGTTTTACTGATCGTAGAATTTACCGATTTATTGTTCGCAGTTGATTCCATTCCCGCCATTTTTGCCATCACCAAAGATCCTTACATTGTCTTCTTTTCCAACGTGTTCGCCATTCTGGGGCTGCGCTCAATGTTCTTTCTGCTGGTAAACATTATCCACAAGTTTCATTATTTAAAACTCGGCTTGTCCGTATTGCTGATATTTATCGGAGTAAAAATGCTGGGTCACCATTGGCTTGCTTCATGGGGATTTACCACCACCCACTCTCTTTTTGTTATTCTCGCAATTTTAACCTTTAGCGTTGTCGCTTCGCTGATGTTCCCGAAAAAGCATAACCGGTAAATCATCAGGATTTCACAGATAATCAAGGCGGGTGGTCTGCCCGCCTCGGTCCGCTAAACGCTGGTTTCATTTCTTTTTAGCGCAAAAAGTTCTATCTTAAACCGTAATGAAGAGAATTGCGCTCCACTGGCAAATACTGGCGGGTATTTTTTTAGGAATTTTAACCGGAATAATTGCTATACGATTTACCGGCGGGGAGGCATTTGTTGTGAACTGGCTAAAACCGTTCGGTACAATATTCATTAACCTTCTCAAGCTCATCGCCATTCCGCTCATCATTACCTCGCTGATAAAAGGCATATCAGACATGAAAGATGTATCGCAGCTTTCTAAAATGGGCGGGCGCACATTCGGCTGGTATATTTTTACTACGCTGGTTTCGGTAATTATCGGATTAGCCGTAGTAAACCTGATCAAGCCCGGCCGGTTTGTAAGCGCAGAAACTCAAACAGAGCTTAGTGCGGGGTATAACACCGATGCCGCAGGCAAAATACAACTGGCAGAATCTACCCAATTACGCGGCCCGCTTCAACCGCTGGTAGACATCGTTCCAGAAAATCTTTTCGGTGCCATGGCCTCAAACGGGAACATGCTGCAGGTAATTTTCTTTGTTATTTTATTTGGGATTGGGTTGGTGCTAATTAAGGCTGAATTATCTTCACCTGTAAAGGCCTTTTTTACCGGCTGCAACGAGGTGATATTAAAAATCATTGATTTAATAATGCTTGCGGCGCCTTATGGTGTTTTCGCCTTGCTTGCGGCTTTGGTGGCCGAGTCGCCTTCGGCGGATATTTTTATCGCCCTTGGGGCATACGCTTTAACCGTTTTGTTAGGACTGGCAGTGCTGATTTTTATATTTTATCCGGCATTGGTTCGTGTTTTTACCGGCATGGCTCCGGGCAAATTTTTTAAAGGGATTGCGCCGGCACAGTTAGTTGCCTTTTCTACCAGTTCGAGCGCTGCCACGCTGCCGGTAACCATGGAACGGGTTGAAGAGCATTTGGGCGTAAAAAAGGAGGTAAGCAGTTTTGTTTTGCCCATTGGCGCTACCGTAAATATGGACGGAACATGCCTTTACCAGGCAGTGGCAGCGGTATTTATCAGTCAGGCATTAGGGCAGGAGCTAACCTGGGCCAATCAGTTAACCATTATTTTAACGGCAACCCTTGCATCCATTGGCACGGCAGCCGTGCCGGGTGCCGGAATTTTAATGCTCGTTATTGTATTGGAATCTGTGGGCGTAAATCCAGCGGGTATTGCCTTAATATTTGCCATAGACCGCCCACTGGATATGTGTCGCACCATCGCAAACATTACCAGCGATGCGACGGTCTCCATGATGGTAGCCAAATCTGTAAATAAACTGGGGCCGCCCAATGTGAAGAACTGGGACGATGATTATGCCAGTGCCTAATTCGGTGAATCGCCAACAGGCGCAATTTCCCGTTACGATTTAACCCCTCATTATTTTTAAAATATCATCCAGGTAAACCCGGTCATTGGCCAGTCGAGGTACCTTATGCTGCCCGCCTAACTTACCCCGGTTTTTCATCCAATTATAGAAAGTGCCTTCTGTTGCAATGTGCAATTCGGGTGCACGCAAGGCCATATCTTTGTAACGTTTCGCGTCGTAATCAGAATTGATCTCTCTGAGTGTTTTATCAAGAACTTCGGTAAAACGCGGCACATCTGCCGGTAATTGTTCAAATTCTATAATCCACTCATGTCCGCCGTTCTCGTTTCCTTTAAAATAAATAGGGCCTGCGGTATAGTCGCGTATGATAGCGCCCGTTGCTGCGCAGGCCCGGGCTAAAGCCTGTTCGGCGTTATCAATAATCAATTCCTCGCCAAAAGCATTTATAAAATGTTTGGTGCGCCCGGTTATTTGTATGCGAAAAGGAGATAAAGAGGTAAATTTTACCGTATCGCCAATCATATAACGCCACAGGCCGGCATTTGTAGAAATAATAATGGCGTAGTTCTTATTTAATTCTACCTGGTCTAAACCCAGCGTTTCTGGATTGTCGGCACCGATATTTTCCATCGGCAAAAACTCGTAATAAATTCCATAATCAAGCATGAGTAGCATTTCCTCAGAGTTTGCCTGATCCTGAATTCCGAAAAAGCCCTCTGATGCGTTATAGGTTTCCAGATAATACATCCCGTCATCTGGGATGAGCTTCTTAAACTGTTCCCGGTAAGGCTTAAAATTTACTGCGCCATGAAAATAAAGTTCCAGATTTGGCCATACTTCCAGCAGGTTTTCTTTGCCCGTTATTTCAAGAATGCGTTTGGCCAAAACAATATTCCAGGTAGGCACGCCAGATATATTGGTAACGTTTACACCAATGGTGGCATGCGCCATTTTTTCTACCTTTTGTTCAAAATTGTCCATCAGCGTGATCGCCATTTCGGGCGTACGGTAAAATTCGGCCCAAAACGGAAGATTTTTGATGAGTACTGCAGAAAGATCTCCGCATGATGATTCTGCGTTAAGCTGATTTATTTGATGGCTTCCGCCGAGAACGAGGCATTTCCCGGTAAAAATTTTTGCGTTCGGGCGGTTATTGCAATAAAGAGAAAGCAAGTCTTTGCCGCCCTTAAAATGACATTCTTCTAAAGATTCTTCACTAACGGGAATAAACTTGCTGCGATCATTTGTGGTACCCGATGACTTGGCGAACCACTTAATTTCTGACGGCCAGAGCACGTTGTGTTCTCCCTTCAGCATGCGCTCAATGTAGGGCTTCAGAGTGTCGTAGCTTTGGATGCGCACCCGTTCCTTAAAGTGTTTTTGTTTGTAGATAGAAGCGTAACCGTGTTCTTTTCCCCATTCGGTATTTTGGGCCGAGGAAATTAAGTTTTGAAACCATTCTTCTTGTACATCATGCGGGTATTTGACGAACAGCTCAATCTGATGCATTCGCTTTTTCATGATCCACGTAAAAATGGAATTTACTATAGTCATGTGGCTTTTTAGATTTTTAGTTTCTTTTTTCTGAGCTCGAAATTCTGGCCAAGGTAGAATTTTTTGGCCATTTCATTATTGGCGATTTCTGTTGGCGTCCCGGTGAGCATGATCTTTCCTTCGGCGAGCAAATAGGCCCGGTCTGTTATAGAAAGGGTCTCCTGTACGTTGTGGTCTGTAATGAGTATGCCAATGTTTCGTAGTTTTAATTTGGCTACGATGGTTTGAATTTCTTCAACCGCAATAGGGTCTACCCCCGCAAAGGGCTCGTCCAGCAAAATAAATTTCGGATCGGCGGCCAGCGCCCGGGCAATTTCAGTTCGTCGTCGTTCTCCTCCCGAAAGCAAATCTCCCCGGTTTTTCCGAACGGTATGTAAACTAAACTCATCAATTAAAGTTTCCAGCTTGTCTTTTTGCGCTTCTTTACTCAAACGGGTCATTTCAAGCACCGCCTTGATGTTGTCTTCAACAGATAATTTGCGGAAAATTGATGCTTCCTGAGCCAGGTAACCGATGCCCTTTTGAGCCCGCCGGTACATGGGGTCAGAAGTGATGTCTTCATCCTCCAGATGAACATGGCCTTCGTTCGGTTTTATCAATCCAACAATCATATAGAACGATGTAGTTTTGCCGGCCCCGTTAGGTCCCAGCAAACCCACAATTTCGCCCTGCGAAACATGAAAAGAAACATGATTCACAACGGTACGCTGCTTATATTTTTTTACGAGGTTATCTGCCTTTAGAATCATTCAGTTGTTAGTTGGTAGTTGGTTTGTTTGTTAGTTTGTAGGTGGTAAGGCTAATTGTGAGATTGTTAATCGTTAGCTGGTGAGGTGTCCGGTTAATTGATAGATTTAAAGCTGACAACTGATAGCTGATAGCTGATAGCTGATAGCTGATAGCTTATTTCAATTTTAGAAAAGCAATGCTTGTGCTCCTGTTAAAGTTAGTCCCGCTATCCACTGTAGTCCCGATAAAAAATCGGGACTGCCGTTCCTATCGGGTTTATTTAACTTAGGCCAGTCGCCTTTCATAAAAGCAGTCAATCCTCCACCCAAAAACAACATCAACCTTAATTTATAGTTCAATGTTTTTTAGGTAAAAGTTTAACAGCCCCGGCAGGGGCTTCCTGTTTATAGATGTTGATTTAAAGTTGGTAACAGACTCTAGCGGAGGCGCCTTATTTGAGGTGGCTCCCCAGGAGCCGGTTAAACATATGCCATAATTTCTATAAACAGGATGCTCTTCTTGAGCTCAACTAAAACGATAATATTTCCTAATTCCCAAATCTTTTTTTAAGCTCTTTTCCTTAATATTATAACCAATAATTGTAAACCTTAATCCCTAATTCTTTGTTCCTACCCTTTGACTTTTATTCCTTTAACGTTTAACTGCAATCGCCGTTTCTCCTTAAAAACATTTTCTTCAATGGTATAGCAAACATCAAAATGCGCACCACTATTCAGCTCGTCAATATATTCGGCCAGGCCGAAACCGATGCTTTCAAAGTAAGTAGAATCCGACTGCCGGATACACATCCGGATGTGATTTGAACCAACCAATGAAGCCTGTCCCTGCACAAAAACATCGCGGCTTAAAAAAACAGGCGACATATTTTGCGGTCCGAACGGCGCAAACTGACTTAAAATCCGGAAGAAGCGAGAATCAATTTGCTTCAACCGTACCGTAGCTTCTATGTGAATTGCCTGGATTAAAAGTTCTTCTGGAATTGAGGTTGAAACCACTTCTTCAAACCGCTGCTGAAAGGCGGCCAAATTTTCAGGTTTCATCGTTAGCCCCGCGGCGTATTTATGGCCGCCAAATTGGAGCAGCAAGTCACTGCATTCGCTGAGGGCTTCGTAAAGATCGAAGTCTAAAACCGAGCGGGCCGAACCGGCTATATATCCGTTTGATTGCGTTAAAACAATGGTCGGACGGTAATATTTTTCCGTTAACCGGGATGCCACGATGCCTATAACCCCTTTATGCCAGGCGGCGTCAAATACCACCGTGGTTTTTTTGCTCATTAAAGCCGGGTCGGCATCAATGAGCGCTAATGCCTGTTCGGTAATGTTGGTGTCGTGCAGTTTACGCTCAATATTTTTTAAATTAATGATCTGGCCGTGATCAAAAGCTGATTTTGGATTATCTGAAATCAGCAGATTAACCGCGTGGCGTGCATCATCAATACGGCCCGCTGCGTTAATGCGGGGGCCGATCATAAACACCACATCGGTAATGGAGTAGTCATCCCTTTTTCCTGCTATCTCCATCAGCGCTGATAAACCCTTACACGGGTCTGTGTTGAGGCGTTTCAAACCATGCCAGGCAAGTACCCGGTTTTCGCCGGTAATAGGCACAATGTCTGATGCGATGCTGACCACCACCAAATCCAGGTAGCAGGCTATTTCTTCAAACGGGATCGCGTTCTTTTCGGCGTAAGCCTGCACCAGTTTAAAGCCGATGCCGCAACCAGAAAGTTCTTTGTACGGGTAGGGGCAATCGGCTCTTTTCGGATCTAAAACCGCAATGGCTGCGGGTAGTTCTAACCCCGGAAGGTGGTGATCGCAAATAATGAAATCAACGCCTTTACTACTGGCGTACGCTATTTTATCCACAGATTTAATACCGCAATCCAGGGCGATAACTAATCCAAACCCATTTTCTGCCGCGAAATCTATTCCCTGCGAAGAAATTCCGTAACCTTCTTTATAGCGGTCGGGAATATAGAATCCGATATTTTGATAATACTTTTTAAAGAAGCTGTAAACCAGAGCCACAGCCGTAGTTCCGTCTACATCGTAATCCCCGTAAATTAAGATGTGTTCCTTCAGCCGTATTGCCTCTTCAATCCGGCAGATAGCCGTTGCCATATCTTTCATTAAAAATGGAGAGTGCAACTGACTTATATCGGGGCGGAAAAAATCTTTAGCCTGTTCAAAATTGTGAACGCCGCGATTGGCCAGCAAATTAGCCAGCACCTCGTCAATATTCAAATCGGTTTGGAGTAGAGAGACCACCGCGGGGTTGCCTGCCTGGCGTTCCAACCATCTTTTTTGCATATATTTGACTTTTCTAAACCGGTTTTAGATGGTAAAAATAACCAATTAAGGCAACAATCATAATTCTGTTGAAAGCGATCGCCCTGAATGAAGGTTCCTATTCTGTTGATGTTTCTAAAACGTTTCTTCCCTTTGATCCAACTATTCACAAGTC
>JBGTBV010000109.1:0-2579 GCA_041749185.1 Daejeonella sp. | reverse complement strand
CTCCTCCGCATCCTTCCAATCAATTGTAATTTTATCCTTTCTTCCGTCAAAGTGACTCACTTCAGAAAGTTCAAAAGTTATCGCCGACAAGAAGTTAGATCTTGCTGTCATGTAGTCTTCCTCTTTAAATGCGGGTATGTCTTTCATACCCCATTTCGTTCT
Source organism: Daejeonella sp. (assembly GCA_041749185.1). Classification (GTDB taxonomy): domain Bacteria; phylum Bacteroidota; class Bacteroidia; order Sphingobacteriales; family Sphingobacteriaceae; genus Daejeonella. Next base: position 2,417 of record JBGTBV010000109.1, on the reverse strand, counting down.
GGTACAGTCGGCTCTCCCGGCACCAGGAGTAAAACAGTCTTTGACGATTTCATTTTCATTCTTACTTAATTGCAAAAAACCCCTCAGCACAATATTATAAATGTAATTGCCAGGTATTGATGCACAGAACTCACTTTTGATCTTCGGGAGTTCAGATTGAAATTCCCATCTTCGGAAATTACGGATAAAAGGCGATTCAATTTCGTACTCAACATCAATAACGCTTCCAACTCGTACATCAGCCAGAGCAAACTTTTTTAAATCGGCGTACTCATTTTTATTTTCTGTAAAAACATCTTTAGGCTTCAGTTTTACCTCGGTCATCGGCCCATTCCCCGCATTGAAGGTTGATGCTCTGACCATTCTCAAGGTTTCGGAGCTCTTGTCATTTTTCCTCAATAAGATCTCAAAATCACCGTACTTCAATCCGCCTTTCTTAAGAATCTTGATCTTTAGATGACGTTTAAAGATAAGATTATAATTGTTGCTGTCTTCGAAATAGGCTTCTCCTGTTTCGTCCAACACCACAGCATTTGCGGAAGTGTCTTTGTCATAGGTAGCCATCTCCAATTCCCTGTACGTAACGCTCCCGAATGGTAAACTTCTTGACTGGGCTAAACTGATTAAGGGAAAGAATAGGATAAGGATCACTAAAACGGTTCTCATAACATCTAGTATTGCTTGAATATAAAAGAAAAATAGCGCAGTCTAAAACCGGAGAAAATTCCTCGAACGATTGTCGCCAAACAGGCCGACCCCAAAGTAATTTATATCCGGCGCTGGTTCAATCATTCCTAATCCTTATTTTTAATTGGCACACAGCACGTCCTATATACTGTTCCCAACCAAAACGAAACCTCAAACTTAATGATAACTCAAAACAATTCTCAACGCCTCCTCTCCCTGGATTTTATGCGAGGTCTGATTATGGTTCTTCTGATGCTTGAAAGCACCCGGCTCTACGACAATTTATTTGAAGCTACTGAAGTTAATGGTATACAGTCGATCCTTATTCAGTTTTTCCATCATCCATGGAATGGGCTGCGCTTCTGGGACCTCATTCAACCGGGATTTATGTTTATGGCAGGTACAGCTATGGCATATTCATTACATCGGCAGCAACTTCAGGGAATGCCGTGGAGCCAGTCATTCCTAAAGACCCTGAAGCGTTCGGGATGGCTCTTTTTCTGGGGCGTACTGGACTATGCCGTCCGGCCAAACGGCCTGTCATTCGAGTTATGGGATGTACTCACGCAGTTATCATTTACAACACTGGTTGCATTCCTGATTTTCAGATGGTCAACTACATCACAAATCATTTTTAGCCTGGGGCTACTTGTACTGACGGAAGTTTTATATCGCTATACTAATGTCCCAGGATTCAATGAACCATTTGTTAATCAGCATAATTTTGGAAATTATATGGACCTTATACTGATGAACAAAATAAACGATGGCGGCTGGGTTGCCATAAACTGTATCCCTACCGCCGCACATACTATATGGGGTGTACTTGCCGGGAAACTTCTGCTTTCCGATATGGTTGAATCCGAAAAGGTTAAAAGGATGGTGATCGCGGGGGTCTTTGGATTAATTGTTGGCTTTACAATGGATTTTACAATTACCCCTATCATCAAACGAATAGCTACCAGTTCATTTGTACTGGCATCCGGGGGTTGGTGCCTGCTGGCGTTAAGTTTGTTCTATTGGTGGATCGATATCAAGGATCACAAAAAGCATCTTCAGTTCTTTACAATCGTGGGAATGAATTCGTTGTTTATTTATTTATTCATTGAAATTGTTGCTAGTCGATGGTTCAACGGTTACGTCGGAGCCATTTCAAACGGATTGATGGAGATGATCAATGTGCCAAACATGCTCATGGCGATTATAACTTCACTGGTGATCTTCGCACTGGAATGGAACCTCTGCAAGTTCCTTTATAAGAAAGGAATATTCTTTAAGATCTAAGCGCTGGCTTAGGCTATCTTTTTAGAATTTTTTCAGCGTTATCGCGATAGATCTTTTTAAGAACATTCTCTCTAAGGCCAAACCCGTTAAGCGGCCAGTGATAACCAAATAATTCCGTTTCGTAGAAGTGTTCATCAGTCGACTCAAGGATACGGAATGTAGTTTCGTACATATGGCTGTTAAAACCCATATCTGTACCGTAGAGCAATTTGTCCTGATACTTTTCACAAAAAGTGAACATGTAACGCGGGATCGGCGCAACTTCGGCAAAACGGGCACCAAATTCAGCATATAAGTTTGGATACTCCTGAGTTCCTCGCTGGGACACCCAACTTTCAGGTTAGATCTCGAACAGTTTTAGGAGGTTGCTTTGTTCTTCATTAGGAAGATGTAGTCGCGATTGCTTCTGTTTTGAAAAGGGAGTGGTTATCGTTACCTGGTAAATC
>JBGTBV010000108.1:0-6792 GCA_041749185.1 Daejeonella sp. | reverse complement strand
AAAATGATTTCAAGGTAAAAAAATACCGACAAAACTTTGAGCTTGTCAAGCAAAAGTTAAAAGATGTGGAGGAGCGGGATCAGCTACGCAATTGGCAGCCTCCGATTACTGGAGATGACATTATGAAAACCTTCGGCATCAGCGCCGGAAAAGAAGTAGGTTTGCTTAAAAACCAAATCCGCGAGGCCATATTGGAGGGCGAGATACAAAACAACCGCAAAGAAGCTTTCAGTTTTATGATCAGAAAAGCCTCTAATCTGGGTTTAAAACCAATTAATGCAAATGAATAATTCGATTTAAAACTTTCTTTGTAAATAATCGTTATTCGGTTTTTTGAAATAGTAATTTCGAACCTTTTATAAGCTTTACACTCAAAGATGGCTATTTACAGATTTAAAATATCGTTCGAGGATTATGATGATGTTGTTCGGGAGATAGAAATAAAATCAAACCAGACATTTGAAACCCTGCACCAGGCAATACATCAGGCAACAAAATACAACCCTGAAGTTTCCTCATCCTTCTATGTAAGCAATGACCATTGGATAAAAGGTCAGGAAATTGGATTTCTTCCTGCTGAAAGAAAGTTGAATACCGGAATAGCTTTAATGGAAAATTCGAAGTTGAGCGCATTTATAGACGACCCGCATCAGAAATTTTATTATACCTATAACTTTGAACGCCCCTTAGATTTCCACGTAGAGCTTACCAAAATACTTCTGGAAGCAGAAGCAGAAAAAACCTATCCCTACGTTTTTCGCAGCAGCGGCGAAATTCCCAGACTTGCCGGAACTGGTCTTGCGCCGATAATAACTCCTGAAGTTTCTGATGAATTTGATTTTTTAAATCAAATAGAATACCATTCAGAAGATTCGGATGAGTTGAGCACCGTAACGGAAATAGATGGCTCTGACGACAACACTGAAGAAAGTGAGGAAGACGAGTTTTCTGAAGAGAGTTATAGCGAGGACGATATCCAAAAAGACGATGATTTCTAAAACTGAACAAGCCGCTTGCTTCGGTTTATTCTATGCCTCAATTAATTAAAACGTTAATTGTTGTTGCAGGGCCAACAGCCATCGGCAAAACCGCTTTGGCCATTCAACTGGCCCGGCACTACAATACTGACATTATTTCAGCAGATTCCCGGCAACTTTATTCGGAAATGTCTGTAGGAACAGCCCGCCCTTCTGAGCAGGAATTACAACTGGCTAAACACCATTTTATAGCATCGCACAGCATACACACACCGATTACCGTGGGCGAGTTTGAAGAAAAGGCTTTAGAGCGGTTGAATGACCTTTTTAAAAACAAAGACTTTGCGATTCTTGTTGGCGGCTCCGGTTTGTTTATCAATGCCGTTTGCAAGGGCTTTGATTCCATTCCGAAGGCTTCCGCCGACGTGAGGGCAAATTTGAATCAGTTATACCAGATCGAGGGGCTTGAAAACTTGCAGCAGTATTTGCTGAAGGTGGATCCAAAATATTACAGCGAGGCCGATATCAACAATCCGCAACGCGTAATCAGAGCCTTAGAAGTCTGGGAAACCAGCGGGAAACCCTTTTCTTCGTATCGGATTAATAAAGCTACGCTCCGCCCTTTTCAATCAGTCTTTATCGGATTAAACACCACCCGCGAAGAATTATATCAGCGAATAAACCAACGGGTTGATTTGATGATGACGAATGGTTTGCTGACCGAAGCTCGGTCTTTAGCGCCTTACGCAGATTTAAGTGCTTTAAAAACCGTTGGCTACAGGGAGCTTTTTGATTTTTTAAACAACAAAATAACCCTTGAGCAAGCCGTTGAAAAAATTAAGCAGAATACCCGGAGGTTTGCTAAAAGACAGTTAACCTGGTTTAATAATCAAACGGAAATGAAGTGGTTTTCACCGGACGATGTTTCTGAGATTATTGATCACATCAATCAACAATTATCTCTTCGTCCTGGGCACGCGGAGTAAAAAAGTTAAAAAACAAGATCAGGAACGCAAGCGAACTCACTATCTGAAACATCACCAATTCTTTGCCGGCAGCATTAATCGGATACAAATCTCCGTAGCCAACAGTAGCGCCGGTAACTAAACTAAAATACAGTGCGTCTGACCAATTGTCTACCTGGACATTCAAAAAATTTCCGGCAGCGTAAATCACCGCAAACGACCCAATTACTTCAATAAAGTTTAAGAACAACAGCAACAGAGAGCGCTTGTGAGAGCGTCGGCTATTGCTTTCGGGTACAAATATTTTATAGAAAATGTACAAATAGGTTTCAAGCAGGAGATAAATATTGATAATAAATAACCAGCTGTGATGCCATAGCTGAAAATACAGCATAAAGAAGGGCATTACGGTTTTGAATATAACGAAGAGCTCGCCGGCTATTTTCTGCGTTTTATAAGAAGAATTCCTGAAGAAATAATCAATATAGATACTGGGGAAAAATAATTTTGAAATTACCAGAAAGAGTCTAAAAACCCGCTCGATCCCAAAGTCTGGGTACCGCTCTCCGTTCCAAACGTTTAACACTTTTTTTAAATGCGGGTTAAATCCCGCCCTGACTTCAGTTTCTACAACTGTTCTCCCATAAATTAATTTCCGGAGATGCCTTTTCACGCCGCTACGCTTGAGCTGTCGGCCCTCCAAAATTCATCGGCAAAGCAGCAGCTTCGTCAACAATTTTGATACGGCCATTAATTGATTCAAATTTTTCAATATTGTCTTCCAGCGCCCGCATAAACCGTTTGGCGTGCTCGGGAGTTAAAACAATTCGTGATTTAACCCTCGCTTTAGGCACACCGGGCATTACGCGAATAAAATCAACAACAAACTCGGTGTTTGAATGCGTGATGATGGCCAGGTTAGAATAGATCCCTTCTGCAATCTCTTCTGATAATTCGATATTCAGTTGATTATCAATTTTTTGTTCTTCCATAGAGTAAAAATAAAAAAGTCCTCCCAATAACGGGAGGACTTTGGAAAAGTATTATCAGGCTACTTGAGCATAAAATTAAATATTAAGAGAACTGCGCCAACTATACTCAAAAATTGGACTAAACCCATAGAATAAATAGATTTAATCAGATCGGATTTTGTATTGGCCAAATCTTCTTTTGATGCAAAAAAATCTTGCTTAGATGCAAATGTGTCTTGTACTTCTGTCTTCACAAACCAAACAAGTTCTTCCGCTTCTTTTACGTCAGGCTTAATTTTCAATGCCTGAAATAATTGTATTTCTGAAATGCTCATTTGGTTGATGACTTCTTTTAAAACTACAAATTTAACGCCAATAAAAAAAGCCCTCCACAAACGGGAGGACTTTAGATGATCTTAAAAACAGCGTTTCGCTTTCAGAAAACTACGCTTCTACTTCTTCTTCCTCTTTTTTGGAAGCCATCAGTTTGTCGTACTCTTCCTGCGAGCCTACAATAATACGCTCATAATGGCGCAAGCCAGTTCCGGATGGAATTAAATGTCCGACGATTACGTTTTCTTTCAATCCCAACAAGTTATCACGCTTTCCGCTGATTGCAGCCTCGTTCAATACCTTGGTAGTCTCCTGGAAAGAAGCCGCCGATATAAACGATTTAGTTCCAAGCGATGCCCGGGTTATACCCTGTAACATTTGACTGGAAGTGGCCGCAATGGCATCACGGGCTTCTACCAACTTCATATCTTTACGTTTCAGAATTGAATTCTCATCACGTAGTTTCCGAACAGAAATGATCTGCCCTGGTTTCAGATTATCGGAATCTCCCGGTTCTGTAACTACCTTTTTGTCGTAAATTTCATCGTTTTCCAACTGGAAATCCCAACGATCAATCAGTTCTTTTTCAAGGAATCGGGTGTCACCGGCATCTTCAATCATCACCTTCTGCATCATTTGGTGAACGATGGTTTCAAAGTGTTTATCATTGATTTTTACTCCCTGCAAACGATACACTTCCTGAATTCCGTTAACCAGATATTCCTGAACGGCAGCCGGACCTTTAATAGCGAGGATATCAGCCGGCGAGATGGACCCGTCAGACAGTGGCATTCCCGCTTTCACGAAATCGTTATCCTGAACCAAAATATGTTTCGATAATGGAACAAGATATTTTTTGATCTGTCCGTCCTTAGATTCGATAGACATTTCGCGGTTTCCACGTTTCACTCCTGCTAAGGTTACCACACCATCAATCTCGGTTACAACCGCCGGATTAGAAGGGTTACGTGCTTCGAATAATTCGGTAACACGTGGTAAACCGCCCGTAATATCGCGGGTTTTACCGGTAGAACGAGGAATCTTCACAATCACCTGTCCCATCTTCACTTTTTCACCTTCATCAACTGCAATGTGGGCACCTACCGGGATATTGTATCCCTTTAATCCGTTACCTGCTTTATCAGCAACTCTGATCACCGGGTTCTTGGTTTTATCCCGTGTATCAATGATCACTTTCTCACGGTGGCCGGTTTGCTCATCAGATTCTTCGCGGAAAGTTACTCCTTCAATGATTGATTCAAATTCTGCTTTACCTTCAAATTCTGAAATGATAACCGCGTTGTACGGATCCCAGCTACAAATGCGGTCGCCTTTTTTAATCTTGTCGCCGTCCTTCACGTATAAATACGCACCGTACGGGATGTTGTTGGCCATGATCATTTTGCTGGTTGCGGGTTCTACAATCCTGAATTCCCCCGAACGTCCTAAAACAACTTCAACAGCGCCCTCCTCCGTCTGGTGAGACACGGTCCGAACGTTTTCAAACTCAATAACGCCGTCAAATTTGGCATGTATCTGCGATTCGGCCGCAATGTTTGATGCCGTACCACCCACGTGGAATGTACGTAACGTTAACTGCGTACCAGGCTCACCAATAGACTGGGCTGCAATAACTCCAACAGCTTCGCCCATTTGAACACGTTTACCGGTTGCAAGGTTACGTCCATAGCATAAACCACAAACTCCGCGTTTGCTTTCACACGTTAATACCGAACGGATTTCAATACCCTCCAGAGGAGAATTCTCAATTTTTAAAGCAATGGCTTCTTCAATATCTTCTCCTGCAGATACCAGCAATTCATTTGTCAGAGGATCAAAAACATCATGCAGAGTGGTTCTTCCTAAAATACGATCATACAAAGGCTCCACAATATCCTCGTTATCTTTTAACGCAGTAGTATAGATTCCTCTCAAAGTTCCACAATCCACTTCACCCACAATCATATCCTGGGCCACATCGTGCAAACGACGGGTTAAATAACCGGCATCGGCAGTTTTCAAAGCCGTATCGGCCAAACCTTTACGTGCACCGTGGGTAGAAATAAAGTACTCTAATACCGATAGTCCTTCTTTAAAGTTAGATAAGATCGGGTTTTCAATGATTTCACCACCTGAGCCTGATTTTTGAGGCTTGGCCATCAAACCACGCATTCCGCATAGCTGACGAATCTGCTCTTTAGATCCACGTGCACCGGAATCAAGCATCATAAATACCGAATTAAAGCCCTGGTTATCGTTCGAAAGGATATCCATTACATTGGCTGTCAAACGGTTGTTAATACGGGTCCAGATGTCAATGATCTGGTTGTAACGTTCGTTATTGGTGATGAAACCCATATTGTAATTACCCATCACTTCAGATACCTCTTTAGTAGCCAAAGCAATAAGTTTTACTTTTTCATCGGGAATGTTCAGATCCTGAAGGTTGAACGATAATCCTCCCTGGAAAGCCATCAGAAATCCTAACTCCTTAATATCGTCAAGAAATTGAGCCGCCCGGGCCATACCGGTCATTTTTACTACTTCGCCAATAATATCGCGAAGCGACTTTTTAGTAAGAAGCTCGTTGATATAACCTACTTCTTTAGGAACGCGTTGGTTAAACAGCACCCGCCCAACGGTAGTTTCGATCAGTTTATTTACAATGGAACCGTCCTTCTCTTTAACGTTGGTTTTCACCTTGATAAAGGCATGGAGGTCAATCATCCGCTCGTTGTAAGCAATGATTACTTCTTCTGGAGAATAAAATGTTTGATCCTGACCTTTTATAGTACGGCCGGCATCAGTTCTGCGGCCTTTAGTAATATAGTACAAGCCCAAAACCATATCCTGCGAAGGTACAGTGATCGGGGTTCCGTTAGCCGGATTCAAAATATTGTGCGAAGCAAGCATCAGCATCTGGGCTTCCAAAATCGCCGCATTACCCAAGGGTAAATGAACCGCCATCTGGTCACCGTCAAAATCCGCGTTAAATGCAGTACACACTAAGGGGTGCAACTGGATCGCTTTACCTTCAACCAATTTTGGCTGAAAAGACTGGATACCTAAACGGTGCAAAGTAGGCGCACGGTTTAATAATACCGGATGACCTTTCAGCACATTCTCCAGGATATCCCAAACAATCGGATCTTTACGATCAACAATTTTCTTGGCTGATTTTACCGTTTTCACTACACCACGCTCAATCATCTTACGAATGATGAACGGTTTGAAAAGCTCGGCAGCCATATCCTTCGGCAAACCGCACTCGTGCAGTTTCAGATTTGGCCCAACAACAATTACAGAACGTGCCGAATAATCCACACGTTTACCCAATAAGTTTTGACGGAAACGACCTTGTTTACCCTTCAAGATGTCTGAAAGAGATTTTAATGCCCGGTTACCTTCGGTTTTAACCGCGTTTACTTTACGTGAATTATCGAATAAAGAATCTACAGCTTCCTGCAACATCCTTTTTTCGTTACGTAAGATAACCTCGGGTGCTTTAATTTCGATCAAACGCTTTAGGCGGTTGTTACGGATAAT
>JBGTBV010000107.1:0-10348 GCA_041749185.1 Daejeonella sp. | reverse complement strand
ATTGACCAGTCGCGGTACGTAAATGTAATCCAGAGGTTGCAGGGCAACTTCCGGCGTGGCAGCCGATTTATTATTCAGATTTATGGTAAAGGTTTCTACCAACTGGTTCGCGACACTGTCCGACTCGTTTTTTAATATCCGCGAAATTTCAACGCGGTGGTCGGCGGCCTGTTCATTAAAACCACCCGCCATGGCAATTACATCTGCCAGTTTCATTCCTTCCCGGTAGGTGAACATACCGGGATTTCGTACATTTCCATTGATGGTGATGTTTTGGCGGCTCAGAAAATCGGCACGATCCATAATGACCACCGAATCTTCGCGTAACAAGGGAATATCTCTGCGCCCGGAAACAATATCTTGCGGATTAAATGAGATCAGTTCTTTACTTAAGTTAGGAAGAGTACGTTTAATATATGCCCGCTCCATGTACGCCCCATCTTTTAACCCCTGCGCCTGAATTATTAATGCTGATAAACTTAAACCCGCACTCAGCTCATAAACTCCGGGGCGGTTAACAGCACCTTCAAGAATAATACGGTTGGCAAATCGGTTTTGAACCGATCCGATTGAAACCTGATCGCCGTTGCGGGGTACAAAATCAGAAAAAAGAGAAGCCTGCACATCTTTTACTTCCCGCTCCAGCGCATTGATCTGTTCAACTTTAGCTACGCTTCGGTAGGCGATATCGGTGTATCCGCCGGCGAAATTTACCAGATCGGTTAGCGTTTCTGTGGGTTTTAATTCATAAATGGCTGGCCGCTTCACTTCGCCGGTTATAGTAACGCGTTTCTGGTAAACCGGTATGCGGATAACATCCTGATCTTCCAGGCGGATATTTCCATCAAGAACGCCCTTTTGCAGAAAATTATAGAAATCAACGGTTTTATAAATCCGGTTATCACGAATTATTTCAATATTTCGCAGCGAGCCGTTCACATTCGGGCCGCCCGACAAGTACAATGCGTTGAATACCGTTGCCAGCGAAGAAAGCGTGTAAGAACCTGGCGTCTTCACTTCGCCAACCAGGGTAATGCGAATACTCCGAGTGTCGCCCAGATTAATCGTTAGCTGGCTCTGGCCGGTACGTAATGCCGGATACACGCGGGCCATTTTGTTACGGATAAGTGTAGTTGCCTGCGCAATGGTAAATCCATTTAAATAAACAACTCCGGCGTAAGGTATCTGCAAGTTTCCTTCCGGACTGATTTTGCTTCGAACCGAACTTTCATTTAAGCCTGTGAGTAAAATAATAAGCTCGTCGCCGGGCCCCAAAACATAACCTTTAGGCGTTGCCACGTTAAAATCAGGCTCAAACTTCAGGTTGCTTTGATTAAAAAAATCGGTTCCGTAAAGTGTGAGTGCCGTTGGCGCAACGGCGGGCTTTAAAGGTTCTATCGCGGTTGGCTTCTCAACCGGGTTAATGGTATCCCGTTCAAAATTAATGTCGGGCTTTTTTGCCAGGCTTACAGGAGTTTTTGATTTACTGAGGCCAAGCAGTGCAACCCGCTGCTTAAAAAGTTCCAGTTCAATGGGATCCATGCCACGCTGTTCCAGTAATTTATAGGCTTCCTGTTCTGGTATTCCCGATTCTTTTAAACGGTTCCATATCTGCACGATTTGGGCATCGCTTAACTGACTAACTTTAACATTCTGGATATCGCTGGTTGAAATAGTTTGAGCCTTTACCGGGCTTAGCGGTAAGATTAAACCGATAACAACTATGTAAAACAAGGTTTTAAGCATGCAGATGTGGTCAATTAGTTTGCAAATATAGATAAAGCGATTAAGGAACAAAGAGCGGCGTTGCGCCCCGCATCTGTGCTAACACCGCAACATTATTCAGATGCTTACAACCCGTATGAAAACCCGAAACGGAATTCATCTGGCGCAATTACGGGCTGCAACTGCGGCCTGATCACGCCCGCCTGCTTAAAATATGCACCTTGAACGAAAAATTTGTGTTTGATTTCATAGCGCATTTGCAGCAAAAGCTGCTTTTGTGTTTGGAAACCGCTTTCCAGAAATTTAGGCTGCGGCTGCGCAAAATATTGATCATTTACAGAGCCGTCGGCACCCTTGCGCAGGTAATCAAACTGCAGCAAAGCCCGCAGGCGGGGTAACGGAGTGTACTTCAGATAGGCCGTTAACCGGTCGGCGTTCTGACCGATCCAGTCGCCAAGCACATAATCCTGGCTGGTATAATTTTGTACCGGCGCCAGGTTCTGATACACAAACGGATTTACCCGGGCGTACTCAAAACCTGTGGTCAGATAGGGCAAAATAAGATCGGTTATACTGCCTCCAAGCTGAAAGCCTACCTGATTACGGCTTTTCTCAGCATTAAAAATAGCCGAAGTGCGAATCTCATCAATAAAAACGGAAGCGTACAAATGCGTATTTTTCAAATGATCGCGGGAGCTGGCCTGAAAAAAAAACTGGGCGTTCCCGCCGGTGTTTATATCATAGCGGCTGCTGTAATGATCGTAGGCTTTAAAAAACATAATGGGAATCAGGTAGCCAATATCCGGCCTTTCGCTATAGACTATAGATTCGCCGATGCTTAAAGTTAAACCCTTGGCGGGGATGAAGGTAAAGCTATGACTGGCCAAAAACTTGGGAATGTAGGTTTCGCGGATACCGCCATAAGCACTGTTTCCGGTTGAGTAACTCCTGGCAGAATCTATAATGTTCGATTGCAACCAGGCGTGGGAATAATTAAATTTAAGCCAGCTCAGCGGCTGATAATCGAGCCGGATAAATGGATAAGCAGGTGCTTTATCAGACAGTACCAGCCGGCCACCCTCGCCATAACCCCACAACTGCTGGTCTTTCCCGAGAGAGATCGATCCGTTTTTCCAGGCATAGGTTACATTGGCCCGGATATCGGTATAATTGATACTGCTTTCGTTCAGGCTGTTGGTACGCACAATTCCCGGGCGGGCCGTAAACTGTCTTAAACTATCTAAACCTTCGCCACTTTCGGTGATATCGCGGAAGCTTGCCTGAAAAGCAAAACCTTTTTCGGTTTGGCCCCAGAAATTGACGCCGTTTGCCCAGGTGAAAACGTTTTTTCCGGCTCCCAATTCAACAGAACTTTGAAAGATTGGATCGGCCCGAAGGAAAAAATTATTTCTACGCACAGAAATTAAACGAAACCGGCCGGCTTCGTCCCGCTTTAAAAAACTGCTGCTATCGGCTAAAGCCGTATTAAATTCAGCATACTCCTGCAGGTAAAATTCGAGCTCGCTTTGCTCTACTGTATTTAAAGCTGCGCTGTCTGTAAGATGGATTAGTTTCTCATAAATTAACTTCCGACTTATGGGCTGCACCAAATCATCAAGTTCGATATTGCCTTTTTGCGCCTGCCGTTGCAGGAAAGGGTACACCGATGTTTCGGGATTTTCCCAAACCACCTGCGCATCACCCGTCTTAAAGGCAAATATCATCAGCAAAAAACAAAAACTGTACTTAATAAGCGTTCTGGTCTCCACGAAAAATATTAATGATGGTTTGAAGAATGATCTGGCAATCCAGCCAGAATGTCCATTTATGAATGTAGAAGAGATCAAAATTCACCCGTTTCTGCATGTCTTCGGCGGTTTGGGTTTCTCCGCGGCAACCATTTACCTGCGCCAAACCAGATATACCCGGTTTAACCAGATGGCGCAGCATATACCGATCTACCGTTTCTATGGACGCGAGATTTAACGGCGTGGGATGCGGCCGCGGACCTACCACAGACATATTTCCGATCAGCACATTCCAGAATTGCGGGAGCTCGTCCATATTGGTTTTGCGCAAATACCTGCCAATGTAGGTTACCCTATTGTCGTTCTGCACCGCCTGCATATAATTACCGTTTTCATCCGTATCGCGGCTGCCGTTATACATCGAGCGAAATTTAAAACACCGGATTCGCTCATTGTTAAGCCCCCAGCGTTCCTGGTGAAAAAAAACGGGCCCTTTTGATTCCAATTTAATCAATAACGCAATTAAGGGAAGGAGCCACCAGCCAAGTATGATAAAAAACGCCAGCGAAAAAAGGATGTCAAATGCCCGCTTTAAGAGTTTGTTGGCGTAGCGGTCCTGAGGCAGTGAGCGCAGATTGATAACCGGCAACAGGCCGATGTTATTCATCTGGATGTTACTGGAAGTGTAGAGGTACAAATCTGGGATGAGCCGTACCCGTTTGCCGTGGAAATCGCAGGTTTCTATGCTGGATTTTATTTGCTGATGGTTGGCGTTAGAGAGCGCAACGATTACTTCATCAACCGGCTGCTCCTGCATCACCTGTGCCAGATCATCAATTTTACCCAAATACGGGCAGCCGTTCATAATACTTGTATCGTTATCTAAGAAGCCAACACATTTATAGCCGTAATAATAATACTTGTTTATAGTGTCGTAAAAATCTTTGGCTGCCGGGGTAGAACCGATGAGCAAAATGCGGTTTACAAGTTTACCGCGGTATATAATGCGGTGCGAAAGCTTGCGGATGATGTATTTAAAAACAGTAACCAGAAACAGCAGTATGGCGATGTAAAGAATAATAAAGCGGTTGCTGATCTGGTTTTTTTCTTTAAACAGGAACAGGAACGAGGTAAAAAATATGAAATATATGATGCCTGTAAACAGGATGTAAATAATCTCCTCTGAAAATTTATTGGAACGAAAGTCTTTATAAAGTTTGGATATTTCGGCAGAACCGTACCAGGCCATTACTGTATACAAAATCAGTATGATTCCATACGGCCCGCTAACCAACAACTGATTGCCCGGCAAAATAAAAGCAGCCAGCCATAAGCTAAGGAAAAGCAGCGGAGCGTCAACCAGATACTTTACAGCACTGTAGATTTGGTACGGTTTGGTCATAGAAATAACTGTACTACTACTCCCCGATCAGGCTTTTGATGGCATTTAAATAAGATTCTGTAATGGCTTCCCAATTGTATTTTTGGCTGAGCGCCTTACTCACCTGCTCTTTCAATTGGTTAACGTGTTCAGAATGGTTTTCCAGATAGATCATTTTTTCGGTTACTGATTGGGGCAATTTGTCAAAAAATAAGCCAAAGGTACCATTTTGAAGCATCTCCCGGTTAAAACTGGTATCTAAAGCCAAAATAGCACACTGGCAGGCCATAGCTTTCAACATGGTTGGATTGGTTCCGCCAAATTCATGACCGTGCAGGTAAACAAAACAATGCTGATACAAAGCCATCAGCTCTTCGGCGGCGGTTACGTATCCCAAAAAAATTAAATCTGGATGCTTTACCGATTTTAGCTTAGACGCCCATTCATCGGCATATGGCACATCGCCCACCACCACCAGCTTTTTGCCGGAGCCGGAATTTATAAAACCTTGGATAATCAGATCTGCGTTATTATCGGGTATTAGTCGCCCTACAATCAGGTAATAACCGTTTGATTCTAATTGCCACTGCGGATTAAGTGAAAAACTTTGCCTGCTTATATCCGGGGCACCGTAGGCAATCACTTTAGAATCTGCGTTAAATTCCCGCAGGTAAACCGCACGCATGGCATCGGCATCAGTAATAATCAGATCATAAAGTTTGGTAGCCATTCTCGCGGCGAAGTAAAAGTATTTCGCTCCCAGCCCCTTCCATTTAGGGCGGAGCCACTCCATCCCGTCAACATTTATGAGGGTTTTTATGCCTGCCAGCCGGGGGATAATTCCCAGCGGACCGTTTGCGGCGTTAACCACCAGAAGGGCATCGTAGCCTTTGCCCAACGTGTGCAACATGCACAGGGTTGAATGCACCAACTGACTGAGCGATTTTTTCTCTATCGTTGGGATGTAATGAAGATTGATGCCTTTAACCAGCGGCGGATAGGTGTTAAAAAGATTCTTATGGCAATATACATGCACATTAACGCCTCTCAAAACAAGCCGCTCGGCAAGTTCTTTAACAAACGTTTCGTAACCGCTGTATACATAAGGGTAGCCTCTGGAGCCAATAATGGCGATTTTCATTTAGATAGATAAATTTCTGGAATTTTTGCGGTTAATGCGGGCAAAAATAACATTACTCTGGTTAGCAACGAATTTTTATCCCACGCTGAAATACGTTCAGATTAGCCCAAAAAAATAATATTTAATATTGCTCTTACAAACAGATTTTTTATGCGGCCCGTGGTTTCTGTTATCTATGTGAATTACAATACTTCAGCGTTGCTGCTGCAATCGGTTAGGTCGTTAGTATCTAATTGCTGCAAAGTATCTATGGAGATTATTGTGGTGGATAACGGCTCATCGGCAGGAGAAATAAAAGCCCTTGCCGCTTTGCCAGAGAATGTGGTTTGCATTTTCTCCGATCAGAATCTGGGTTTTGCCGGCGCTAACAACTCGGCAGCCGGGAGCGCCCGCGGTCGTTACCTCTTCTTTTTGAACCCGGATACCTTAATTGTAAATGATGTAATAAGCATTTTCTGCGATTTTTTAGAAAGCTCCGTTCCGGACATCGTAGCTTGCGGGGGAAGCCTCTTCAAACCGGATATGAGTCCAAATGACTCTTACGGAAATTTCCCGGGGCTACGGCAGGAGTTGGCCATGACCGGGCTGGGCTTTCGATTTTTCATGAAGAGCTACGCCCAACGTGTTGCCATTGCTGCATCAGCACCCCAGAACATGATGCAGGTAGATTATTTGGTTGGCGCAGATATATTTATCCGCAAAGCAAGCTTTAACCGCGTCGGCGGATTTGATGAGAACTACTTTTTATATTATGAAGAGACAGATCTTTTCAAAAAATTAGCCGGTGTTAACCAGCAGTGTTTTATTATCCCGCAAGCTGAAATCATTCATTTTGAAGGCGGCTCTCTGGCGGAGAAAACAACAGGCAAATTCAATCTCACTAAGTTCAGGCATTTGTTGAAAAGCAAGCTATACTATCACCGAAAGTGGTTTCGCACGCATCATGTTTTTTTGCTGAAAGGCATTTTGTATGTTCAGATTGTAGCGCAATTTCTAAAAGGAAACATGGGCCCAAACCTACAACCATTGCTTAATGCCCTCTCAGAATCAATTAAATCAACGCCCTCCCCAACTAAAGCAACTGCCGATAATAACTAAAAATAGTACTTTTGCGGCCTTTACCCCTGACCAATGCAGTTTAATTTTTCTAATTAATTGGAAGAAAAAGCCCGATGAAACTTGCCGTAGATACTCACCACCTTTTATTAGAAAACGCGGGAACCAGACGGGTTACAATTAATTTGCTGAAACAGTTTAAACAGAACCGCGGAATAGACCTTTTGGAACTTCGCCCAGAGTACTCCATTAAACGCGGAAAAAGCCTTTTTTCTAAACTTACCGGTCATATAAAAAGATTTTTTTGGGTGCATATACAGCTCCCTTTCATCTGCTATCAAAAAAGAGTAGATGTTCTTTTCTCGCCCGAGTTTAATACACCACTTTTTACTACCTGTAAACGGGCAGCGATAGCCCACGACGCCAACTTACGGGCGCAGCCACAATATGTAAATTCTTTATGGTTCTACCTGTATTACGTGCCATTCATTGAGGCCGCAATCAGACGGGCGGATCTGATTTTTACCGTGTCTGATTTTGCCAGGCAACAAGTTATTAATTTGATGCGGTTAAAAGCAGTCAAAGTGGTGGTTGCCTATAATGGTATTGATGATCGTTTCTTAGATTATTCGGTGCAACAAACAAGTCAAAATTGCTTACCCGAGGGCCTGGAAAATCATGATTACATATTATTTACCGGAACTTTTGAAGCCCGTAAAAATATCGAGCGGCTGATTGAGGCTTTCGCCCGGATCAAAGCGACCGATCCGCGGGCTGCCAATCTAAAACTTGCAATCGCCGGTATCCCTGCCTCAGGAAAGTACTCTGATCGGAGTAAGCAGATAACTCACTTAATCAGCCGGTTAGGAATACAAACAGAGGTTGTTTTTTGCGGCTACTTACCTGATGAATGTCTGCCAAATGTGTATCGCCGGGCTATACTAATTGCCTTTCCAAGCCTGCATGAAGGTTTTGGATTTCCAATTATCGAAGGTTTTGCCAGCAAAGTGCCGGTGCTCACCTCTAATATTTGTTCCATGCCAGAAGTGGCAGGCGGTGCGGCTTTGCTGGTTGATCCTTATAATCTGGAAGACCTGACCGAAAAGATGCATGAACTGCTCTTTGATGAGCATTTACGAAAACGTTTTATTGCCGAAGGAAATAAACGGATAAAGGTGTTTAGTTGGAAAAGTTGTGCCGATTTAATTATCAGCCATTTGCGCACATTAATTTAGCCGGCAATGCTTATTCATAACAAGAGAAAAGGATTTTTGCTGCGGATAGTAAACGCGGCGATAGAGGTTTTATACTTTCCCACACGAATATTTTCAGTTAAACCCGATCTGTCAACCATCTCGCCCAAAAAAATTCTGCTGCTGCGTTTAGACCATATTGGCGATGTGGTAATGACTTCGCCAGCGTTTACCGCCATCAGAAAACGCTTCCCAAAAGCGCAGATTTGTCTGCTGACCGATTCGGCGGGTTCTCAACTTTTTTCTAAAGATCCACGCATTGATACCCTCTTTACCTTCAACTGGCCCTGGGCACACCAAAAGAAAAACAATCATTTTTCCCTAAAAAAGCTTTCAGAATTGTTCAGTCTGGTCAGGTTAATCCGTAAGGAAAAAATTGATTTGCTTATCGACTTTAGGGGCGACCTCCGTTTTGTGGTTTTATTCGGTGTGCTTACCCGTACCAAAATCAGGGTGAGTAACTCCCGATGCGGCAACAGCAGCTTGTTGAATTTTACTTCCGGATACGATGTTTCCATTCATGAAGTTGAGCGCAGCAGGCAGGTGATTAGCTGCTTTGGCAACATCAGCATGACTGAAAAACCGCAGGTATTTTTGCAAACCGAGGAACTCAGCGCCCTAAAACAAAAGGTGCATTTAGAAACCGGCGCTCCTTATCCAAACAAACTGGTTGTTATTGCTCCCTATTCGTCTAAGGATGTAAAATCATGGCCAACAGAATATTTCAGAGAAGTGATTGCGCATTTATGTCAAATTGGTTTTTCGGTAGTTATTGCCGGTACGGCAGATGACCGTCGCGATGCTGAATTAATGGTAGCCGGATTGAATGGACCGGTTTACTCATTTGCGGGAAAAACTACTATCAGAGAATTGGCGGCTCTTGTTTCTGTTGCTGATCTGGTTTTAGGCGTAGACACCGGCGTTCTGCACATCGCCTCTTGTTTTGATGTTCCCATCATCGCTATATTTGGTGCTACTCGTCAGGTAGAATTCAGGCCCTATTCCAAAAACGCCACCATTTTAGAAACCAACACCTGCAAATGCAATCAGTACCTGCATGAGCGTTGCGATTTTCCGATAAATGGCTATGCCGCCTGCCTGTACGGTCTGCATCCGGACACGGTTATAAATACCATAAATGACAAGAGCAACATAGCATAGATGAACAAATCCTGCCCCATCTGCCATTCTGTAAACGCAACTACCATCTACACTCTGCAGGTTTCCGGTCAAAGTTTCCAGGTTAACAACTGCATTGAATGTGCGCATGTTTATACGGGTTTTAATTGCGAAATACTCCCTGACGGTTTGTACGAGGATGATGTTTATGAAGTAATTGACAATCGTGATTCCGTATATGCCAAAATTATGAACCTTGAATACAACCGGGTTTTAGAGAGGATTCAGTCTTTAGTGCCCTGGGCTTCCTCCTTGCTGGATTTCGGTTCGGGTAAAGGTGTTTTCCTGAACCTGGGCAGGGCAAAGGGTTTCCGGGTTTTAGGAGTTGAAACTGCCAAAAAACGGGCAGATTTCGCGGAAGCGAAGCTGGGTTTAAAAATTATCCGTAAAGTATATGATGATGGTGCGCTTGCCGCGGAAAAGTTTGATGTAATTACACTCTTTCATGTTTTAGAGCATTTGCCGCAGCCAAAAACACTGCTGCAAAATTTGATCGCAGGAAATTTAAAAGCTGAAGGCTTGCTGGTACTTGAAGTACCAAATTTCTCCAGTTTGCAGGCAGGCCTGGCTAAACAGAACTGGATGCACCTGGATATTCCCAGGCATCTTTCTCATTTTACCAAAAACAGACTCAAGACACTTTGCGGAGAGCTTAACTTAGAAATTGTAAAAAGCGAGTCTTTTTCCCTGCATTTGGGTGTAATAGGGATGTGCCACAGCCTGTTATCCATTTTTGGGTACAAGGGAAAGATCATCCGAGACCTGAAGCATTATAAAAAAAGTGTCTTGCTGGCACTATTGCTGGTCCTGCCTCTTGGTTTCCTGCTTGAATTTACGGCATCTCTTTTTAAACGCGGCGGAATTA
>JBGTBV010000106.1:0-3365 GCA_041749185.1 Daejeonella sp. | reverse complement strand
CGGTTGGTGGACATTTATTTTAGCAGGCGGCATTGCACTGCTCATTGCTTTGCTCACCATCAGTTTCCAGACCATTAAAGCGGCATCGGCCAACCCGGTAAAAAGTTTACGAACGGAGTGAGCTTAGCCGTCAACTATCAGCCAACACGCGAAAAGTGGAATGCTAAAACCTAAAGGCTGATACCTAAATCCTGGTTGCCGAAAGCTTAAATCTAATAGCTGACATAAAAAGTATAAACCTGCTGAAAGCCGATTGCTGACAGCTAAAAGCTAAACACCATGATACGCAACTATTTTAAAATTGCCATGCGCAATTTGTGGAAGAACAAAGGTTATTCTGCTATCAATATTTTTGGACTGGCATGCGGCCTGGCAGTATGTCTGCTGATAACCTTATATGTAGTTGATGAGTTAAGCTACGACCGTTATAATAAAAACGCAAAG
Organism: Daejeonella sp.; assembly: GCA_041749185.1. GTDB lineage: Bacteria > Bacteroidota > Bacteroidia > Sphingobacteriales > Sphingobacteriaceae > Daejeonella. Next base: position 2,921 of record JBGTBV010000106.1, on the reverse strand, counting down.
CGGATTTACCGGGTAGATGCTGATGTCAAATTTGGGGGCAATGAGCTCCGGTTAGCCGTTGCCAGCGACCCAATGGGAGCGACGCTTAAAAAAGATTACCCGCAGGTAGAAGAGTATGTAAGGTTCTACACTTCAAACGGGTCAATGCTCGTAAAAAAGGGAAATGTATTCATTGAGGAAGAGCGGGTGGCAAATGCGGATTCTACCATTTTCAATGTTTTTACTTTACCTGTTATTGCAGGAGATACCAAAACGGCACTGAACGAGCCTCATTCGGTGGTGATTACCGAATCAACGGCAAAAAAATATTTCGGCAAGGCAAACGCAGTCGGCAAAACTATCGAGGCTGATAAAACACCTTATAAAGTAACTGCCATAATAGAAGATATCCCCCATAATTCACATTTCAATTTTGATTTTATTTTTTCAATGGATAATGTGGATTACCCCTATGGCAATTATCTCAGCATGAATTTTCAAACCTATATCCTGCTAAAAGAGGGATCGGATTACAAAGCGTTCGAGAAGAATTTTGACCAGATTATTGATAAATACATCCTGCCGCAGGCCAAACAGTTTATGCAATTAAAAAGCATGGACGATTTTTATAAGGCTGGCAATAGGCTTGATTTCAGTCTGATGCCTCTTACAGATATTCACCTGCATAGTGACCGTTTCCCGGAGCTGGGAGTCAACGGCAACATACAATATGTGTATATTTTTAGTGCTGTTGCTTTATTCATTTTACTAATTGCCTGCATCAATTTCATGAACCTTTCTACCGCACGAAGCGCTGGCCGAGCCAAAGAAGTAGGTATCCGTAAAGTATTGGGAAGTGAACGTAAAGACCTTATCGGCCAGTTTTTGGCAGAGTCAACTGCTATGGCCATCATTTCTATGGTGGTAGCAATTATTGTGGCTTATTTTGCCCTGCCGTTCCTTAACGATATTTCTGGAAAGTCGCTTCTGTTTAAGGATGTTTTAAGTGCGAAAATATTTCCGTTCATGGCGGCGCTGCCATTTATAGTCGGTATTCTGGCCGGGATTTATCCTGCATTTTTTCTTTCAAATTTTAAGCCTGTTACTGTATTAAGCGGAAAAGGCAGTTCGGGGTTTAAAAAAAATACATTACGCAGCGGATTGGTTGTATTTCAATTTTTCATGTCTATACTTTTCATCATTGGCACGGTGGTTATTTATAAGCAGCTTAACTACATACAAACTACCAACCTGGGTTTCAACAAAGATCAGATATTGATTATTAACGGTACCGGCGCTCTTGGTAAAAACACAGAATCTTTTAAAAATGAAATTCTCGGCATCCCGGGTGTAAGCCAGGGTACGCTCAGTTCTTTTCTTCCGGTTGCTTCATCAAGAAGTGACAATAGTTTTTCGAAAGATGCGGTAATGGATCAGGATAACGCACTTTCCATGCAGGCCTGGGATATTGACTATGATTATGTAAAAACGCTGGGAATGGAAATCATCAAAGGCAGAGATTTTTCGAAAGATTTCGGTTCTGATTCTACAGCCATCATACTGAATGAAACGGCGGTAAAAGTGCTGGGATACGATAATCCGATCGGTAAAAAAATATACACCAATTTTCAAACCGCCACATCCAATGATCTGGTTAGTTATACCATAATAGGCGTAGTAAAGAACTTTCACTACGAATCATTAAAGCAAAATATTTTTCCGCTTGGCTTACGATTAAATAAATTTCAGGCAGGACTTGCCTCTTTTAAAGTCAGCAGCGGGAGCATGCAGTCACTGGTAAAACAGGTAGAATCGAAATGGAAAAGTATGGTTCCTGGTATGCCATTTAGTTATCGTTTTATGAATGAGGCTTTTGATAATATGTACCGGGCCGAGCAGCGGGTGGGTCAGGTGGCAATCACTTTTTCTGTGCTGGCTATCTTTATTGCCTGCCTTGGTTTATTCGGGTTGATTACTTATATGGCAGAGCAACGCCGCAAAGAAATCGGCATCCGCAAAGTACTTGGCGCCTCGGTATCCAATATTATCGGCCTGCTTTCTAAAGATTTTCTCAAGCTGGTGCTGATCGCAAACCTGTTAGCATGGCCGTTAGCCTGGTGGGCGATGAACAAATGGCTGCAAGATTTTACTTACAGAACCAGCATCGGCTGGTGGATGTTTATTCTGGCGGGTATACTCACGGTGGTGATTGCCGCTGTGACCATCGGTTTTCAGGCCTTTAAAGCGGCAATGGCGAATCCTGTTAAAAATTTAAGAACGGAGTAGGTTTTTGCTACTGGCTCAGCGATCAGCCTTTGACGCTTAGCATTCAGATGTAGACATAAAGATGTTAAAAAGATAAATATCAGAGAATTCCACACATTTCAATGCAAACAGGTTTTGAAGCGGATAGCTGACTGCCGATACCTCATCCTTACCGTCATGATTAAAACAAACATAAAAATCGCCATCCGTAACCTGAAAAGGCATAAACTCTTTTCAGCCATTAATATACTGGGGCTTACCATCGGCATGGCAACCTGTATGGTTATTATGCTGTATGTAAAAAATGAGCTGAGTTATGACCGTTTTAATGAGAAAGCAGACCGTATTGTGCGGGTAGTTTTCAAAGGTTCGGTACAGGGTCAAAAAATGAACGAAGCGCACGTGATGCCACCGGTTGCCCAAACTCTACAGGCCGATTACCCGGAGGTGCAGGCAGCAACCCGGCTTCGCGTTGGTGGATTTCCGAGGATCAACTATAGAGATAAATCATTCAGGGAAGATGCGCTTGTTTATGCTGATTCTAATATTTTTGAGGTTTTTACACTCCCACTGTTAAAAGGCGATCCGAAGAATGTTCTATTAGCACCAAACACCATCGTTATCTCCCGAAAGATAGCAGGTAAGTATTTCGGCAAGGAAGACCCAATCGGTAAGAC
>JBGTBV010000105.1:0-1647 GCA_041749185.1 Daejeonella sp. | reverse complement strand
CCGAGATAATGATTGAATTTACGGTGATCATGATGTGCGCTTTGTTATCAGCCATCTGGCTTAAAGCCTGATGATTGTTGGAACTGATCCTGAACATCGTTTCGATACCGCGATCGGGGCGTTTTTTATTTTTCTGTCGGTTGCCCGGACTGGAAGTGGTTGCCAAAGGATTTTCTTTTACTGAAGTTTTGCTTTCTTCTGGCTGAAGTCGTCCTTCTGTTTTATCGGCCAAAGCAAGATTATTTTCTTCCTCGGTTTGCCCGGATGCGGATGGATCATTTTGGATGTATTCCTCGGGCATTAGATGATTGATTTAATGATCTTACCGCTCACCGGCAAACGAATTTCGAGAAAAAAGATCAGATAACCAATCCGCTGACAGGGCAACGCCGCCGAGACACCGGTTCCCTTCAAACTAAAGAAAATTTGCCTTCCGCTATTTATCCAAATAAGGCCCTGTCAGATAAATGCGATTAAAAATTAAGTTACTCGGCTTTTAGCGGCGCATTTTGTAAATTGATGAAGATTTTCCTTCCGTTAAAAGCCGCCTCAACAGTTACGATGCTTAAACCGGCAAAAATTGTTTCCTCCAAAACAGATCAAAATGAATATTTATCGGAAAATTTTCTTTGTCAGCATTCTCTGCAATTTGCTTTTGTTGGCATCGGCGGCATCATCGCAAACGCAGTCTTCCGCGACAGCGAAAAAAAAACCGTCCTCAGAACTTAAACTTTTTCAATCAGACAGCGTGCTGTCTATTACCCTGCGGGGCAACTTACGCGAATTGTTGAACGATCGCACAGATACGCCCACAGTCTTTCCGCTTGAACTTAGTTACCTGATGGACGACGACCGGGAGGCGACTCTCCCGGTAAATGTAAAAACCAGAGGACATTTCAGGCGGTTGCGTGAAAACTGTATTTACCCTCCGCTATTGCTCCAGTTTCCCAAAGGCGAAGCTTACCAATCCTCAACTTTCCGGGATCAGAAAAAACTGAAGCTGGTGATGCCGTGCCGCCAGGAAGAATACGTGATTAGGGAATGGCTGGTTTATAAGATTTATAATTTGATAACGCACTTTAGTTTTAAGGCCAGGCTGGTGAAGGTAACTTTGCAGGATACCAGAAACAAAAAGCCGGGTGCTACGCTTTACGGAATTTTACTTGAAGAGGAAAATCAAATGGCCAAACGCAATAAATCCATCGCCCTTACCCGGCAATTGCGACCGGAACATCTGCAAGCAGACCTTTTTTTAAAGACGGCGGTATTTCAATATCTCATTGGCAACACCGATTGGTCTGTACAATTTATGCACAATATTAAGCTTGTGGCCAAAGATTCTTCAGCGGTTCCAGTCGCCGTTCCTTATGATTTTGACCATGCCGGAATTGTTGGAACAAGCTATGCACATCCCGCCGAAATGCTCAAGATCAGTTCGGTACGTCAGCGGCTCTATCGTGGCAATTGCGTGCAAGATATGAACGCATTTTCAACGGTGGTTGCTGATTTTCTTGATTTGCAGCGAGACATTTACCGGCTGTATGAAGAATGCAGTTTACTGGATCCAAAGTATGTAAAAAGTACGGTTAAGTATCTGGATGAATTTTATGCCACGCTTAACGATCAAAAGCTATGGCAAAAAGCTTT
>JBGTBV010000104.1:0-9044 GCA_041749185.1 Daejeonella sp. | reverse complement strand
CAATCCAACTGTTTACAAACACCTGTTTGGCATTATCAAAACCGGTAACACTTACTCCTTCAAATGGCATTCCCATAATATTACCCGTGTGTACCGAATGCTGATACCGGCCGTCCATCATCATGGTATTCATGGCAGTGGCCGTGCTTTTAATAGGTTCGGCGCCGGGTTCCATCCACATGGTCATTTCCTCCTGCCATTCGCCGTTTGATTCCGCCATCATTTTGTGCGCAGTCCCAGGCGTCATGTATTCCATCCAAGCTTTCTGTTCTGCTGCCTGCTTATCTGTCTGGGCATAAAGTGATGATAACGGGAGAATTATCATCAGGGCTGTTGAAATTTTTAACAAGGTTTTCATATTGCTTAAGTTTATAGTGAAAAACATTTTTTGCTTACTTAAATATAAGAAATGTCAAAAAAAAAGAGGCGCTAAAAATGCACCTCTCTCTTCACCAATTTATAACCAACTAACCAAATCATTCTCTAACCTGCAGCCCTATCGCTTTCGCGATGAGCGTTATCTTATGAAGCCATGTTTTCAACAAAAAATCTTTCCCCTTCGGATAGCGTATTCTTAATTGAATCTCCTCAAGCGGCTGCTGTCCATCTTCGTTAAAAAAATTAACAGAATAACCTTTATTAAGGTGCCTGCAAAAATCGTGGTTTAAAACCTCGGAGACCAGCTTTATGTATCCCGTCGTCCACTCCCGCTGCTCATAAAGATTTAATAACCTCGATTCGGAAATGGACAATAAAGCGGCGAATTCGGCTGCCGAAAGTCCGTTAGCATAAGCTGCGCTTTTTATTATCTTACCGAAATGCATTGAAATATCGTTTAACCGTTGATAAACCGGTTTGAACTTTTTCGTATTTGTTAGCCGGAATGTTTCACTTTATAAAATTTAAATTTTCAACGTTGATCAGGTTTATGATTAAAACATAAGCCAATCATTCAAATTCTTTATTCATTACAAATACAGGATGGAAATTTTCGGAGAAGCATTAGCAGATTATTTTTACCGCCACAAGAAATCAAAACTGTGGTTGTATAATAATTACGGTGCGCCCGAAGAAATGCCCTTAACAGTGTTTTTCAGAGATGAACATCAAATGCCCGATCTCGAATTGTTAGCACTCAGCCATTGCCGGGGTCATGTTTTAGATATTGGTGCGGGTGTGGGCAGTCATGCCTTGGTTTTGCAAAACAGGAGCATTGAGGTTACCGCGTTGGAAATATCCGCAGGGGCCTGCGATATTATGGCCGATCGCGGGGTTCGCAGCATAATCAACAGTAATATCTTTAGCCATGATTTTGGCCAGGCGAAATTTGATACGGTGCTTTTACTCATGAACGGGATCGGACTTTGTCAAACAGTTGAAGGCTTACGCGAATTTTTAGCCTTCAGCAAAAAACTTATAAAGCCCGGGGGGCAGCTGCTTTTCGACTCGTCCGACATCGCCTATCTGTACAAAGATTTACCGCGTCCTGCTGAAAATTATTACGGCGAAATATCTTACCGCTACAAGTACAAAGGTAATTTTGGAGCCTGGTTTAAATGGCTTTATGCCGATAAAGAACTACTGGGGGAAATAGCCGGGGAAAGCGGATGGAAAATGAATATTTTGTTGGATGATGAGATGGATCAGTTCCTCGTCCGATTGGTGCAAATTAATGGACCTCTATCTTAAAATCCACTTCAAAAACATGACCCGGGTCGAGTTTTTTTATCCCCTCTTTTTCGCTGAGTTCAACACCAGGTCCTTCGGTGTCGGCACACCCTATCCAGGGCTCTAAACAAATAAACGGAGCACCGGGTTTCGCCCAAATACCTAAATAGTTGAAGTTGGGATAACTAATGGAAATACGATGATTATGCAATTTGCTTTTCAAACTCACCTTACGCGATTTCAGGTTTTTGAAAACCAGCGCATCATTTGCGAACATATCTGCGGTCAAAGACAACCGGTTCTCTGCCCGGTTCACTTCCCCGGTCTTACCGTTAAAAAAGCCATCGGTAGATAAACAATCTCTGATTAGCGGCTCGTCTTTTTCAAACTCAAGGAAATACGCTTCCAGATTTTCATCCGCGAAAAACGGAACATTAAACGCCGGATGAGCGCCTACCGAAAAGTAGACCGGTTGCTCATCGTAATTAATCACCTTGAAAATAATTCGGATTGCCCGATCCACCAGCTCGTAGATAATTTGGAACGAATATTTAAACGGGTAATTTCTAAGATTTTCAATTTCATCGCTTAAAGCGAATTTTAAGTAACTGGGACCCCGGTCAATTAATAAAAATTCAGTATTTCTGGCAAAGCCATGGCGCAGCATCTTATACGACTTCTTGTTTATCAGAATTTGATTATTAATGCAGCCACCAACAACCGGAAACAGATTTGGAGCGTGCCAGGGCCAAATTTCGGGGTCTGCCTGCCACAATAATTCCACAGAAATATTCTTGTTAAAAATCGAAGCAAGTTCTGCCCCCTTGCTTTTTACACAAATTTTTAAGAAATCATTTTCAATGCTTTCCATTTCAACATCCGATTAAAATCCGGTTCTCATTTCCTGATAAGCTGAAGGGGTTTAACAAATAACGAATTCCACGGTTTGAAGCTATGCCCTGGCTTTTTTCCCTTTCCAGGATTTCTTTCCAGCGAAGCTGCTTTTGCGCTTAATTTCCGGTGCATAAACCGGGCCCTCTCCCAACTCGTCCGGTAAAGTGATCCGGGCAATCTCACGCCCGATCAGGTTTTCGATGTAAGAAAATTTGCGTTGATCGCGTTCATTTACAAAAGTAATTGCGGTTCCGGTGGTATCTGCACGGGCTGTCCGGCCAATCCGGTGTATGTAATCTTCCGGATCTGGCGGCACGTCGTAATTAATTACCAGGTTTATTCCTTCTACATCAATTCCCCGGCTGAGCACATCGGTTCCGATAATTACGGGCAATGCCCGGGATTTAAAACGTCTGAGAATTTCTTCCCGTTCGGGTTGTTCCAAATCAGAATGAAAAGCTTCCGCTTTAATCCCTTCGCGCTTTAGCGTTCTGTTCAATTCTTTAACCGTTTCCTTACGGGAAGCGAATATCAACACGCAAGGATGTTCGCCGTTTTTTAACAATCCGGAAAGCAACTTGATTTTTTGATGATCGTGCACCATACAAACCTGCTGAAGAATTCCGGCCGCGGGTTGTGATAACGCAATATTAATCTGCTCTGGCTGGTTTAAAATTGTATTGGCCAATTTCCGGATGTTGCCGGGCATGGTGGCCGAGAATAATAGTGTTTGCCGTTTTTCTGGCAGAAAGCTTATAATGCGAAGTAAATCCTCATAAAACCCCATGTCGAGCATCCGGTCAGCTTCATCAAGCACCAGAAAATTCAAATGCGAAAGTTTGATCACGCCCGAAGCCAGATGCGCTATTAAACGACCCGGGGTAGCAATGATAATATCTACACCATCAACCATGGCCCGCCGTTGTTGTTCATAAGCCATGCCATCTCCACCGCCATACACAGCTATAGAGCTGATACCTGCAAAATAGGCCAAACCCTCAACCTGCTGATCTATCTGCTGAGCCAGTTCGCGAGTTGGAGCTAATATTAAGGCACTGGTATGCTTCCGCTCGCTAACACTAATGTGTTGTAAAAGCGGCAACAGGTACGATGCCGTTTTTCCAGTTCCGGTTTGCGCACAGGCGATAAGGTCTTTGTTTTGCAGGATAATTGGTATGGCTTGTTCCTGTATTGGTGTTGGGGAGGTGTAACCCATGCTTTCTAACCCTTCAAAAAGCTGTGGATTAAAATTAAAATCTTTAAATGTCAAAATAAATAAAAGTAAAATGAAGTGTTGTCTGTAAAATTAGTCAAATTGATTGGTAATACTGCTACGCCGCACTGCGGATGGCAAGTTTACGTGTTGGTTGTTACAAGGTTATGGATATTTTCGGCGGGCGGTTATACAATTTATCTTCCGGCAGATTGAATTCGTTTCGAACGGAATCAATTTTGCAGAATTTTAAAAGGAATGTTTTTGCGTGTGGCTATTTTTTATTTAAACGATCAAGTTATTTGGCATCTGCTTTGCAATGTTGTTTGCATAGGCACCTAAACCCGCTCCGTTATGAATAAAATCCTTAATTACTCAGCCATTAAGCACTACAAGTTTCCTTCGAGAAAAAATGCACTTAAATATGCCGATACCTTTATTGCGATTCTTTTCTTCATAATGATGATTAAACAGCTTTTTAGCTAATCAAATTCTAAAGACATCGCTTAAAAAACCTAAGCCCAACCAAATATAAATTGTGTATTTTTTTTTCAAAAAGCCCCGCTTCGGGGCTTTTTGGATTTTAAAAAACTTCCCTTCGTTTTTCCACAGACCGTTATTTTCTCCACAAACAGAGCCACTCTGTAAAAAAACTGTACTTTTGAATCCCGTACAAGCGATGTTTTTATCGTCAGAAAAGCTCAGGCTTTTCCCGGTAAAATTCTCAACAAATTCCTTATTCATCATGACCAAATACATTTTTGTTACGGGCGGCGTTACTTCGTCGTTAGGGAAAGGTATTATTTCCGCTTCTTTAGCGAAACTTCTGCAATCTCGCGGCTACCGCGTAACCATTCAAAAGTTTGATCCATATATCAATATTGATCCCGGAACTCTTAATCCGTATGAGCATGGCGAATGCTATGTAACCGAGGATGGTGCAGAGACTGATTTAGATCTGGGACATTACGAACGGTTTCTAAATGTCCCAACCTCGCAAGCCAACAATATTACAACGGGCCGCATTTACCAGAACGTAATTAATAAAGAACGCGAGGGTGCATATTTGGGGAAAACGGTGCAGGTTGTGCCGCATATTACAGATGAGATTAAACGCAACATGCTCATCCTGGGAGAAGACGGGCAGTTTGATATCGTGATAACAGAACTCGGCGGCACCGTTGGCGATATAGAATCTTTGCCTTATATAGAATCAGTTAGGCAGTTGCGCTGGGAATTAGGCTCCGGTAATTCATTGGTTATACACCTCACCTTGGTTCCCTACCTTGCCGCTGCCGGCGAGTTAAAAACCAAACCCACTCAGCACTCAGTTAAAATGCTGCTGGAATACGGCATTCAGCCGGATATTTTGGTTTGCAGGACTGAGCACCACATATCTCAGGAGATAAGACGGAAGATAGCCCAGTTTTGTAACGTAAACATCAACGCAGTAGTAGAGTCTATTGATGCTTCTACAATTTACGACGTGCCTTTATTAATGCTTAAGGAACAGCTTGACCGCACCGTTTTAACGAAATTGAAATTGCCTCATAAAAGCGAGCCCGACCTGGAAAGCTGGAAAGATTTTCTGGGACGGCTTAAAAACCCAACAAACGAAATTAAGGTGGGCTTAGTTGGAAAATACGTAGAACTTCCAGATGCTTACAAGTCTATAACAGAAGCATTTATACATGCCGGGGCAAAGAATGAATGCCGGGTAATTGTAAAATGTATTCACTCTGAGAGTATAACCACAGAAAATGTGGCCGAAAAATTAAAAAATCTCGACGGCGTTTTGGTGGCACCTGGCTTTGGTAGCAGGGGGATTGACGGAAAAGTAGAAGCCATTAAGTTTGTTCGCGAAAGCGGCATTCCATTTTTTGGAATTTGTTTGGGCATGCAGTGTGCAGTAGTTGAATTTGGTCGCAACGTATTGGGAATGGAATTAGCTCAGAGTACCGAGATGGATGAGCACACCAAATTTCCGGTGATTTCGATGATGGAGGAGCAAAAAAAGATTAAAAATAAGGGCGGAACGATGCGTCTGGGCTCCTATTCCTGCGATTTAAAGAAGGGAAGCAAGGCCGCGGCGATCTATAATAAAAGTCGCATTAACGAAAGGCACCGTCATCGTTACGAGTTTAATAATAAATATTTGGAGCAATTTGAACAGGCCGGAATGATCGCATCGGGCATAAATCCTGAAAACAATCTGGTAGAAATAATTGAACTTAAAAATCATCCCTTCTTTATCGCCGGTCAATTTCATCCCGAATTAAAATCAACGGTTGATAATCCGCACCCGCTTTTTGTTAACTTTGTCGCCGCTTCGCTAAACCACTCAAAAAAGAAGTAAGCAAGCCTTTCTGCAACACCAATTATTAAAATGGATAGAAATACGTTTACAGGACTTTTCCTGATCCTGATTATTTTAGTAGGTTCTACTTACTTTCTTAAACCGTCTGAGACGGAAATAAAAAAAGAAACTTTACTTCAGGACTCCTTAGCGAAAGCAACTAATAAAACTCCCGCTAAACAGCCATCAGACACGGTGGTGATTGCGGCTAAACCGGTTATTGATTCAACATTATTTACCGGGCCTTTCGGTCAGGCCAGAAGCGGAAACAACCAGCCGGTAACGCTTCAAAATCAATTAATTAAGGTTACCATCAGCCCAAAAGGAGGTCGGATATCTTCGGTTTTACTTAAAAAGTATCAGACCTATGACCAGAAACCGCTGGTGATGTTTGAAGGCGAAGACAACAAGTTTGGTTTGCAGTTTGGTGCCGGCGGCAGAAACGTGAATACCAACGATCTCTATTTTGCCTCTTCAGCAGCCGCAGTTAATGTATCGGGTAAAGATTCGGGTGCGGTAACCATGCGTTTAAGCTATGTAGATGGCAAGTACATAGATTACGTTTATTCGCTAAGAGCAGATAGTTATCAGGTGGGTTTTTCTATTGTAACCCGCGGCATGGATGATGTAATTTCCACTCCCAACAAACAGCTTTTGCTAAACTGGGAAGCCGTTCTTAAGCAAAAAGAAAAAGATATTGTAAATGAGCAACGTTATTCAACTACTTATTTTAAGCCGGCTGATGGCGATGTAGATGAACTCAGCGTAAGCGAAACTGAGTTGAAAGAATTGAATGAAGGAAAAATTCAATGGGTTTCCTTTAAGCAACATTTCTTTTCGAATGTTTTAATTGCGAAGAACGGCTTTTCTGGCGGTTCTGTGGCCGTAAGCACTTCTACCAATAACAATGTCGTTAAAACTTTTAAGGCCACTATGCAGCTTCCGTTTAACGGAAAGGATGCTGCATACCCGATGGAATTTTATTTCGGGCCCAACAAGCTCAGTATTTTAGAAGATTTAGGTTACAATATTGATAAACAAATTGATTTGGGCTATTGGCCGCTGCCTTACATAAACCGTTGGATAGTTTTACCGGTTTTTAACTTTCTGGAGAGTTTCAACTGGGGATATGGTCTGATCATTTTGGTTTTAACCATTTTACTGAAAACGGCTTTATTGCCCCTTACCTACAAATCTTATCTTTCAATGGCCAAGATGCGGGTTTTGAAACCCGAAATGGATGAGATAAAAGGAAAGGTTGGAGATGATAACCCCACGTTGCTGCAACAGGAATATTTGAAGTTGTACAAAAAAGCTGGCGTTAATCCCCTGGGCGGCTGCCTGCCGATGTTACTGCAATTGCCAATCATCATGGCTTTTTTCTTTTTCTTTCCGAATCTCTTTGAGCTTAGAGGAGAAAGTTTCCTTTGGATGAATGACCTTTCAACCTACGATGCATTCTTCAATCTCGGCTTTACCCTTCCTTTTTTGGGAAACCACATCAGTTTAATGTGTATTCTGATGACTATATCTACCCTTATCTATACCTATTTTAACAATCAGGTTTCGGGCGCAACGGGTCAGATGAAATACATTGGTTACATCACTCCTGTTATTTTCTTCGGAGTATTGAATAGTTACCCGGCTGGCTTAAATTATTATTATTTTCTGGCCAATATGATGTCATTTGCGCAGCAATATTTCATCCGTATGCTGGTGAACGACGAGAAAATTCATGCCCGCATACAGGAAAATAAAAAGAAACCTGCTTCAGAAAAAAAGACAAGCGGTTTCCAAAAACGAATGGAAGATTATATGCGCCAGCAGCAGCAGGGAAAAACAAAAGAAATCGCGACAGCTAAAAACCCCGGTAAGAAGAAATAAGAAACTGTTCTTAAAAACAAATCGGCCTGAATACCGAGGTATACATTTTTATGCACTCGTTTGCTCGCTGTATTTGTGACGAAATTCAATGGGAGAAAAACCGGTAACCTTCTTAAAAACCGTGCGGAAGGCTTTCGTACCGGTATAACCCACCTTAAACATCACCTGGTTTACGTTGTCACGAGATGATTCGAGGCTCATTTTAGCAACTTCTATTTTTACCCTCTGTATATATTCAAGCACGGGATTGCTGGCTGCTTTTTTTAACCGCCTTTCAAGGTTTCGCCGGCCAATGGCAAACATTCGGCTAACTGGTCAACCATAATTTTTTCCTGAAAATTTTGCTCAATAAATTTCTTGAGCTTTCTTATTGGCGCATCTGCAAGTTCTTTTTGTCAAAATTTAAAAAGGACTGGGAAATGATTAGTCTTACTTTTCGGATGCCCTGATGCACGCGACAGAAGATAAACTCAATTTGAAATGATTCCCGGTGAAACCATGAGCCATTATGATCTCATCACTTTTATGACTTATCGCGAAGCAAATTGCATCGGCCAGATCGCACTTCACAGAAGGCTTTCTGGTTACCCCGGAACGGAATATATGTAGAGAATTATTCTAAACTTTTCCTGACGAAATAATTAACTTTAGGTTGAAAGTCCTAAAAACAGCACTTATGAAAGCAATAAAAATCATTTTAATCGTTTTGGCAATCCTCATTGCGGTGCCCCTGATAATAGCCGCCTTTGTTAAAAACGATTATGCCATTGAGCGGCAAATAACTATCAATAAACCCAGTTCGGAAGTTTTCAATTATATAAAACACCTCAAAAATCAAGACAACTATAGTAATTGGGTGCGCATAGATCCTGCTATGAGAAAAAGTTTTTCGGGCACAGATGGCACGGTCGGTTTTATTTACGCCTGGGATAGCGATAATGAAAGTGCCGGCCAGGGCGAGCAGGAAATCCGAAAAATCTCCGAAGGGGAAAGATTGGATGTAGAAGTGCGGGTTGAAAAACCTATGGA
>JBGTBV010000103.1:0-1557 GCA_041749185.1 Daejeonella sp. | reverse complement strand
CCCATAGTGATTGCTTTCCGCGGAACATTCTCTTCGCCGAAGAAATCACTTGCAGCGTCAATCCGTGTTACCTGATCGAGTGATACGAGACGAGTCAGGGACTTCTCTGATGAACCTGGTTCGTTAAAACCAATATGACCGGTGCGGCCAATACCGAGAATCTGAATATCTAACCCTCCTAGTTTGTCAATTTTCTCTTCGTAGCTACGACAAAACTCGGAGACATCTTCCTTGGCGACCGTTCCATCGGGAATATGAATGTTTTTCTTGGGTATATCCATGTGATCAAACAAGTGTTCACGCATGAACCGGACATAGCTTTGCAACGCTTCCGGCTGCATAGGAAAATATTCATCCAGATTGAATGTGTGTACATTTTTAAAACTTAGTCCTTCCTTTTGATGCATCTTTACTAATTCAGCATACAAACGGGTCGGAGATGAGCCGGTAGCTAATCCCAGTACACAAGGTTTGTTTTCCTTTTGACGGGTCCTGATTAGGGCTGCAATTTCCTTTGCGATGTAGGATGATCCCTCTTCAGAAGAGTTAAAGATTTTTACCGGAATCTTTTCAAAGGCGGTAAGGTCGTTATTCATAATTTTGATTTGGTTTTGATCTTGTTTGAATCAAAGGCTAAAGTATCTCAAAAAGCGCGAAATTTTCAAGTGTTTGCGGAAACATTATTTTTATGAATCACTTTCGAACAGTCGTTAGCCCAGGTACATCAACAGTCAAAATGGGCATTTCTGATAAAATTTTGACGATTGGGTCCTGTTTTGCCGATACAATTGGTTCCCGGCTCCAGTTGAATAAATTGAAGGTCGCTCCAAATCCCTTCGGCGTACTCTACAACCCCTACTCCATTCACAAGGCCCTTCGGTACACCATTTTTAATGAATCACCTCCCCAACATAGCTTTCTTCAACATCAGGATATTCACCTAAACTATGATTTCCATTCGGAAATATCGTCTATGGAAGCGGAGAAACTGCAGGTCGACCTCAAAGAAATTATCGGTGCCTCCCACTATTTCTTAAGTCAGGCAGAATGGTTGATCATCACTTTCGGAACGGCATGGGTATACGAGCGGAACGACACCGGTGAGATCGTTGCAAATTGCCATAAGATGCCAGGGCAGCTTTTCTCCAAGGCTTTGTTAAAAGAACAGGATATCATCGAATCGTTCGAAAGTATCTATACCAGTTTGTTAAAAATAAACCCGCAACTCAGGATCATTCTTACGGTAAGTCCTGTTAGACATATTAAGGATACGCTCGAGCTTAACAGCGTCAGCAAGTCAATATTACGAACAGCCTGTTTTACGCTTTCTGAAAAATTTCCTGCAGTCGAATACTTTCCGGCGTATGAAATGATGATGGATGACTTGCGTGATTACCGGTTTTACAAGGAGGACATGATCCACCCAACTGGAGTTGCTGAAGACTACATCTGGGACAAATTTGCCATTCGGTATTTCACTCCCGAACTAAATGACTTTATTCAACAGTGGACAAATATCCGCCATGCCCTTACACATCGCCCATTTCATCCATCATC
>JBGTBV010000102.1:0-1614 GCA_041749185.1 Daejeonella sp. | reverse complement strand
TTCTTTTTTGCCTGGTGCTGACCGCCTGCCAAAACGGGGCGCCCAAAAGTGGCCCGGAGCTGCTTGAGAAATCAATCGCTTTCCACGATCCCGGTAAGCAGTGGAACACGTTGAAAACCCATTTATTTTTAAGCAGTACGGATACCGCAGGCGTGGAAAGTTTTTTTGAGCTCAAGATTGATAATACTGAAGATTATTTTGCCCATATATCCCACCCGGATGGGAAGAATATTGAAAAGGGTGTTTCTAAAGGGAAAGAGTTTTTTAAGATTAACGGCGACTCGGTAATTAGCGTGGCGGATCGGGAAAAATACGACCTGAATTCTAAAAGTGTCAAGTTTCTGCACAGCTTTTACATGTACCTGTACGGCTTGCCCATGAAGCTTCAGGACGAGGGAGCAATTATTGATCAGACTATTAGATCGGAGGTATTTAAAGGGAAAACCTATCAAACACTGGGCGTTACGTATAAGCCGGAAATGGGCGAAGAAGTCTGGACCTTTTCTACGGACCCCGAAACCTCAGCGATGCAGGCATACCGGTTTATGTTTAGTCCGGGCTCTGCAGAAGGAGAATACGTTTTGCTTGATGAAATTGTTGAGGTAGACGGCATGAAAATTCCCAAAGTGCGCAAATGGTTTCTGGTAAAGGGCGATCAATACCTGGGAACCGATAAGCTGTTAAAGGCGGAAGAACTATAAAAACGCACTTTTTGACAATTAGAAGTTTGGCTTGAGCACATACTTGTCGTAAAATCTGAAAATATGTTCTGCGGCTTCTTCGGCAGTATCAACCATCCGGAAAAGGTTTAGATCTTCTTCGTTGATATTTTTCTGGTCGGCCAGCATGGTGTTTTTTACCCAATCCATTAAGCCTTTCCAATATTCGGTACCTACCAATACTATGGGGAAACGGGCGACTTTTCCGGTTTGTATCAGCGTAAGCGCCTCAAACATCTCGTCCATGGTGCCAAAACCGCCAGGCAGCACAATAAATCCCTGCGAGTATTTCATAAACATCACCTTGCGGATAAAGAAATAATCAAACTCCAGAATTTTATCGCGGTCTATATATTTATTGTGAAACTGCTCAAAGGGCAGTTCGATATTTAACCCTACCGATTTCCCACCAGCTTCGTAGGCCCCTTTGTTGGCCGCTTCCATAATGCCTGGCCCGCCGCCAGAAATTACGCCGTAGCCGCGTTCGGTTAGCAAGCGGGCACAATCTTCGGCTAATTTGTAATAGGGGTTATCGTTGTGGGTTCGGGCCGAGCCGAATATGGATACACAGGGCCCGATACGGGCCAGCTTTTCAAAGCCATCAACAAATTCGGCCATGATTTTAAATATCTGCCAGGAGTCTGTTACTTTTATTTCCTGCCAGTTTTTATTTTCAAAGGCATTTCTTATTTTCTCGTCACTAGTCATAAATCACCGTAAAATAAATTGTTAGTATTGGGTTTTGGCGGAGGTTGGTTTGCTGATGAGCAATAAACCAATAAACGTTATCAGCCCGTTTACCACGATCAATTCATTATCAAAAACATAGCCACCCATCAGCGTTTTTGAATTTGCGTTTAGAAAAAGGCAGAGCGCCGGAGACAGCACGCAAATA
>JBGTBV010000101.1:0-9102 GCA_041749185.1 Daejeonella sp. | reverse complement strand
CTTCCAACCACCAGAGCCATGGGCTCATACAATTCGCCGGTCCAGCCTACGCTGATAAAAACCAGACAGGTGCCCATCAGGGTGGCAATGGTCATGCCCGAAATAGGGTTTGATGAGGAGCCGATCAGCCCGACAATGCGGCTGGAAACGGTTACAAAAAAGAATCCGAAAATGATAATCAGCACGCCGATCAATAATTTGTTCAATACAGAATCGCCGGGTATTTGAGGTAAAATTACCATCAGCACAATTAAAGCGATACTGCCGAAAATTACGGTGGTAAAGGAAAGATCGTTTTCGGTACGTTTAACGGCCTTCTTCTGATCTTCGGTTTTATTAATCGAGGCCAGGCTGGATTTAAAAGAGGCGACTATGGTTGGGATAGTTTTGATGAGAGTGATGAAGCCGCCCGCGGCCACAGCTCCGGCACCAATCTGCCGGATGTAGGCCCGGTATAAAGCAGCCGCATAATCGGTAAAATTACCGGTGCCAGGGTTCCAGCCTCCCGGGCCGCCGGGAGTTAACAAATCTTTCAGATAGCCCAGCTTAATTAATTGTAAAGAAGTTGTTTCTGCCGGAACAAGTGAAGCTAAAAGAGGGATCAGACCGAGCCAGGCAAGCACCCCGCCTGCTACCAAAACTCCGGCAATTTTTGGTCCGATGATATAACCCACGCCCATGTATTCGGGTGTTATTTCTCCGTTAACGGTGGCCGAGGGAAAATACCGGTTGCTCTGCTGCGTTACCCAGGCGGGCGTTTCGGCAATTACATGAAATACTTTTTGCAAGATGGCGTAGGCAAACGCAAAAGCCAGACCGTAATAGGCTGTTTTAGCAAAATCGCCGCCCTTTTCGCCGGCAATTAATACCGAGGCGCATGCCGTTCCTTCAGGGTAGGGCAGGTTATGATGTTCATCAATAATTAGCGATTTGCGCAGCGGGATCATCATCAGCGTTCCTAATATCCCGCCCAGAGCGGCTAAAAAGAAAATAGGCCAATAGGAAAAAAAGCTTTCGCCATTGCTGCCGGCCGAGAGGAATAAAAATCCCGGAAGGGTAAACACAACGCCTGCGGCTATAGATTCGCCAGCCGAGCCGGTAGTTTGAATGATGTTGTTTTCTAAAATGGTTGTTTTGAAAAATTTACGACCGATGGAGATGGCCAGAACCGCAATGGGTATAGATGCCGAAACGGTCAATCCTGCTTTTAAGGCGAGGTAAACGGTGGCGGCTCCGAATATAATCCCGAAAACAGCACCCAATAAAATTGATTTTAATGTAAATTCGGCCACTCTGCTTTCTGCAGATATATACGGTTTGAATTCTTTTTCAACTTTTATCTCAGACATGGATGTATTGGTTTGGGTTGCTGAATTAAAGATAGATTTTTTGAACACATTTTATTTATTCCGGCAGTAATCTGTCGCGTTTTAACGGGAAATTATGAATAGGAATAAAGCAATTTTTTTAGATCGCGACGGGGTGCTGAACAAGGAGTTAGGTGATTATGTATGTCGGGTGGAAGATTTTGAAATATTAACGCATAATTTTAATCCGCTTTTGGAACTGCAAAATCGTGGTTATCTGTTGATTGTTATTACCAACCAGGGCGGTCTTGCTAAAAAATGGTATACAGAGGATGCACTTGCGCAAATGCACCAGAAACTACGGGAAACATATCAACGGGTGGGTGTTGAATTCGCCGAGATCTATTTTTGCAGGCATCACCCGGAGTACAACAGCAACTGCCTCTGCCGTAAGCCGGGCTCCATAATGATTGAAAAAGCGGTGGCCCGTTTTGAGATTGATGCTGCCGCATCCTACCACATTGGCGACCGTGAACGCGATGTTTTGGCAGGTGAGGCTGCAGGAGTGAAGGGCATTTTAATCAGCAGCAATCAGCCCGTTTCCGAAGTGATGGATCAGATTCTTTAAGCCGAAAATTACGTTGTTTTCTTCCTTAAAATATCAGCGATGATTTTAGGCGCATGTTCCCTGGAATTTTCAATAAACCAAACGTGCGTGTTCATCCCTCCGCAAATTACACCCGCCAAAAAAATTCCGGGCTGGTTGGTTTCCATCGTTTCCGGGTTATGTTCGGGAACAGAATATTCATCGGCCGAGAGCCGGATGCCCATTTTCTGCAGAAATCCAAAATCCGGCTGATAGCCCGTTAAGGCCAAAACATAGTCGTTGGCAATAGTGATCGGGCCTTCGGGCGTTTGTATTTCTACTTCGCCTGGGCGGATGGCCGTGAGATTTGAGTGAAAGTGTGCTTTGATACTGCCTTCACTTATCCGGTTAATGATATCGGGCCTCACCCAGTATTTTACCCGCTCGCCAATTTCTTCCCGCCTGATAACCATGGTTACCTCAGCGCCTTTCCGGTACGTTTCCAGAGCCGCATCAACAGAGGAGTTGCTGGAGCCAACGACAACTACCTTTTGCATCGCATAAAAATGCGGATCGCTGTAGTAATGTTTAACCTTGTTGAGCTCTTCGCCCGGAATATCAAGCGGACAGGGGATATCGTAAAAGCCCGTGGAAATAATAATATTTTTCGCCAGATAGTCTGCTTTTGATGTATTCACGCTAAAATGATCGTCAATCCTGTCCGCCGACTCTACGTTTTCAAACAGCCGGATATTCAATTTAAACTTTCCGGCAACACGCCGGTAATACTCCAGCGCCTCGGCCCGGGTGGGCTTAATGTTGTTGGATACGAAGGGAACGCCGCCGATTTCAAGTTTCTCTGAAGTAGAGAAAAAAGTCATGTTAACCGGGTAATGGTATAAGGAATTTACGAGGCATCCTTTCTCCAAAATTACGTAGGAGAGTTTATTTTTTTGAGCCTCTATTCCGCAGGCTAAGCCGATGGGGCCGCCTCCAATAATTATAATGTCTAAAACTTCAGGCATGCCCATTAAAATCTTTACCGCCAAAAATTGTTTTTTCCTGCTTCATCGGCTAACAAAAAAGGCTCAATTAATGAGCCTCTTAGTTATTTTAAACTAATTATTTGCCTGCCGCTTTCGCGTGATCAGCCAGGAATTGGCTGAGCCCGATGTCTGTAAGCGGGTGTTTCATCAAGGCGATAATGGCTGACAATGGCCCCGTCATCACATCGGCGCCAAGCTTAGCGCAGTCAATAATGTGCATCGGGTGACGCACCGAAGCCGCCAGAATCTGCGTTTCGTAACCGTAATTGTCGTAAATCAACCGAATGTCCGATATCAGGCCGAGGCCATCTGTAGAAATATCATCCAGCCGGCCAATAAACGGCGAAACGTAAGTAGCTCCCGCTTTGGCGGCTAACAATGCCTGTCCGGCAGAGAAAACCAGCGTACAATTGGTTTTAATGCCTTTAGAGGAAAAATATTTAATAGCCTTAATTCCGTCCTTTATCATCGGCACCTTCACCACAATCTTCGGATTTAAAGCGGCAAGCACTTCGCCTTCCTTCACCATGGTGTCAAAATCGGTGGCAATAACCTCGGCACTCACATCTCCTTCGGCAATTTCGCAAATGGCTTTGTAATGGTTTATGATGTTCTCCTGACCGGTAATTCCTTCTTTGGCCATTAACGATGGGTTGGTGGTTACACCGTCTAAAACGCCCAGATCCTGAGCTTCTTTAATTTGAGAAAGGTTGGCTGTATCTATAAAAAATTTCATGGGGTGGGGAATTTGAAAATTTGTCGATTTGTCTATTTGTTAATGAGTTTGTTTGCCAATTGTATTTTGTGGTAGCTATTATTTTAGTAATTATTTTTTGGATAACTTTTGAGACACTTAATAGAATCTGAACGGTTATTTTATTTTTGAAATTTCGTTGCCTAACAATAACCAGTATTCAGTTTCATCTGCCTCTTTAGCAGCGATTTTAAATTTATGTATAAAATCAGCCCTACTTTCTGCGTCTTGTACCTCTCTTGTATTCGCTCCTGCAGATGTTCCTGATTTTAACAATTGGTTGGATAATACAAAGTGTCGCTGTTCTTGCAAAGTCTGGGAAAACTTTGATATGCTGACAGCAAATTGAAAGGTTTTATCAACAATGACATTATTTTGAAGGGGAGTGTTAGCAGTCATTGACAAATCGTCAAATTATCTAATCGACAAATTGAAAAAAAATGGGCAAGCCCCTTTTATCGCACCGCTCAACCTTCTACCCTTGCTGTGTTCCCACCCTGGGGGAGTTCAAAAGGAGCTGGTCGTAAAAGACTTGCCCGGCACAAAAGTAGAAAAAGATGTCTCATTACGAAACAGAAAGGGAATTTTAGACCCTTCAATAACCTGTATGTTTTATGTAGCTGATAATCAGGCTGAAAGTTTGATTTGGCTGAGCCCTGTGCCAGGTATTTCAGATAGTGTACTAATAACACAATTTAAATCGTATTTTCCAATTTATCAGTTTATAATTTAATAAACGGCAATAGATTGGCATTTTAAGCAATTATTTTTGAACGATTAGCAATAATCCTTAGAAATTATATAATTGACATACTTTTTTTTATTTTAGTCATTTCTAACATACGAGATTAAGATGGAGCAGGATAACAGCACTAAGCAAAAAGGACTTTACGATCAGGCGTTTGAGCACGACGCATGTGGAGTGGGCTACATTGCTCAGATAAAAGGAAAGCGTTCGCATCAAATCGTATCTGATTCTTTAACCATACTTGAAAATATGGAACATCGCGGCGCTTGTGGCTGCGATCCGGATTCTGGCGATGGTGCGGGCATTTTAATTCAGGTGCCACATGAATTTTTATCAGAACAAGCTAGGGCCATTAATCTGACTCTTCCCAAATCTGGAGATTATGGGGTGGGGATGATTTTTTTTCCGAAGAAGAATACGGTGAAGGAAGCCTGCCGGACGATGATTGCCAAGGCTGCGGAGAAATTGGGTCTTTCTATTTTGGGTTATCGAAAAGTGCCGGTTAACAGCACCGGAATCGGGCCAACCGCGTTATCTGCCGAACCGGATATTGAGCAAGTTTTTGTAAAACGCCCGGCTCAGCTACAGAGCGGTGCTGAATTTGAACGCAAGCTGTACCTTCTTAAAAATTTGATTACCAGGTATATAAAAGAATCTGTAAAAACTGTTGATGATCAGTTTTACATCGTATCATTTTCTCATCAGACAGTAACTTACAAAGGTCAGTTAACAAGTTTACAGCTTAGAAGTTATTTCCCCGACCTTCAGAATGAACAGGTGGTTTCGGCATTCGGTATGGTGCATTCGAGATTTTCTACCAACACCTTTCCGTCGTGGAAATTGGCCCAGCCTTTTCGATTCATCGCCCATAATGGCGAGATCAATACTTTAAAAGGAAACCTTAACTGGTTTTATTCGGGTATACGGTCTTTTGCATCGCCTCATTTTAGTACGGAGGAGTTGGATATGCTCCTGCCGGTGATTGATAATAACCAGTCTGATTCTGCCTGCCTGGATAACGTGGTAGAGTTGCTCCACCACTGCGGGCGCTCACTGCCGCACGTAATGATGATGCTGATTCCGGAAGCATGGGATGGCAACGAGCAGATGGAGCCTGATAAAAAAGCTTTTTATGAGTACCATGCCACGTTAATTGAGCCCTGGGATGGTCCGGCCGCCCTGACTTTTACAGACGGAAAGCTAATAGGCGCCACACTTGACCGGAATGGCTTGCGCCCGTTGCGTTACATGATCACCCGTGATGAGCGGATTATTGTGGCGTCGGAGGCGGGAGTTTTAATTACCGATGAATCGAAGATCGTAAAAAAGGGAAGGCTGCAACCCGGCAAAATGCTGGTGGTGGATATGGAGCAAGGCAAAGTCCTCTCAGACGATGAAGTTAAAGGTACTATAATTCAAAAGCAGCCGTACGCAGAGTGGCTTGAAAACTATAAAATTCGATTAGAGGAGCTTCCAGAACCCCGGGTAGCGTTTACACATTTATCAAATGAGTCTGTTCATAAATATCAGCAGGTTTTTGGCTACTCACGCGAAGATTTGGAAACCATTATCGCCCCCATGGCACTTGCCGGAAAAGAAGCAATCGGTTCTATGGGCTCAGATATTCCGCTGGCGGTTTTATCAGACCGTCCGCAGCATATTTGCAACTACTTCAAACAGCATTTTGCCCAGGTTACCAACCCGCCGATAGACCCCATCCGGGAACGTTTGGTAATGAGCCTTGTCGGCTTTATGGGGAACAACGGAAATTTGCTGGATGAGGATAAAATGCACTGCCATTGCGTAGCGCTAAAGCAGCCCATCTTAAACAATACCGAGCTTGAAAAACTGAGAAGTATTGATACCGGGCTCTTTCATGCCAAAACATTACAAACCTATTTTAAAGCCGACGGACAAAGCGGCTCACTTCAAAAGGGGCTGGAGCGCCTGTGCAGGTACGCCGAAGACGCAGTGCATGACGGTTTTGAAGTGCTCATACTATCAGACCGGGCGTTAGATTCTGAGCACGCTTCAATTCCATCGCTGCTGGCCGTATCTGCTGTTCATCATCACCTTATAAAAAAAGGATTAAGGGGCGCTGTAGGTTTGATGATCGAAGCCGGCGATGTTTGGGAGGTTCATCATTTCGCCTGCCTGATTGCTTTTGGTGCCACTGCCATAAACCCGTACCTGGCGCTGGCCTCTGTTTCTAAACTTAAATCGGAGGGAAAGCTTGGTTACGATCTAAACATCAGCGATTTAAATAAAAATTACATAAAATCTGTAGGAGATGGATTGTTAAAGATTTTCTCCAAGATGGGTATATCTACCCTGCAATCATACCACGGTTCGCAGGTTTTTGAGATTGTGGGAATACAGCAGAAAGTAATAGACCACTATTTTACGGGTGCCGTAACCCGGCTCGGTGGGCTAGACCTGGATGATCTGGCGCAGGAAGCCCTTTACAAACATCACAGCGGCTTCAGCCGGCAGTCTCCTTCTGCTAACTTATTGCCCGAAGGTGGAATTTACCAATGGAAGCGCAGGGGCGAAGCTCATTTATTTAATCCGCAAACCGTGCATTTGTTGCAGAACGCTACCAGAAGCAATAACTATGAAGTCTACAAAAATTACGCAAAGCTCATTAATACCCAAACCGATGCCATGTTTACCATCCGCGGCTTGCTCGGCTTTGCGCAACACCGGCAGCCAATATCCATTGATGAAGTTGAACCCGCGGCAGAAATATTAAAACGTTTTGCTACCGGTGCCATGTCTTTTGGCTCCATTTCGCATGAGGCGCATAGTACCCTTGCAATCGCCATGAACAGCATCGGTGCAAAAAGCAATACCGGCGAAGGGGGTGAAGACGAGATTCGATATGAGCGGATGAGCAACGGCGATTCTAGGCGTTCAGCCATCAAGCAGATTGCCTCCGCTCGTTTCGGCGTAACCGCAAATTATCTGGCTAACGCCGATGAACTGCAAATTAAAATGGCACAGGGGGCAAAACCCGGCGAAGGGGGTCAGCTTCCGGGCGACAAAGTTGACGATTGGATTGCCAGAGTACGGCATGCAACTCCCGGTGTAGGCTTAATTTCTCCGCCGCCGCATCATGATATCTATTCGATAGAAGATCTGGCGCAGTTGATCTTTGATTTAAAGAATGCCAATCGCGAGGCCCGCATCAGTGTAAAACTGGTTTCAAAAGCGGGTGTGGGAACTATTGCAGCAGGCGTGGCCAAGGCTCATGCAGATGTAATTTTAATTTCCGGCTACGATGGCGGCACAGGAGCTTCGCCCTTAACATCGGTGGTTCATGCCGGTTTGCCCTGGGAACTTGGTTTGGCTGAAGCACAGCAAACGCTGGTTAAAAACAAACTGCGAAGCCGGGTAGTGCTGCAAGCAGACGGTCAATTGAAGACCGGTAAAGACATTGCCATAGCCACTTTGCTGGGTGCCGAAGAATGGGGCGTTGCTTCGGCGGCGCTGGTTGCCGGTGGTTGTATTATGATGCGCAAATGCCACCTCAATACCTGTCCGGTTGGCGTAGCAACCCAGGATCCGGAACTGCGAAAGCTGTTTAGCGGAAAACCCGAACATATTGTTAACCTTTTTCGGTTTATCACCGAAGAGTTACGCGAGATAATGGCTCAGCTTGGTTTTCGAACCGTTAATGATATGGTGGGCCGTGTTCAGTTTTTAAAAATGCGTGAAGAGATAGACCATTGGAAAGTTAAAAACGTTGATCTTTCGGGATTGCTGCACACCATGGATAATCCTTCGGGGATGACTTTGTATAACAGCGAAAAACAGGATCACGGTTTAAACGAAGTGCTGGACTGGAAACTATTTGAGACTGCTAAAGGTGCGATCGAAACCAAAGAACCGGTTTTTGCATCCTTCGAAATCAAAAACACAGACCGTACGACCGGAACCATTTTATCGCACGAAATTACCAGAAAGTATCAGTCGGCCGGACTTCCGCAAAACACTATTAACTACAAATTCAATGGATCGGCCGGGCAGAGTTTTGGTGCTTTTTGCACCAAAGGTATTTCATTCGAATTGAGCGGCGAGGCAAATGATTATGTTGGGAAAGGCCTATCAGGTGCTCAGTTAGCTATTTATCCTGATACCAACAGTACTTTTGTGCCGGAGGCCAATATGATTATTGGGAACGTAGCTCTATACGGTGCCACTTCGGGCGAGTTGTTTGTCCGCGGGCAGGCCGGCGAGCGGTTTGCAGTGCGTAACTCCGGTGCCGTTGCGGTGGTGGAGGGCGTTGGTGATCATGGCTGTGAGTACATGACCGCTGGCCGGGTGCTCGTTCTCGGTAAAACCGGAAGAAATTTTGCCGCCGGCATGAGCGGTGGAATTGCCTGGGTATACGATCCAGATTTTTCATTTTCGGCTAACTGCAACCTGGAAATGGTCGACATTGATCCGCCTTCGGCGCATGACCATGAGGAAATTATCAACCTCCTTTTCAAACATCAGCAGCTTACGCAGAGTACGGTTGCAAAGTACATTTTAGACGATTGGGAGCAGCAATCTGAGTTTTTTATAAAGGTATTTCCAAAAGAATTTAAACGGGTTTTATCCCAAACTAAAGTTTCACAATCAGCAGGCTAAAAATGGGAAAAGCAACAGGATTTAAG
>JBGTBV010000100.1:0-2180 GCA_041749185.1 Daejeonella sp. | reverse complement strand
TCGGCCAGCGCAAGTTCTTCCTGCCAGCTTTCAAAACTAAATACTTCCTGAAGACGTTGACTGGTACCGGGCCATTTCTTAGCCGAATTCCTGAAAAGCAGGTTTTCATCTGCTTTAGGCGAATTAGCCCGCAGCGCTATTAAGGAGCTTCCATCAGCTAAAACGTACCTCAGCCCGCCTCCATTGGTTCCAACCCAGGCGCCCTTACCATCCGGTAAAACCGCGTTGATTAAATTTTCGCTCAGCCTGCCGTCTTTCACGGCGAAATTAAAATGCTTGAAAAGTTTAGACTTTTTGTTAAAAATACTTAATCCGTCTAATGTTCCCACCCAAAGGTTGCCCTCGCCATCATCGGCCAAAGATTTAATACCATTACCTGGCCTGTCCATATTTACCCGCCTGGTAGAATAATATTCACTCGTTCTTTTAGAACGGTTAATATGGTTTAGTCCTCCGCCAAAAGTACCCACCCAAAACGAGCCGTCAATATCCTCAGTCACCGCATTCACCAAAATATGGTTTAAACCAAATTGATTGCCAGCATTTTCCCCGATGTTTAAGAAATTAGAATTGCCTTTATAATAAAAATTGATACCACCAGCAAATGTTCCAACCCAAACACAGGACGACCTGTCTTTTAAAAAACTCCAGATGGCATTGTCACTTAAGCTGCTCGTATTTAACGGATCGTGTTTTAAATTAGTAAACCGGTCAGTTTTCAAATTGTAAATACTGATACCATTGCGGGTAGCAAACCAAAGAGTATGCTCATCAAACACCAGTATATCTCTTACCCAATTAGCAGGGATGGTGTTTTTATTGTTTTCGGATACTTTATAAATTGTAACTTTTTTCGCAGTTGGCTGGTACTTGATCAGGCCGGAAGACTCTGTACCAAACCAATAATTTCCCTGTGCATCCTGCCGGGTAACGAGTACCTTCAAAACTTCATCATTTAGATCGAAGCTAAACTCCTCGGGTAATGGGATTTCTTTCCCTGTAATCGGATTGAATTTTTTCAATCCGGCCTTGGTGCCTGCCCAGATATTTCGCTCGTTATCTAAAAAAAGGGAGAAAATAGCATCTTTTCCCAAATCACTTGATGAGCTGAGAGTAAAAACATCCTCCAGTTTCTTATCTATTTTGTTGAGTTTTTTCAGCCCCGAAAAAGTTCCTATCCACAGATTTTTTTGTGCGTCTTCTATAATTGATGATATATAATTCCGTCCACCCTTAATTTCAAGAATATCAATGGGTGTAAAGGTTTCCATATCCCGGTTATATAGATTCAGTCCATTGGCTGTGCCTACCCACAAATTTCTGTCAGAATCTTGAAACACGATATTTACCCGGTTGTTGCTCAGGCTATTTTTATCGTATTCGTCAAAAATGAAAGTTTTAAATTCATAGCCGTCGTATCGTGTCAGGCCTTTTAAATTACCAAACCAGATGAAACCTTTATGGTCTTGTACAAAGTTTGATATAGGGCTTTGCACCAGCCCTTCTTTGTAAGAAATATGCTTAAATGTAATTTCAGGCTGTTCCTGGGCGCTGATATCGGCACTTATAAAGAGTAAAAAAAAGAAAAGAATCCATCGTTGCATAACGGTCATCAATTCAGAAAATTAGTCAATTAATAATAGCTGCTAAAAAAACAGAAAAGAAATCTGCAGTGGCTCATTCAATGATATAACTACTGCTCATTGCAAAAACGCCGAGTTAATATTCCGCCGGAGCGTTTGATCCTAAACCCAATATCGGCGTTTGCACCAATCCTTTGGAATTTCAATTTAAAATCCGGTTATTAGTTGGGGCGGGGATAAACTTTTTCCATCTCTCCCATTGCGGGAAAGATATAAAATTCCGGGCAACCGGTTGTAAATCAAATCAAAAAACATCAATAATTTAAGATAAGCATGAACAGATTTTTCCTACTTTTTATTTTCTTGTTGTCCGGCTGTGCGGCTCGCCAGAGCAACGAGAAATCGCCTGCAGAAATGCAACGCTGGGAGCAACATGCAGCCCAGACTGAGATTATCCGCGATGATTTTGGCGTTCCGCACATTTACGGAAAAACAGATGCCGACGCGGTTTTTGGCTTGCTGTACGCTCAATGCGAAGACGACTTTAAACGGGTAGAACGCAACTACATTTGGGCAGTTGGGCGCCTGGCCGAGGTG
>JBGTBV010000099.1:0-11555 GCA_041749185.1 Daejeonella sp. | reverse complement strand
TACCGCGTTTCCCTGCCCGATGGCCGGAACGGATTTGTCAACAGCGCATCTTTAAACGACTTAAGCACCCTACGGCAAATAACGCTGCAAGATGCCACACCACTATTGAATAAACCCGATAGCAACGCGGCAGCTAAAATGCTGCTTCCCGGTGGCGCCAGAGTGGGCTTACTGGGAAACCACGGCGGGTTTTATTATGTGAAACTCGCCGAAGTGGAAGGCTGGATATTAAAGGATTAAGTCTGGAACTAGTTTTGGGAAAAGCCGGTTCCATAACTTTTTATGGCAATGCTGCTGTTACCTCCCTGCCCGCGGCTGACTTCTATTTGCACCCCGATCCGCTCTTTTAAGGCTTCCACATGCGAAATAACGCCGATAGTTTTACCGTTGGCTTGCAGGTTCTCCAGCGCCGAAATGGCTACATCCAATGTATCGGCATCGAGCGTTCCAAACCCCTCATCAATAAACAGCGAATTGATCTGCACCTTTCGGCTTGCCAGGTCTGAAAGGCCCAGCGCCAGCGCCAGACTTACCAGAAAACTTTCTCCGCCAGAGAGCGTAGCCATGGGCCGCACCGCTTCGGCCTGGTATTTATCAATAATGAGCAGCTCCAGATCCTTTTGCTTGCTTTTCAATATTTCATAACGGTCTGTAAGCTGGAGCAAATGACGGTTGGCCAAACCGGTAAGCCTGGCCAGCGTTAAACCCTGGGCAAACCGGCTGAATTTCTTCCCGTCGTTAGAGCCGATAAGCGCTGATAACTTCGCCCATTTTGCAAAAGCTGCTTTCTGGGTTTCGATTGCTTTAGCTATTTGCTCAAACCTGGCTTTGGTGTTGCGGTCATCTTCTAAAATCTGGGTCAGCTTTCCTACCTCCTGATTTATTTCCGAAATTTTTGCATCCAGAGCCTGCAACAGCTCCTGTAATTCCTCCTGGCTTGTCGGCGATCGGTTTTTGGCGCTTTCAATTTTCAGCTCCCGCAGGGTTTCGTCCAACATTTTATTAGCGGTGGCTTTGCTTTCGCGAATTTCCCGTTCCAGAGCAACCAATTCGGCTGCTTGCTCATCGGGCAAAAGCATTTTCTCTAATGCCGTTATGGAAGCTATTCCCTCTCTTTCAATTTTCGCGATGAGATCCGCGTTAAGCAAATCAAGTTTGTTTTTTAGCTGCTCTAAACTCATTTTAAACTGCTCAATAGCCGACTGGCCGATACTCAAATGACTTTCATGCTGCTGCAAATCAGCCCGAACCTTGTCTTTTGCCTGCTGTGTTTCCTGTATTACTTTGCTTAAAGCCGCCCGTTCCGGGATTGGTTGCCTCTTGTCAAAGAGCTCAAATCGCTGTGTTTTGAGGCGATTCAAATTTTCCAACTCTTTATTCAGTTCGCTTTCGCGGATTTCTAAATCTGCTTTTTTCTCTTTTGAAGATTCGGTATTGGATTTTATTTCCGCTATGAGTCCGTTTTGTTCAATTTGCAGATTATGCAAAATCCTGGCGGTTTGAGCGTAAATATCAAATCGTTGCTGAACAGATTTTTCCGTTTCCGGCATTTTCTCCGGGTCAAATTGAATACCGAAAGATTGAAGCATTTCCCCGAGCTTGAGCAGTTGCGTCGACTTTTTTGCATCCAGATCAATTAAATCATTTCCCAACCTCAGCATTTGCTGCTGCGCCGTATTTACTCTTTCTGCTACGGCTTCCGACTTACCTTTCTCTTGAAACAGGTTTTCTCTCAAGCCAGTCAAAATACCTTCCGCCTCGGCCAGATTCCGCATTTGGTCTCTAAGTCCGGCTATTTCAATTTTCACAGACTGAAGCTCACGCTCTTTCTTTTGTATTAACGCCCCAATTAACTCCGATCCTTCAATCCGCAGTGGCTTGGGCAACATTTTATTGTTGGCGGCAAACTCCGAAAGAATCTCGTCAAGCTGAAGCTGAAGCGCCGCGGCTTCTTTTTCGCTCTCTGCCAGGGCAAGTTTCCGGGTGTTCAGCTCAATACCCAGATCGTGGTAACGCTTTTGCAGTTCGTTCACCTCAATTTCCTGATTGTTCCGCTTCTGTTCAGCATCCGAAAGGGAGTTTTCATATCGGCTATCCACATAGGGATGATGCCGCGATCCGCAAAGGGGGCATTCTTCATCCGGCTGCAGCCGAAGCCGGTCGGCCTCATAATCTAGAATCCGTTGCTGAATTTCTACCAGTTGCCGCAAATCGGCCAGGTTATGTTCTGCCGCCAGCTTTTCCTTTTCTATCGCGGTAAACGCTTCTGATTTCTGCTGAAAAGTTTCTCTGCCCGGCTGGATGGAATTTATAACGTGCTGCCGCTGTGCATCGGTTTTTTTGTATAGCAGGGAAAGTTTATATTGTTGCTGACAGGTGTTAAGAAGCGCAGGCAATGCTTCGGCCCGGCCCTCCAGCAGAGCCACCTGCTCCTCTCCTCCTGAATGCCCGAAGGTTTCCTTCAGAGCCTGCAAACGTTCATCTGCGGTTTTGAATTTTTTACCCAGGTGTGAAATCGCCTCTTGGTTAGATTTGAGATATGCCTGTTGGAACTTTTCCTCTTTCCCAAAGCGCTCCTGTTCGGTTTTTGCCGTGTTTAGCGATAATTCGATCTCCGATAAATTCAGTCTGTATCCCCTGAATTCCACCAGCATCTTTTCAAGCGCCGCGTCGGTTTCGTTTTCTTTCAACCATTTATCTAACCCGCCGATGCGTTGGTTGAGCTCCAGAAGTTCCTTATTTTTTTGCTGATGGATGTTTTCCAAATTGGTGATGGCCGCGTTCAGATCGGCTTGTTGCCGTTCACTTCCATCAAGCTGCGTTTGCAGATTAGCGATGGCACTATCCAATTGCATAACCTGTTCAAAAACCGGCTCGGCCCTGGTTAGGTTGCTTTGGCCAAGCTGAAATGCCTCAATACTTTGTTTAAATGCCGCTTGCGCCGATTCTGCTGCGGCCTGCAGAATGGGAAGTTCATTTTCCTTATCAGAAAGTTTCAGTTTATATTCCTCGGCCTGATTTTCCAGAGTTTGTATTTCCCTGACCGCGGGCAAAAACCGGGAGCCCTGCTGATGGGCTTTTAGCTTTTCGAAATCCAATTGGTGCAGATCAAACAGTTCCTGGCTTTTTTCAAGCTCTGAAGTTAGCCGAAGCTGATCCTCCTGAAGCTTAACGAGGTTTAAAAGCGAAGCAAGATCGGCCCGAAGCCCTGCTTCGTTCGCTTTCGCGGATCTTTCCTGCTCCCGCAATTCGGCCTGCCGCTGCCCGAGAATTTGGCTTTCTTCTTCGGATAAAAGCTGTACATCGTTTAACCGGGCCTGCAATACATCCAACTGTTCCCGTTCGCTTTTTTGCCGGGAAAAAACAAACTGAGATATGTCTGAATAAATGCCGGTGTCGGTTATTTTTTCCAGAAGTTCGCTGCGTTCATTATCATCGGCTTTTAAAAAACGGGTAAAATCGCCTTGCGAAAGTATAACCGACCGCAGGAACTGGCTGTAATCCAATCCGCAAAGGTCAACAATGGCTTTTTGCACAGAAGTGAGCGTATGCGAGCCTAAAAACAAACCGGTGTCTGCTTCGGCCAGCTCCATTTTATATCCCTGCATTTTACCGCCAATTTTGCCATTCGCCCGCTTTACGCTCCATTTGGCCCGGTAATTTTTAGCTTTCACCTCAAATTCAACTTCGGCAAAACACTCGGCTGTATGCCGCGACATCATCTCACTGGCGTCTTTACCGTGCCGGTGCACCTGCCCGTAAAGTGCCAGAGTGATGGCATCTAAAATGGTTGTTTTACCGGCACCGGTAGGTCCGGTAATTCCGAACAAACCACTTTCTGAAAACGGCGGTTCATTAAAACGGATCTGGTGTTCGCCTCTTAATGAATTGAGATTTAAAAACCGGATGCTTAATATTTTCATCGAAGCGCCTCCGGGTGTTGTAACTGTTCCATCGCCTCGTCGAAGGTTTCCAGCAAATCCTCAAAACCGGCTTCGCCAAATTCGGCTTCGCATTTCTTAATAAAAACCGCCTTCGGATTTAGATCGGCGAGAGAGAAATAATCTTCGGTCTGCTCGTCCAAGTTTTGAGCCGGGCGTATCCGGTTTTGCCGGACGAAAAAGCGATCTACAAAAGGCATCTTATCCTTCAACTTTTGCAGTTGCTCGTCCAGATCATAAATAAAACTTTCGGTATCTATCCGCAGTTCCACCCATGCCGGATACCTTAAACCCTGATCCGTCATCTGCAAAATTTTGCTCTTCACCGTTTCTAAATCGCCCTTTATCCTGATCAGCCTGCGGCAACAGGGTACTTCGTGCTCTTCAAGTTTTAGCAATTTTCCTCCCTCAAATTCAAGAATAATTACTTGTTTGCGGTCATCGTGCTCAGAGAAACTTAGCGGCAGCGGTGAACCCGGGTACCGGATATGATTGGCTTGGTTCACCCGCTGCGGCCGGTGTATGTGGCCAAGAGCGATGTAATCAAACTCTCCCGGAAATTGGTCTGCCGCTACCTGCCCCAGGTTTCCCACATGAATATCTTTCTCGCTATCTGAAGTGAGAGCGCCGGCGGCAAAAAGATGTCCGGTGGCAATTACCGGTACGCCGGCCAATTTATAAGCCGCAATATGTTGTTTAAACTGATGGTAATGGGTAGAAATTCCTTCCTTTATCCTGGCTTCCCTTTGCTGGTTGGTTTCGCCGCTAACAGAAAGGCGTATATCGCGGTCGCGTAAAAACGGAACGGCGCAAACCACCAGTTCAGTTTCATCCTTCGCATTTTTTATAGCGATAATCTGATCTGTAAATTCATCGGGCACACCGCCAATAACGTGAATATTGAAATACCGGAGCAGCTCCCGCGGGGCGTTGAGCATGCTTACAGAATCATGGTTGCCGCCTACAATAATCACTTCGCCACAGCCGGTATCTTTAACCCGCCGCAAAAAATGATAATACTGCTGTAGCGCCGTGTTCCCGGGATTGCCGTTATCGAAAATATCGCCCGCCACAATCAACACGTCAATATTTTCCGAACGTAGCTTTTCAATCAGCCAGTCTAAAAAATGCCCGTGTTCATCTGTACGTTCACATTGCTCCAGTTTTTTCCCAAGATGCCAGTCGGCGGTATGCAGAATTTTCATAAGCTGATGCTGTTTTTCTAAGGCAAATATAAGGGTTGGAAGGTATCTGCATCCATGGCAAACAGATTTAATGCCCGAGGTAGGTGGCAGTTTTTCAGACATTTTAACTAATCCAGTTACCAGAGAGCCTTTCAGCATCAGGGCAATTTATTAGCTTTAGCGATTACTTTAAATACCTACGAAATTTCTAACAACCTTTGTATCTTATGAAAACAAGAATACTCACTTTTACATTCGTTCTCAGTCTTTTTTTATTAACCGAATCGTGTAAAAAAGATACCGACTCAACTGTTGAATATCAAACTATAAATTCAACACTTAAGAAAAACCAGGTATTTCAGCACGACTTCGGGAGAATAGGTATTGAGGATGATTTATTTATCAGCAAGGCGGCAAGCCATTCAAAAACGAGCATGGTTGGAAGAGATGATGCTGAAAAAATCATCTATACCTACCAGCCGAGCCAAGATTATGTTGGAACTGACGAAGTTGAAATATTGCATTCGATATCTAATGGCGCTACAGTAGTCAGTACTATTAAAACAAAAATCATGTTAACCATTATTGACTAACAAATCAGTAAGATTTAGCTCGATTTTATGGTAAATGCCTACCGCGTTTATAAGCGAAAACGGAACCCGGAAAAATTGGTTTACAGCAACGCGTTTCTGGTTTAGCTAATTGAACTTCTCGTACCGCACTCTTACAAAGTTGAATGCGCCGTAACAGATCAGTCCAACGCCAACGGCCGCTAATAAATAAGAGCCATAAGCGGCATCCTGCAAAAAGCTGAAAGCTTTGGAGGTATCCCCAGCTTCGCCAGAATTGGCATTCCAGGCAGCTTTAAAAAACAACCAGGCCAATAGCAACCAGACAATGCCGCGTGCTACATATCCAAGTTTTCCGGCAGTTAGCAATAGTTTGGTGTTGTTGCTTTGACCAACCTTTTCAGCATGTTTTCTAAATTTTTCTGAAAGCCCGTACCAAATCTGATAAATTCCCACTCCCAGAAGAATGGCTCCACCTATTCCCACCAGCCATTGCCCGAACGGCTTCGTGAGCAGCTCGCCTACCATTTGCTGTTTTTTGTCGCCGGAACCGGATGTATTGGAAAGTAAAGCTCTGATGGCTGCAACCGCCAAAGAACCGTAAACTAAGCCGCTGAACAGATAGCGTGCCCTTGAAGAAAGGCCTTTGGCATCGCTGCCTTTATTTTCTGAATCGGCGAAAGCCTGTATGCCCCGCCAGATGCAGTAACAAATTAATCCGATGGCGATAACGCCCAGCATAATCTGCCCGCCTGTTTGCTTCAGCACAAAGTCAAAAACTCCGGCTTTATCCGTTTTATTTGCAGACCGCCCCATAATATTGAAAGCGGCCATAAACACAAGTAAGCCCAGTAAGCAATAAACAATGCCTTTAGCTGTAAGGCCGGCTTGTGCAAGCTGTTTTTTATAGGAGGTGAGTGATTTAGGTGACAGCATATCAATAATCTCGTTTTTCAATTTTTTAAAGCTACCCAATCCACCTGATGTTGTGGTAATGTTTGCGGCATATCAATAACACCGTAACGTTAGATTGTTTTGCGGTGGCCTTCATCGGCCAATTCCGGGTCGGGTTGCGAAGTGAACAGGGTTTGTCGATAATTTTATCCGGGCAAAAAATCTTAAAGTTCTTTAGAACACGAAATCAATGTGCTGAAACACCCATTGGTTTTAACGGCCTTTTTTGGTTGTAGAGTAGCTTCAAACTAAAACCCGTTAATATATAATCTTTTAAAAGGGAGAATACCATTGTATTAACAGTAATTTTGAAATCCACATCAGTTCTCCACGCCGTAACATCCACACACAGATATGGTTGATAAAGATGATCAGATAGAAAAACTTACTATTCTGAATAATGAACTTGAAAATTACTTCAGAAATACCATTATCCCTCAATTGTTTGTAGATGCCGATCTGATATTAAGGAAATTTACCCCTCCGGCAATGAAGCAGTTCAGCCTGTCTAAAAGCGATGTCGGCAAATCTATCCGGGATATCAAAGAGAATTTTAGGTTTCCGTCTATCATAGACAACATCCAACAGGTAATAGATTCAAATGAAATCCTGGAAAAAGAGATTCAAACCACAGATTTCCGGTGGTTTCAAATGAACATTATCCCCTATGTGGCCAGGCAGGATAAAAAGACGGACGGTGTAATTATCACTTTCGTTGAAATTACCATGCGGATAAAAGATTTAAAAGATCTTGAAAAATTGATTTCTGACCATGAAACATTGCTTGATACGCTTTCGCACGATTTTAAAACCCCCCTCACCAGTTTGGCTCTCAGCATTCAGGCATTAAAACGGACTCCGGCGAATGATGCGGAGAAGTTTGGCTCGCTCTTACAGAAAGTTGAAAACGGAGTTAAAAACATGCAGCGCATTGTTATCGAGCTGACAGACATCCGCCATCAGGAACATAAGTACAGGGCCGAAGAAGAGTTGCTCAACTTTGAACATATCCTCGAAGATGTACGCCTCACCCTCTCAGATCTGATTTCAGACTCGGGTGTCATCATCCGGAGCGAGGTAATTAATTCGGAAGTTGTGTTTTCGCGAAGAAAGCTGCGGAGCATCATCTATAACCTGATAAATAATGCCATTAAATTCAGATCGCCCGATCGAAAACCCGAGATATTTATCAGGACAGAACGGCAGGATAACTTTTTTGTGATCTCGATAAAAGATAATGGAATTGGTGTTGACGAAAAAATGCAGGACGCTGTATTTGCAAAATACTACCGTGTGCAAAATACGGTTGAAGGCAGCGGAATCGGTTTATACCTGGTGAAAGAAATGGTAAAGAATGCCGGAGGAGATATCTTGCTGCAAAGTAACGAGGGTCAAGGTTCAGAATTTAAGGTCTATCTGAAGGTAGGGTAAGGTGATTTGAGATGTAGATTCTTTCGATTCCTGCGTAATCATTTTGCGATCCAATTGTTTGGAAATCAGAATCCGCCTTTTATGGCTCACTGCTGTGGTGCTCTCCGCTTTAGTCTCGTCTGAGACGAGACTTCCGCTCCGATCCCGTTTAGTTTAAGCGGTTTCACCTGGCCGTTAACACTTTATTCCGGTAAAGCCTTCAGAATACTTCCGTTGGGCATCTAACATACTTTTAAGATGCCGATCAGAAGATGAGGTTATACGTGGTTCGCTCTGTCAGCATGGGGTAATGAAATGTAAGATTGCTTAATTTATCCGAAGAATTTTGGATTTTTAACTTTTTCAAGATCAAGACCTGTATATAACTTGTTTATACCAACGCGGGCTGTCTTACATAAACGATCTGGAAAGCAATTGCACTTATTTATATTCAGTTTTAACTTCTTCACAAAAATTATTTCTTAATGAATAACGACAACTTACAAGGTGACGCCAAATTAGCCGACGTAAACACCAGTGAAAGCAAGTGCCCGTTTACAAGCGGAGCCTTACAGCATACCGCCGGCGGCGGCACCAGAAACCGTGACTGGTGGCCAAACCAGTTGAACCTGAACATTCTTCGTCAGCACTCTTCGCTCTCTAACCCGATGGCGGAAACATTTAACTACGCTGAAGAATTCAAGAGCCTTGATTTAGAATCAGTAAAGGCTGATCTGCATGCATTGATGACCGATTCTCAGGATTGGTGGCCAGCAGATTTCGGACACTACGGCCCGCTATTCATCCGGATGGCCTGGCATAGTGCCGGCACATATCGCGTGTTTGACGGACGCGGCGGTGGCGGTATGGGCTTGCAACGTTTTGCACCTCTAAACAGTTGGCCAGATAACGTGAACCTGGATAAAGCAAGAAGGCTTTTATGGCCAATCAAACAGAAATACGGCAAAAATCTTTCGTGGGCAGATTTAATGATATTAGCGGGCAATATTGCCTTAGAAAGCATGGGCTTTAAAACCTTTGGCTTTGCTGGCGGTCGTGCTGATGTTTGGGAACCTGGTGAAGATATTTTCTGGGGATCAGAAAAAACCTGGTTGGGCAACGAAGACAGGTACGGAAAAGGAGTTCCAGGGGTATCCGGGCATGGAGTTCTTCCATCTGATGAAGACGCAGACGGCAATATCCACACACGCGATTTAAAAGAGCCTTTGGCCGCTGCACACATGGGCTTGATTTACGTAAATCCTGAAGGTCCGGATGGCAACCCCGAGCCAATCGCATCAGCCAGAGACATCCGCACTACATTCGGCCGCATGGCGATGAATGATGAGGAAACAGTGGCACTTATAGCTGGTGGGCATAGTTTCGGAAAAACACACGGTGCAGCCGCTTCAGACCATGTTGGCAAAGAACCAGAAGCCGAAGGGATTGAAGCAAATGGCTTTGGCTGGGCAAATAGCTTTGGATCTGGTAAAGCTGGAGACACGATTACCAGCGGCCTGGAAGTTACCTGGACTACCACGCCAACACAGTGGAGCAATAACTTTTTCGAAAATCTTTTCGCTTTTGAATGGGAATTGACTAAAAGCCCGGGCGGTGCTCACCAGTGGGTAGCTACAGATGCCGGGGAAATTGTTCCCGATGCACACGATCCTAATAAAAAACATCGTCCTACAATGCTTACCACCGATTTAGCATTGAGGTTAGATCCGGAGTACGAAAAAATTTCGAGGCGCTTTTTGAATGATCAGGATGCATTTGCAGATGCTTTCGCCCGTGCCTGGTTTAAATTAACCCACCGCGATATGGGTCCACGTTCTCTTTACCTTGGTTCAGACGTTCCTCAGGAGGAGTTGTTGTGGCAAGATCCTATCCCGGCTGTTGACCACGCATTAGTTAACGATCAGGATGTTTCTGCACTTAAAAGCAAAATCCTGGAATCAGGCCTGAGCGTTTCAGAATTGGTTTCTACAGCCTGGGCGTCTGCTTCTACATTCCGTGGTTCTGACAAACGTGGAGGGGCGAACGGTGCCCGGATCAGGTTAGCGCCGCAAAAAGATTGGCATGTAAATAACCCAATTCAGTTAACTAAAGTATTGGCAGTCCTGGAAAGCATTCAAAATGAGTTCAATGGTGCAGATGAGGTGGGGAAGAAAATATCCCTTGCAGATTTAATCGTGTTAGCAGGAAGTGCTGCCGTAGAAAAAGCAGTAAGCGATGCCGGATTCAACTTATCAGTGCCTTTCGCTCCTGGCCGTATGGATGCTTCAGCAGAACAAACCGATGTAGAATCGTTTAAATATCTGGAGCCGCAAGCGGATGGTTTCCGTAACTACAGGAAATTCAATACGCCGGCGTCTACCGAAACGTTGCTGATTGATAAAGCACAATTGCTAACTCTTACAGCGCCAGAGCTTACTGTGCTGGTAGCAGGTATGCGGTCGCTGAATACCAATTTCGACGGTTCTAAACACGGCGTGTTCACAGACCGGCCGGGCACTCTAACAAACGACTTTTTAGTTAAAGTACTTGATATGAATACTGCCTGGAAAGCAATGGGAGAAGACAAAGAAATATACTTAGGAACCGACCGCAATACCGGCCAGCCTAAATTTACTGCTACCCGTGCTGATCTGGTTTTTGGGTCTAATGCTGAGCTAAGGGCTGTGGCAGAAGTTTACGCTAGCGCAGATGCCGGTGAAAAATTTGTTAAAGATTTTATAGCAGCCTGGGTGAAGGTGATGAACCTGGACAGGTTTGATTTAAAATAATTCAACAACTTTTTTTATGAAAAGGTGGTTCGGCAACGAGCTGCCTTTTACATTTTCCAGCCTGTCCAAGTATTTCCGAATCGCAGACTCTTCATTATTCTTAAATCCGTAAAGCGTTGCGCTGACCTTTCCGGACAGAATCAGTTCAATCGCTTCTACGAAGCTCAGCACCCTGCTTTTTAAACGCAGCGTAAGCCGTGTCATAATTTCGCTTCGCATTGCTCTCGGGTTTAAAGCTTTTTAACAGATTAATTGTCTTGATGAGATTGAGTTTATAGCCGGGTAATTCCGGAGCTTTTACGGAAAGCATATCCGCTATTTCGCTTCCCAGTAAATACCGCATTAAACCCAGGATATCATTGGCGCTGGCTTTACTCTTATTAACCGCGAGTATGTGGTCGGTGAGGGATTGTGTAAGCTCCTTTCCATGGTCTGACGTGCGAAATTGCCGCTCTTTAATAGCCGTATCCAGCTGCTGTGCCCTCTTCGCGTTTTCCGGTATCAGGTTTTCGTCCAATCCTGTGAAACAGCCGATTACAGCCCACAGGTGCAGAAAAGCCGTCTGCTCGGGATGACTTACATGAAATCCAAGCCTGCGAAGGCCGCGAACAACGATGAGCGAGAACGACAAATTGGTGCCAGCCATATCTTCCTGGTTGATGGGCATGCCCCAGAAATCATCCCATTTCCCGCTTTGAAGCGTGTAAT
>JBGTBV010000098.1:0-12522 GCA_041749185.1 Daejeonella sp. | reverse complement strand
CTTCATTTCACACATCAGGAAATTGCCAATGATCTTTCCACGTCAAGGGAAGTTATATCACGTTTATTAAAGAAAATGGAGCAGCAGGGCAAAATAGAGCTTCAGCGGAACTTTATTAAATGGCTGCAGTAACTAACCAATCCGGCTGTAGGGCTGCCCGACGAGGGAATTTAAACACTTTTGTATTTTGCCCGAATCGTAATCTGCCATGCCCTTGTGCCGAAACGCAATTTCTCCTTTTTGGGTTTCAGATTGCTGATATCCGACGCAAACAAACCCGTTTTTACCAAACCCCGCGTCAATAGATTTGATAATAGTCATTCAAAAGATTTTATCTTCGGCAAACGGAGTGTTCGAAAGGTCACACGAGCTTAGGCAGTAGTTTTCTTTCCCAGAAAAGGGTAAATCATTTGAGACTTTAAATCTTTGGGAAATTGCTCATCATTTTTAAAACCAATTTCTATATCCCGGCCACTTTGCGGGATGTAATTGGTTCGGAACAGGTAATCCCAAACACTTAATGTCAGGCCGTAATTTACTCCGTAAGAGCCGTCAGGCAACGTTTTGGCATGATGCCAGATGTGCATTTTAGGGTTATTCAGGATATATTTGAATGGCCCGTATGAAAAATTCAGGTTAGAATGGTTTAGATGCCCGATAGCGGTTGCGAAGATATGGACGAGAAAAAAGTCTTTTAATCCAAAACCGATCATTGCCAGCGGGATGTACTGCACTGTTTTGTAAATGATAGATTCCATCCAGTGGAAGCGCAGGTGAGCGGCAAAGCCCATTTCTTTTACCGAATGGTGGACTTTATGGAATTCCCACATCCAGGGAACACGGTGCAACGTGCGGTGAACGTTCCATTGAATAAAATCGGCGAGCACAAACAACAAGAGTAACTGCGACCATTTCGGCCAGCTTTGCACCTGAAAAGCCACCACGTTTTTGATCCCGAACAAGCCTAAAAAATCATTGAAAGCCGCTACCGCTACATTAGAAATGGCGTTGTAAGCAATCAAAGAAAACAGAAAATAATTAAAGAACATATAGAAGCCGTCCATCCAAAAATCCTGGCGAAATATTGATTGATTTTTGCGCCAGGGAATGATGACTTCCATCAGCCAGACGAATAATGACAGACCCAGTAACCAGTAAAAGTAATTATGCCACCGCGGATTCAGAATTTCATCTGCCAGATAATTAAAATAGCCGGTGTAAGAGCCCTGAATGATTTCCAGATAGTTGCTCATCTCAATAAACCTTTTCTCCCTTTCTTAACCAAATTCCCCAGCTTCGGCTGTAAGCATGCACCTTTTCGGTCTCTTTACCCTGTTGGGTGTAAACCGGATAATTTTGATTTACCCATTCAAAAATGCCGCCGTACATATTGCTCACATCTTTGTAACCGTTGGCGATCAGTTCATTAGAAATTTTTTCACTTCTTGCGCCCACCGAGCAATAGACAATCATTTTTTTGCCTTTCGGGATAGACTTTACGCGGGACATGTTAAAATCATCATAACCAACCCAAACAGCACCTTTGATATGGCTCACATCAAATTCCCTGCGTTCTCTCGAGTCGAGAAAAACGTAATCATCCGCATTTCTGCGAGCCGTTGCTGCGCTTATTTCGGGCACATCATGCTTCAGCAATATTTTGAGCATGGTATTGTAAGCACCGCTCTCCACTTTTTTCTGCCCGAGCGCATTGCAGCTCGTTAAAACAGCCAGACAAATCAGTAAAAAGTTTTTACTGTTAATGCTTGTAAAATTCATTAATCGCTTCTCCCAAATCATACACTTTTGTTTTATCATCCATCAATTCATCTACAATGCTGCTTCCGGCGGCACTGCGGTAACCGCCCGCACAATGGATCACTACAGGCTTTCCTACCGGAATTTCCTGAAAGCGTTCCCGCAACTCTCCCAACGGAATATTCTTTGCCTGGTCAAATATCGGGTGGTTTCTCACTTCGGTTTTATAACGGATGTCAATGATGGTGAAATTACCCGCATTGTTTTTAAATAAGGACAGATCTATTTTTTCCATTTTCTCCATCCCGGAAACGGAGAGAAAAGCCGCTTCTATAAAAGGCTCATAACCGATGCTGGCAGAACGCTCTTTTAATTGATCTAATTGTTGCTGATCGGGGGCCGATAAATAAAATTTTTCGCCGGGGCCGACAATGCTGCCCAACCAGGTTTCAAATTTATTCCCCATCATCAAATTGATCGCGTTAGGCAAATGCCCTTCTTTAAATTGATATTCAGGACGGGAATCAATAACCACCAATTCCGGTTTCAAGTCTTTTTCAACAACCTGTTCTATAAACGGTATATGATCAACAGATGTTCTGAACTCAGGTGCTCCTTTGCGGTTTAAGTCAACATTGTAACCAAAATATTTCGGAATAAAGGGCTGATCGGAAGTGAGTTCTTTTATAAAATTTTCTTCGGTCATATCCTGTAAAGACCAGTTGGTTATTTTTTCTGCCCCGATGGTGCTGCTGTTGGCGCTGCTTAAAGCTTTGCCGCATAAAGTTCCGGCGCCGTGTGCCGGATAAACCCAAACGTCATCACTCAGGCCCATTATTTTGTCTCTCAGCGAATGATACATCTGCTTTGCCAGCTCCTGTTTTTTTGCCTGAATATTTCCGGCACCTTCCCTTAAATCCGGCCGACCGCAGTCGCCGATAAACAAAGTATCGCCGGTAAAAACCGCTTTATCTTTTCCTTCATGCGTCAACAGGATAGAAATGCTATCGGGAGAATGTCCGGGCGTGTGTAAACTTTTCAATTCGATCTTTCCGAAATTAATGGCTTCACCTTCGTCAAATGCCACAAATGGATAGGCTGCGCCGGTTAAAGAATGAGCATAGATTTTTGCGCCGGTGGTTTTATGGATCTCTAAATGGCTACTTACGAAATCGGCATGGGGGTGGGTTTCTATAACCCCGATAATGACAGCCTCGTGTGCTTTTGCATAATCATAATACTGTTGAGGATTTCGTGACGGATCTATTAAAACGATCTTATTTTCGCTTTCACTTAAAATGGCATAACTGTAATGAGCCAGGTATTTATCTTCGAACTGTTGAATTGTCATTTAAATGTTTTTAACGGCTATGAAGCTATCATGAGCCTATTCTTTGCTGTTTTCCCGCCTTAGACGGGATGATGGTTTCATCGCTTATTTTGCTATTTGGTAAAAGTATTTAAAATCGGGCTGTTACTCTGTGACTTTAATCACCAGCCTGTATTCAAATTTCGAAACATGCTGGGTTGGGATACAACAAATTTTTATTCGCCCCGGCTAATGCGGAAGCTTATCCCTCAAAACACCGTAAAGATAGGTTCCGATCAGGGCGCCGATAACCACCACGATCATGGCCCAATATCCGTAACCAATATTCACAAACATAGGTCCGGGGCAGGCACCAGTTAAAGCCCATCCCAAACCAAAGATTGTTCCCCCGATAATGTATTTTGGCCAGCGTTTGTCTTTATCCGGAAATAGAATAGCGTTGCCCTGAAAATCTCGGATTTTGAATTTCTTAATGAGGAAAACCGCAAGGGCACCCAGGATTACGGCAGTGCCGATGATTCCATACATGTGGAAAGACTGAAAGCGGAACATTTCCTGAATGCGGTACCAGGAAATGGCTTCTGATTTGGCCATGATTACGCCAAAAAGTAAACCTGCTAAAATGAATTTGAATCCCTTCATGATGTTAAAATATTAGAGGAAATAATAAATGTGTCATCACCAGGCCGCCTGCGAAAAAGCCGATTACTGCCACCAGCGATGGTACTTGTAAGTTTGACAAACCGCTTATGGCATGCCCGGAAGTACAGCCGCCGGCACACCGGGATCCAAAACCGACCAGAATGCCGCCGCCGAGCAAAACGATTATTCCTCTGGCCGATACAAGAAAATCCCAACTGAAAATTTGTGAAGGATTCAGCTCACCATCAAAGTTGATTCCCAATCCTTTTAAATCAGCAATAGTGGCCGACGAAAGTTGCAGGGGTTGATCGCTTTTTAACCATGTGGAAGCTATAAAGCCTCCAAGTACAGAACCTACCAGAAACAAAAGGTTCCAGCGTTGAGCTTTCCAGTCAAAATCAAAAAATTTAACGGTTTTACCCGCACCCGCAATCGTACACATCGTGCGCAGGTTTGATGAGAAGCCAAAAGTTTTACCGAAATAAATAAGCAAAATCATAATGGCGGCGATGGCTGCTCCTGAAGTATACCAGGGCCAGGGTTGTTTTAAGAGTTCAAGCATTTTATTTTTTTTAGTTTTTTAATTAAGTTTTTAGGATTATGTATTTAGTTCGCATTATTAGCCCCATTTTTTAAAGCGAATGGCCTGCGTGAATAAACCCGATAGGAGCGGCAGGCCTGTTTTTACGGGACTACAGCGGATAGCGGGACTACCGTTGATAAAAGCACAAGCCTTGCTTTTCAAAAACCTTGTTTGATCATTTGATCCCGCCTAAGGCGGGACTGCACCTTTCGGTTATTTCAGTCCCGCTTTCGCTGCAAGTCCCCTCGCCTGAGGCGAGAGGAGCTTTCCGCTCAATCGGGTTTATTTAACT
The DNA here is from genome assembly GCA_041749185.1 of Daejeonella sp. Lineage (GTDB taxonomy): Bacteria > Bacteroidota > Bacteroidia > Sphingobacteriales > Sphingobacteriaceae > Daejeonella. The sequence goes on along the minus strand of JBGTBV010000098.1, from coordinate 7,917 downwards.
TATTGCAGTGTTTCATTGGCAGAATTGAATAAACCAGCTAAGCCAGACGTACAGGTTATTACTAGACGTACTGGTTATTACGAACTAAATACATAATCCTATAAGTTTTTTTTTAAAGAATATAGGCCGATAAGTTTAGCTGTTATTTATTTAAAAATAGTTCCCTTACAATTATTAAAATTCCCATAATCAGTACAAACCAACCAAAACCTTTCTTCAGCTTCTCTCCATCCACTTTTTTATTCAGGAAACCACCAATAAAAATTCCGGCAATGGCAATAACAGTTAGTTTAATCAGCAACAGCCAGTCAATAGTAAAATGCCCCAGATCGCCGGTAAAGCCAATTAATGAGTTTACCGCGATAATAAGCAAGGAAGTCCCGATGGCTTCTTTCATAGGCAGGCCAACCAGTAATATCAGCGCCGGAATGAGGAGAAATCCACCTCCGGCGCCTAAAAAACCGGTGGTTAAACCGATTGCCACACCGTACCCAAGAAGTTTCAGAATATTTGGCTTTTGCTTGCTGATAGGTTTCTTGTTGGTATCGTTCCCGCTTGTGATCATCGCATAAGATGCGATAACCATCAGCACGGCAAATAAAACCATGGTTAAAATGCTCTCCGTAACAATAAAATTCCCCACCTTAAAAATAGTCTCCGGGATAGCCGGAATGACAAATTTCCGGACGAGGAATACGGTGACGACAGACGATAATCCGAAGAGAAATGCTGTTTTTACACTTACCAACCCTTTTCGGTAATTGGCAAAAGCGCCAACCAGGCTTGTTGATCCAACAATAAACAAGGAAAACGATGTGGCCAACACGGGATTAATGTTAAATAGATAAACCAAAACAGGAACTGTTAGAATGGAGCCTCCTCCGCCCGTGAGCCCAAGTGAAATACCAATTATCGCGGTAGCGAAATATGCAAAAACTTCCATTTTTAAATCTGTGCAACAAAGGTGGAGATTTAAAAAGCAGCTTACGGTGACTTATGTCACACCGGAGAAGGAGTTCGCTCAAGCAATACTTTCCGGAGGGTTGCTCAGCCTAAACCACCAGGAATAGTAAACTGATCAGGAGAGCCTTTCCGGTCAGGCTAATATCAACTCCTCTGACTTCGGCCCCATAGCAAATAGATCAGGCTTCCCAAAACGGGAGCAATTAAAATTACAATCAGCCAGAGTAATTTAGTGTTGGTGGGCAACACGCTTTTGAACAAATCCATCAGGGTAACTACAATGAGAATGAACCAGATGACGCCCAATATAAAGCGGAACAGGCCACCAATAAAAAGAAGTGATATTAACAGCATAGCAGTAGTCGTTAACAAAAGGTATAAAATTTTTGAGAAAGTTGTTAAGCATCGGTTTCCTGCTTTTCGCCGATTTGCTGGCGCCACATGGCATAATACAAACCCTTCTCCACCAGCAGGTCTTCATGTTTTCCAGATTCAATTATATCTCCTTTCTCCAGCACATAAATTTTGTCGGCGTGCATAATGGTAGAAAGGCGGTGGGCAATTAAAATGGTGATATGGTCCTTTATTACCGAAACATCCCGGATGGTTTCGGTAATTTCTTCTTCGGTTATCGAGTCCAGCGATGAAGTAGCTTCATCAAATACTAAAATATCAGGCTGCCGCAGTAAGGCTCTTGCTATAGAAAGCCGCTGTTTTTCACCTCCCGAAACTTTCACACCGCCCTCGCCAATAACCGTATCCAAGCCATTTTCTGCCCTGGCGAGTAAATTCTGGCAGGCGGCTTTTTCTAATACCCGCAAACATTCCTCGTCTGAAGCTCCCGGTCGTACAAAAAGTAAATTTTCGCGTATGGTGCCAGAAAAAAGCTGCGTGTCCTGCGTTACGAATCCGATCTTTTCCCGCAACTGGTCCAGATCAATATCATTTCGGGAAATGTTATTATATAAAATATCGCCGTTTACCGGAGGGTACAAGCCAACCAGCAACTTTACCAGTGTGGTTTTACCGGAACCAGACGGTCCGACGAACGCAATGGTTTGCCCGTTATTGGTGCTGAACGTGATGTTGTTCAATGCATAGTTGCGGGCCGACTGGTGCTTGAAACTCACATTGTGAAAATCCAGATTGGTAATCCGATCCAGCTGGCGTGGATTTGCCGGTGTGATTTCTTTCGGAACTTTTAAAATGGTGTTAAAGTTATCAAGCGAGACTTCTGTTTCCCGGTAAATATTGATGATGTTGCCGAGCTCCTGTAAAGGGCCGAAAATGAAAAACGAATAAATGAACAAAGAGAAAAACTCGCCCACGCTTATTCTGCCTGCATAGATCAAATACAGCATGAGCAGCAAAATTCCGTTGCGCAATAAATTAACGAGCGTTCCCTGAACAAAACTCAGGCTGCGCACATATTTTACTTTCCGAAGTTCGAGTTTTAAAATCCGATCGGTGGTGTTATTTAACCGGTTTATTTCCTGCGATGACAATCCTAAGCTTTTAACCAGTTCAATGTTGCGCAGCGATTCTGTGGTTGAGCCTGCCAGTGCCGTGGTTTCCTTAACGATGGTTTTTTGAACCACTTTAATTTTTTTGCTCAGCACCGAGCTGATAAATCCCAATATCGGGATAACCGAAATGTACACCACCGCAATAGACCAATGAATGTTGATGGCGTAAATGAAAACAAACGTAACACCCACTACAGAGGTGAAAACAATGTTGATAAAGGAGGTGATCAGTTTCTCCGTATCAGTACGCACCTTCTGCAAAATGCCCAGCGTTTCGCCGCTGCGCTGATCTTCAAAAACAGAATAGGGCAGTTCTAAAGAATGCGCCAGACCATCTGAATAAATTTTAGCTCCCAGGCGCTGGGTAATTACGTTTACATAATAATCCTGAAAATTCTTGGCAATCCGCGAAACCATGGCTACGCCCATTGCCGCAAGGATTAATAACCCGGCGCCTTTAAAAAACTGGTCGGTTGTATAATCCTCATAATGGGTTACGTAGGTGTCTATAATCTTGCGGAAGATCCAGGGATCAAGCAAAGAGAATATCTGGTTGACAGCGGCCAGAACCAGGGCCAAAAGTATAAGGCTTTTATAATTTTTAAGGTAACCAAATAATAATTTCATCTTTCGGGAGGGGAATTTTGATGGCCGGTTCGAGCTAATTTAGATGGGTTGGAACTAATTTAACTAAAACCTGCCTTGAATTTGGGCAGAGCTATAAAAATAAAGAAGGGAATGCGGCATATGCTTCATTCCCTTACATTTTACAATTTTATTACGCTATACGGTCATGATATCTTTTTCCTTCACTTCGGCCAGGCGGTCAATACTAACAATATTACTGTCTGTTAATTTTTGAACCTCGGCTTCACCAAGTTTAATCTCGTCATCAGATACGCCTTCAGCTTTAGATTTCTTAATTTTTTCATTTGCGTCTTTGCGGATGTTACGGATGGCTATCCGGCCCCGTTCTGCTTCTTCTTTTACTTTCTTCACCAGATCGCGGCGACGCTCTTCTGTTAAAGGGGGCACGTTCAGGCGGATCACAATGCCGTCGTTCTGCGGGTTTAAACCAAGATTTGCCTCCTTAATCGCCTTTTCTATCGGACCTATCAACGATTTTTCCCAGGGCTGAACTACCAGGGTACGGGCATCGGGAGTGTTTACCGTTCCCACCTGACTTAAAGGTGTTTGGGTTCCATAGTAATCAACCGTTATGCCGTCAAGCATAGAGGGCATGGCTTTGCCGGCACGTATTTTAGTCAGTTCGCTGTCGCAAAACTCAATGGCCTTTTCCATAGAGGTTTTTGCGTCTGTTAATTGTTTGGTGATAAGATCGTTCATAATTCTGAGAGATTTCGGTTCAAAAATATAAAAATAGTATGAAGTACTTCTTGTTTTTGAAAAGCAGGGCCTTTGGCAGGATTAAGGGCAGCCCCGCTCTCCGCTGTAGTCTCGCCCAAAGGCGAGAGCTGCCGCTGCGATCGGGTTTAAGAACAACGGTCTTTCGCAAGGATGGTATTTCGAATTAAATAGTATTCTCATCGAGGCTAAACATTCCGCTTTTGCATTCGTCTTCAACCTTTCACCAGTGTTCCAATGGGTTCTCCATTGCTTACCCGCATAAAATTGCCTGGCTTGTTCATATCAAAAACGATAATCGGAAGGTTATTTTCCTGGCAAAGCGTGATAGCGGTCATGTCCATCACGTTCAGGTTTTTCTGGTACACCTCAGAGAAAGTAATTTCATCATACCGGGTTGCTGACGGATCTTTTTCGGGGTCGGCTGTATAAATTCCGTCAACCCGGGTACCTTTCAAAACGGCATCCGCGTTTATTTCTACGGCTCTTAATGAAGCTGCGGTATCTGTAGTGAAATAGGGGTTGCCCGTACCGGCACCAAAAATCACAATCCGGCCTTTCTCCAGGTGGCGCACCGCACGGCGGCGAATAAAAGGCTCGCAGATCTGCTCCATTTTAATTGCCGTAAGTAAACGCGTTTTTACGCCCGCTTTTTCTAACGCATCCTGTAAAGCCATGCAATTAATAACCGTGGCCAGCATACCCATGTAATCTGCCTGAACACGGTCCATGCCGGCTTTCTCGGCACTCAGGCCCCGGTAAATATTTCCGCCGCCAATAACCAGCGCAACTTCCATTCCTTTATCATGAACCGCCTTAATATCGCGGGCGTACTGGGCAACACGGTCAATGTCTATTCCGTACTGCTTATCGCCCATCAGAGATTCGCCGCTTAATTTTAATAGGATTCGTTTGTATTTCATCTTAAGAGATATGAGTATTGAGATATGAGTACTGAGATTTCAAACATCCTTTCAATAAATAGCAGATGGATTATCAAAAGTATAAAATTTAACTTCAGGTGATTTGTCCAGACAACATGGTGTTTTTCAAATTAAGATCCCGATCAAAAACAATTAGATCGGCCCTTAAACCCGCTTTTATAAACCCTCTTTCCTGTTGCCGGTTTATTACCGTTGCCGGATAGGTTGAGGCCATTCTTATGCTTTCCTCAAGAGAGATGCCGGCCCTTTCAATCCCGTTTTTAACGGCTTGAAACATGCTGAGGCAGGACCCGGAAAGTGTTCCATCGGGCATTACATATCGATCATTCTTTAAAACATGTTGGTAAACGCCTTCATTGGTTTCCGTAACGGCATCGGTTATATAGAAAAGCTTATCGCCTATCTCTCGTTTGGCTAATTCTACCATCGGGAAACTCACATGAACACCATCTGCAACAACACTGGTGAAGGGCCGTTGTTTAAAAATGGCAGCCACCAAACCGGGATCGCGATGATGTAGCTGCGGCATGGCGTTAAAGATGTGGGTTGCCGCCGAAACTTTCCCGGAAAAAAAGGATGTCGCCTGGTCAAAATTCGCATCGCTATGACCGGCCGAAAGTACAATATTTTGTGAGTGCAGGTAATCTATAACATCCTGATCCTGAAGTTCCGGCGCTATGGTCATCATTTTAATCTCCCCTTCTGCCTGCTCAACCCAGCCTTTTACTTCCTGGAGGCTTGCCTTTTTGATCAAATCTGCCGGATGAGCGCCCTTACGTTTAGCGTTAAGGTATGGACCTTCCAGATGCAAGCCCAGGAAATTGCCCAAGGCTTTTTTCCGGTAAGCTTTTGCAGAATCAATTGCCTGTTCAAAAATTTGCGGAGTGTTGGTGCCAACGGTTGCCAGAAAACCAGTACAGCCCTGGTTTAATAAATGGATTTCCATTTGCTTTAAAGCCTCCACGGTTGGAGTGCCGGCAAAAAGAAATCCGGCGGCACCGTAAATTTGAAGATCAATCAATCCCGGGGCAATGTACTGGTTTGGGAAATCCATTACTCTTGCACCCGCCGGAATTTCATCCGGAAATACAATTGCTTTAACCCTTCCGGATTCAATTAAAACGACTTTCCCTTCGAGTCTTTCTTCTCCGGTAAAAATGGTGGCCTTGTTTATTGCGGTTATCATATTTCTCTATCTGTATTTCCTGTTTGAACAGGGTAAAACGCATTTAGATTTTAAAATAGCAACATCGGCTTAAGCTCTTAAACCTGATTGCAGCGCCTGCCTACCGGCAGGTAGGTATGAGCGGAAAGCAGGACTGCCAGCAGCCAGAACCAGTAACACTGGTTTTTAAAAAAAATCCGGCTTTATGAAAAAACGGCGCAAAAAAAATCCCGATGTTTAAATCGGGATTTTTAAAAGAGTATTAGGCTCCTAACTGCACCCGCTTAAAAGCGGTAACGGTTAAGCCTTTATCTACATCATTTAAAAACTGTGAGACTGTTTTAGACGAATCTTTCACAAACTCCTGGTTTAATAAGGTAGAGTCTTTATAAAACTTGTTGAGTTTACCGGCAGCGATTTTTTCAATCATTTCTTCGGGCTTACCTTCGGCACGGATTTGGTCTTTGGCAATCTCCAGCTCACGTTCTATGGTGCGTGAATCAACGCCATCTTTATCAATAGCCACCGGATTCATGGCGGCAATCTGCATGGCCACGTCTTTTCCGGCTTCGTCTGCACCAGATGCATCAGCGCTTAGCGCTACTAAAACGCCCAGACGGTAATTCCCGTGTATGTAAGCAATTACTTTTTCGCCTGATACGGTTTCGTATTTAGATACACCGATTTTCTCGCCGATTTTTCCGGTTTGATCTAATATCTGATCGGATACTTTGGTTCCGTTCAAATCATATGCGGTTAATTCTTCTAATGATGAAGGATTTTTTTCAACCGCCAGATCGGCAATACTGTTGGCGAAAGCGATGAAATCGGCATTTTTGGCCACGAAATCCGTTTCGCAATTTACCTCAACAATAAAACCTTGTTTACCATCGGCTGATGTTTTGGCAATAACCACGCCTTCGTTAGAGTCGCGGTCTGAGCGGCTGGCCGCTACTTTTGCTCCTTTTTTACGCAGATAGTCAATAGCTGCTTCGAAATCTCCGTTGGCCTCTATCAGTGCTTTCTTGCAATCCATCATTCCGGCTCCGGTTTGCTGGCGCAGTTTGTTTACATCTGTGGCAGTAATTTGTACTGTAGACATGTTTTTTCTTCTTTAAATTTTGTTAAAAAGTTGTGGGTTGTAGATTGTATGTTGAAATATTAACTCCAACGCCCAACCCACAACCCACTACGTAATAGCTATTCTTCTGATTTTGCTGTAACTGCTGACGGCTCTTCTTCTACGTTAGATTGCTCTTCAGCTTCGGCTTCCGGAGCAGCTTTTTCTTCAGCAACAGCTTCTGCCTTCGATTCGGATTTTCCTTCGGCAACAGGTTCTGCGGCAACCTTACGGGTACGGCGGGCCGGTGCTTCTTCACCTTCGGTATCAGCTTTGGCTTTCGCGGCGGCGGCTTCTTTGTCGCTTTCCTCGTCTTTTTCACGTTTGCGCTCATCCAATCCTTCGTGGATGGCTTTCATCACAATGTCCATAATCAAGGTGATTGACTTGGTTGCATCATCGTTTGACGGGATCGGGAAGTCAATGTTTGAGGGATCAGAGTTGGTATCAACCATTGCAAAAGTAGGGATGTTTAATTTCATCGCCTCGGCAACAGAGATGTGCTCTTTCTTTACATCAATAATAAATAAAGCAGCCGGTAAACGGTTTAAGTCGGCAATTCCTCCTAAAAGGGATTCTAATTTAATACGCTCACGCTGAATCATCAGCTTTTCTTTTTTCGATAAAACATCATACGTTCCGTCTTTGGTCATCTTATCAATGTTAGACATCTTTTTGATCGACTTGCGTACCGTTTGGAAGTTCGTTAACATGCCACCTAACCAACGTTCGGTTACGTAGGGCATGTTTACCGCCTGGGCTTGCTCGGCTACAATGTCTTTCGCTTGTTTCTTGGTAGAGACAAACAAAATTTTGCGGCCAGATTTTACAATC
>JBGTBV010000097.1:0-19002 GCA_041749185.1 Daejeonella sp. | reverse complement strand
AACGGTTTGAAGAGGAAACGAATTTACGCTGCCAGATTGTGATGGACATCTCCTCGTCTATGTATTTCCCCCGGCAGGACTTTAACAAGCTCACTTTTTCTGTTCAATCGGCGGCATCACTCATCTACCTGTTTAAAAAGCAACGCGATGCTTTTGGGTTGAGTTGCTTTTCAGACCGTGTTGAATTTTCAACGGAGGCAAAATCTACCACGGTTCATCAAAAATACTTGTTCAGCCAGCTTGAAAGCCTTTTGGAGGGTCAGCCTCGCGAAAAGCAAACTGCGGTTTCGGCTGCGCTGCATGATATTGCCGAGCAGGTTCACAAACGGACTTTGATTATTATTTTTAGCGATATGCTGGAAGGCGGAAATACTGACGGGCAGTTGGACGAAATATTCTCTGCGCTGCAGCATCTCAAACACAATAAACACGAAGTGGTGATCTTCAACGTGCTTGATCATCAGAAAGAACTTGAATTTAATTTTGAGAACCGACCGTACCATTTTATAGATATGGAAAGCGGGGAAGAGCTGAAGCTCCATCCGGCAAACGTAAAAGAACAATATTTAGCCGCTGTAAACGCTTATCATCAGGAGCTGAAAGCCCGTTGTGCCCAGTACCGAATTGACTTGGTTGAGGCGGATATCCATGCGGGGTTTTATCCGGTTTTAAATGCCTATCTGATCAAACGTGCCCGAATGGCCTGAAACAACATGGAAGAATATTTCTTTTTAAAATCCATCTCTGCCCGGAGATGTTAACCAATAAAATTTTTTATTTCGATGAACAAACACGATCTGGTACAAGAAGCTTACGAAGTTTTTCAGGTTATGGAAGACGACGGCACTTTCCCAAATAACGCTAAATTGCCCGTGATAATCTATAAAGGCGCATTTCTGTTACGCCCTGATGAAAGCGAAGCGGTGGTAATAGCGCATTTTGAGCGGCAAAACTGGCGCAACGCCTGGACCAACGGGGTTTTCGATTATCACCACTATCATAGCAATACGCATGAGGTAATGGGCGTTATCAGCGGCACGGCAGATTTGATACTTGGCGGCGAATCTGGGGTTTGTGTAGAGGTAAAACGTGGGGATGTAATTATTTTGCCGGCGGGGGTGGCACATAAATGTTTAAAATCTTCAGATGATTTTTCGGTTGTGGGCGCTTATCCCGAAGGAGAAAATTACGATATGAATTATGGTATACAAGGCGAGCGACCAAAGGCTGATGCCAATATTGCCGCTGTTTCCATTCCGGAAACTGATCCGGTTTACGGCAACGAGGGTCCCTTGTGTTCTAAGTGGAAAAACTGACCTCAATTTTGCAACGATTCCATCCTGTTTTCTGTATATGCTTCAACCGGGCAACCTGGCTAATTTGCGATGCGAATTACTAAACCTTTCCGATTAAAATCGGAATGTTTGTTAATGAGATTTCTTTCGCAATTAAATTCAGAATTATCGAACCCTTTAAAATGGCTTTCGTATTAGTAACGAAGCTTTCAAAAATTATTTTCTAAAACCAAAACACACGTAAACCATCTTATGAGATTATCTATAGATCGCAAACAAACTAAAGTATATCCAGACCCAAAGCGGGTAATAGCCCGATTTTTTTTCAGCGAGAATGACCGGGCAAAAGAATTAATCCAGCGGGTAATGAACCTTTCTGAAGATCAGGTTTTCTCTATCATTTCGCCTGTATTGCAGGAATATTCTAAACGGCATCGAAATATTACCCGCATTCTAAACCGCCACTTCGAAAAAGTAAGGCATCTGATAAAGGAGTTGGAAATTGATGTTGATGGATTATCTCTTAACCGCAAGCTGCTGATCGGCTCTTACTTTACACACGAATATTCAATTGAATCTGCCGCGTTTTTTAACCCCTCGATCGTAGATGATCCGGATCAGTCTGAATTGGAAGAAGGTCAGCGCCGGGTAATTATCAGTTTTCGGGCCGTGGGCGAAGGCCATATCTCATCCATTGTATTCAGGCGTGCCATTATTGATCAGCATGCCAACGTAAATGTAATGTCGGCAGGTAATTATGTTGACGAAGCGGAAGTCATCAGGAACGCCAGCTACAACAAAAAGATGTTTTTTGGCAAAGCCGCCGAAACCAAAATTGATGTGCATGTATTGGAAGAAGTAGAGTCTAAGCTGGATGATAAATTTGAATATGTCACCCTTCGCAAAATTATATTGGATTCTAAAAGTTTGGTGGATGATGATTTGCTGAAAATTGAATATGATAAAATTCTTTGGCTGTCTGATTCTTACCACGACATCAGCTTTTCTAAAGACACCGATATTTCTGACCGGGTAATATTTCCGATTTCAGAATTTGAACGCAAAGGCATTGAAGACGCCCGTTTTGTGAAGTTTACAGATGACGATGGAACCATTAGTTATTTCGCTACCTACACGGCTTACGACGGTTCGCTGATTATGCCCAAGTTATTGCATACTTCCGATTTTTACGATTTTAAAATTTGCCCTTTATTTGGCGTTGGTGCGCAGAATAAAAATCTGGCGCTTTTCCCTCGCAAAATAAATGGCAAATACGCAATGATGTCGCGGATAGATGGCTGGAACAACTACATCATGTATTCTGATAAGATGAATATCTGGCAAAATCCCATTAAATTGCAGGAACCGCAATACCCGTGGGAATTTACCCAGATAGGCAACTGCGGATCGCCGATAGAAACAAAACACGGCTGGCTGGTTATTACACATGGCGTTGGGCCGATGCGCCGTTACTGCCTTGGTGCCAGTTTGCTTGATCTGGAAGACCCATCAATAGAAATTGGTCGCTTGGATGAACCTTTGCTTATCCCGAATAAGGAAGAGCGGGAGGGATATGTTCCGAATGTGTTGTATTCATGCGGATCTATTATTCACAACCATCAGTTGATCATTCCGTACGGCCTTTCTGACTATTGTTCCTCGTTCGCCTCGGTTGACGTGGATGCGCTGATCAGCAAATTGCTCAATACGCCAACAAATAAACAATAGCTAAATTATCTTCCGGTAACATTCCAGATAATCATTAACCATTCTATCACGGGAAAATTGCGCAGCAGCCCATTGCCGGCAGTTTTCCCGCTTTATCAGGTTTAAATTATTAACAGCTTCCGCCGCTTCATCAATGTCGGTCACTAAAAAGCCTGTTTCCTCATGCCTGATCAACTCAGGCATGCTGCCCTTATTGAAAGCGATAACGGGCGTTCCGCACATCATCGCTTCGGCCACGCTTAAACCAAAGGGTTCTGCAAAACTTATTGGATGCAACAGCGCCGAAGCTTTTCCCAAAAGTTGGTTTCGCTTTTCAGGACCCGATTGGCCGATGAACAAAATATCTTCTGCTAAAAACGGCTCCACCTTTTCGTTGAAATAACGTTCATCCTGCACAAGCCCGGAAATAACTAATTTACGCCCCGCTTTGCGGGCAATTTGTATCGCTTCGGCGGTACCCTTATCGGGATGAATGCGGCCGAAAAACAAGAGAAAATCATCCGGTAAACGGTTAAAGGTGAAATCAGAAATGTTTATGCCGTTGTAAACGGTTGCCAGATAGTTTAATTCCGGGTGGCGGTCTGCGTTGCTGATAGACACATAATGCGTATCACCGTTATATTTTTTAAACACCGGTACAATTTTAGCCGATGAAAACCCGTGTATTGTGGTAATTACCGGTGTTTTAATTAACCTGGACCAGGTGAGCGGTAAAAAATCAAAATGATTATGGATGAGATCAAAACGGCTGGCCTGCTCCATCAGGTTGCTAATGTGCAGGCACTCTGCAACTTTGGCGTCAACATCCGGGTTTTCGGCGTAGCCTTGTTCTACAACGGACTCAAGGTTAGCCGCTGTTAATGAATTGTGCGTGGCAAACAGGGTGACATCTACACCCAGGTTTACCAGCCCCTCTGTTAAATTGGAGGCCATCTGCTCCCAGGGGCCGTATTGTTTCGGAGGCGTTCTCCAGGCTATAGGTGCTAAAACAGCAATTCTCATCTGGCCGGATCCATGTAGTCTACGCTACTTCAGATTTAATGGTTGCCACTTCGTTGCTACCGGGTTGTTCATATTTATACTCCAGTTCCAAAGCCTTTAAAACAGTAAGATGAGAGATAAGATAGGCGAGCGTACTTTCGGCACCCTGATTCCGGTTGATGCCATGAGGTTGCAAACCGTCGCAGCAACCCTGTGTTTCATGATCATAGAGCGGCACCCGGAGCGTATTTTCTCCCAAAAACCAGCGGTAGCTCAAATACATCTTTTTAATGTAATTAATGTCCAGCGTAACGTGGTAGGCCCGGAAATACATCAGCACCATGGCCATTACTTCAATTGCCTGCTGATCAAAAATGGTCATTTCTTTCCCTTTACAATGCCAGCCATTGCAGCCAACAGGGCTTAAATATGCCCGGTTCATTGTCAGGCTATCTAAAAACTGCATTGATTCTAAAGCAATGTCTTTAACCTTCTCGTTTGAGGTGATCTCAAATGAATGCAACAGCGCCAGGGGCAGTATGGCATTATCATAGGTTAGTTTATCTTCAAACCAATGCCATCCTTCAGATTTGTTTTCTGCGTAAGCAGTCATCAAAGGGGTAGTAAGAGAAATTAATAAAGCGTTTATCTCTTCGTTGTAGGGGTGCGCCCTTAGGTAATGAGCCAGGCCGATAATAGTATTGGCAATTCCCCTTAAATGATGAAGATTTTTAAAATGAGGTACAGATTTGTAGAACAACTCTTCTGCAAATTCCCGGTAGGAATTATTTGGAGCATAGTTAATTGTAAAGCCAAGCGCCCAAATAGTTCTGCCGAATGAATCTTCCGAGCCGATCTCATCCAGATATTGCCGGTCAAAACTCAGGAAATTTCTAAAATTCCCGTTATCCAACTGCATGTACTGAACGTAACTCAAATAAACCGGGAGCAATTCAAGTGCAGTTTTATTTTTAATCTGTTGGTAAGACATCAGCGCCATGATCAACGCCCGGGCATTATCATCAAGGCAATATCCTTCCTTTAAATTAGGTATACCATATTTGGCGTGCTGCACAATGCCGGTATCGTCTGTTAAACGGGTTACATGCGCCAGGCTAAACGTTGGTAAAGCTTCCGCATCAATAACCTGCCTGGCTTTTTTATCTATGTTGATGGGCTTTTGCTGGGCATCATTTAAAACCTTGATATATTCCTGCCCTATTACCGGCCAGCGTAAATGCAAACCGTATTGGTAAGCATTCTCTTTCAGTTCAGCCAGCTTCACCGGGCAATCAAGCAGGTCAACCACCTGCGCCGCTAAGCTGTCAGAGTCCTTAAAGTCAAATAACCGACCCCGATCATTGGCCAGAAGCTCTTCGGCATGCCAGTAAGGTGTTGATAAAACCGCTGCCCCGGCGCCCACAGCATATGAAAGTGTGCCGCTGGTAATTTGCGCCTCGTTTAAATAAGGCGTTATGTAAATATCAGAGGCGGTGAGGTAATTGAAAAGCTCTTCTTCCGAAACAAATTTATTGATGAATACCAGATTGTTTTCAACGTTTAATTCTTTGGCCAGCGTTTTTAAGCTGTTTCGATATTCCTCGCCGGAGTTTTTCCGAACACCCGGATGCGTGTTTCCCAAAACTACATAGACCGTTTCCGGATGATTTTCCACAATTTTTGGCAGCGCCCGCACAACGGTTTCCAGTCCTTTATTTCTGCTGATGAGCCCGAACGTGAAAAGCACTTTTTTATCCCTGAACGGACGGATGCTTTTTATCGGATTGAACTTAGACGGTTCCAGATCCGGGACACCGTGCTCAATAAACTGAATTTTTTCCTTCGGGATTTGATAAATATCGGTTAAAAATCCCACCGCACGGCGGCTCATTACCACTATTTTAGCCGATTGGCTTGCGATCTCTTTGATAATGATGTGCTGAATAAAAGAAGGTTCTTTTAAAACCGTATGTAAAATAGTGATGAGCGGTTTATCTAAATGATTAATAAGCGGCAGAATATAAACCCCGCTTTCACCACCGAAAATGCCGAATTCATGTTCGAGTATGCAAACATCCGTATCGCTGGTGTTAATGTAGTTTGCGGCCTTAATGTAATCTTTCTGGTGCTCTCTCCTGATTGTGTATTGCACCTCTGGAGGATAGTCGTATTGCGAATTTTCTGAATCGTTCATCGCGATAACGAAGCCGTTTGGCGAAACGGATTTTTTATCGCAGGCGATTGCCCTGAATAAATTAAGGTTAAAAGTTGCTATGCCGCATTCCTGCGGTGGGTAGGTGGAGATATAGCCTATCTTCATCCTTTTATGATCTTTCGTATTATCTGTGACACTTCTCATTGGGTAGTTCGGGGTTTATCTTTAGTTTATTAACCCAGATTACGCTATGATTGTTCGCCAACTCGCCTTTAACTCGTTGATTTTTTTGATTTTCGGGTCTGAAAGCCCATTTTCTGCAAAGTCATAATGCTCTTTTCCGGCAAGCATATGATCTTAAATAATTGGTTACAAAAACGCAGGTGATGTTGCGGCGCCTGCTTTAATTGGCAACCGCAGACCACCTGCGTAAGCTAAATTATATAACAAGCGGGATGTAATTCCCGCCGCCGGGTTTACCGGCCGGCGTTCCTGCCGCCGAAACGTTTCTTGCCATCACGCGTTCCCGAGCTGCCCCGGGTGCTTCGGTGCGAAACCGGTTGTTTTGCCGGACCTTTCTTTTTAGGCTGCGCCAGGCGAAATTCGGCCCCACGCATGTGATAAGGCTGATCTTCAACAACCGGAATAACCAGGCCGATAAGTTTTTGAATATCTTTCAAATAATCCATCTCCTCCTCGTCGCAAAAAGAAAGCGCCTTGCCGCTTGCCCCGGCCCTGCCCGTACGGCCGATACGATGTACATAGGTTTCCGGAATGTTCGGAAGTTCATAATTGATTACATGGGCCAGCTCATCAATATCAATTCCGCGGGCGGCGATATCTGTTGCTACAAGGGCCTTAATCTTGCCACTTTTAAAATTGTTCAACGCATTTTGGCGGGCGTTCTGAGATTTATTTCCATGTATGGCTTCCGCTTTGATGCCATCTTTCACCAGGTCTTTAACAATTTTATCGGCGCCGTGCTTGGTACGGGCGAACACCAGAGCGGTTTTTATAGCCCGATCGTTCAAAATATGCAGCAGAAGTTTTTTCTTATCAGATTTTTCTACGTAATAAATGGCCTGCTCTATTGTTTCTGCTGTTGATGACGCCGGCGTAACTTCTACCTTTTGCGGATTGGTTAAAATGCTTTGCGAGAGTTTTTGAATTTCCTGCGGCATAGTTGCAGAAAAGAAAAGCGTTTGGCGCTTTTGCGGAATTTTGGCGATTACCTTTTTTACATCGTGGATAAAACCCATGTCGAGCATGCGGTCGGCTTCATCCAGTACAAAAATTTTAATGTAATGTAAATTTACAAAACCCTGGTTCATCAAGTCGAGTAGCCTGCCCGGCGTGGCAATAAGTATATCAACTCCGTGCTTTAGTTTCAGCGTTTGCGGCCCTTGCGCTACTCCGCCAAAAATAACCGTGTACTTTAAACTCAGGTTACGGCCATAGGCTTTAAAACTTTCGCCTATTTGTATAGCCAGCTCACGCGTAGGCGTTAAAATCAAAGTTTTAATAACACGGGGCTCTTTTCCGTAAAACGGATCGGCCTGCAAAAGCTGTAATATTGGAAGTGCGAAGGCGGCGGTTTTTCCGGTTCCGGTTTGGGCGCAGCCCAACAGATCCTGGCGCTCTAATATAATTGGTATTGCTTGTTCTTGAATGGGGGTAGGGGTGGTGTATCCTTCGGCCTGCAACGCAGATAACAAAGGTTTAATGAGATTTAATTTTTCGAATGACATTGATAATTTTTAATACAACGGCTGAGATGCCGTTTTTTCTTGCCGCAAAGGTAAGGCTTTAAATTGAATGGCGGCTCGCAGCACACGTTGGCCCGTAATCGGTTCCTTCTTAAGCTTTGCTTTTCAATTTCTTTTCCGGGTTTATCTTCTCAATATTTAGTGGGATGGCTTTTTGCGTACTGTAAAGCTTTAACTCCTGAATATTGGCTGGCATATTATATCCGTCTTGCGTCAAACCTTCTTTCACCCGTCTAATTACATCGCCCTTGGTAATAAGCGCCAGTCGTCTAAAGTCGGTGGTCTCAACCCAAAAATACACCCTCAGATTTACCGTGTTGGTTGCTAGTTCCTCCTCTGCCACAAAATTTTCGTGGTCGTCATCTTTGATCACATTCGGCTCATTACTCAGCGCATTGTAGATGCTTTTTTTTGCCCCCTCAACGTCATCTTCGTATGCTATGCCTACCACAAAATCCCAACGGAAAAATCCGTCTTCAGTGTAATTGGTCACAGGTTCGGTAAGCACATCGCTGTTCGGTATGTAAACATCCCGCCCGTCGAAAGTTTTGAGTTTGGTATATCTGAACTCAAGCGATTTTACTTTTCCGAAATTTTCGCCAATTTTCACCGTATCATCCACCCTGTACGGGCGGTTGAAGGCCAGAATAATACCGGCCAGAAAGTTCTCAGCGATGTCTTTAAAAGCGAACCCCAGCACAACTACGCTGGCACCTGCGGCGGTAAGTATTGCGGTGGCAATTCCTCCCAGCCCGGCGCTGCGTAATGCAAGCATGATGGCGATAGACACCAGTATCCATTTGATGGCTTTGCCCAAAAAGCGGCTCATCAACGGATCGTTGGTATTTGCCGAAATTCGTTTTCTAACAAATCCGCCAAGCCACGATGCCAGCAATACCCCTAAAATGATAATCAGGATACCCAAACCGATTCCCGGAAGCTGGTTTATGAAGTTGTTAAACGAATCTGCAAATGTTTGGACGATACTGTTTGCGGATTCTTTGACCGCGGGAGTTTGCTGAACCATGTATGATTTTGGAACAGCTTGACTGAGGGGTTTGTTTTATTACGATTGTACCCAATAAAGTTTTACGGCCCGGCAAGGGAGGTTGTGTTTCTTGGTCTGATTTAGGCGAAGGGAACATTGTCGCTCTAATATAACCGGGATAGCTTATTTTGTAGTGGAGTATGGGCGGCGTAAACTTCTATCCGAAACGCATACAGCGAAGGCCTAATGGTTTAATTTTAAAAATATTTTTGCTTACCCTTCCGTATCTTCCCAAATTGTTTAAATAAAATAGATGAAGTTAACCGATAACCTGGATGGGAGACATTAACAGCTTTAAATAAGTATTTTACTCAGTATTTTCATTTCAGCCCTAAAATGCATGACTTGCTATTGCACGAGATTGAATATGATTTACAGTGCTATTTTTTAACTTCCTTGGAACTGTTAAGTGCAATTGGCATCGCTAATAAAACACTAAAATTAGATAGAGATTGGGAGAGTTCCATCAACGATATAAAACGGACAATCTGAATTTAAAAGTATGCAACCCATAATTACAATTGAAGATTCCCTTCCTCAAATAAAACACCTGATGCGCAGCTATGGCGTAGAAAAAGCCTATCTGTTTGGCAGCGCCGTCAGTGGCACCATGAGTGCCGACAGCGACGTGGATTTTCTTATCCGTTTTCCCGCTAATATGGATTTTCAAACGTATGGCAATAATTATTTTAACCTGCTTTATGCGCTTCAGGATCTTTTGAAGCGGGAAGTCGAATTGGTGGCAGAAGAAACCATCAGCAACCCGTATTTAATGGAAAGCATTAACCGTAATAAATTAGCCCTACTGTAATGCTCGAAGAAAAGAAACTGCTTAGTGATATTTTGACTTGCATTTTATCTATAGATGAACATCGCGAAGGGAAACGGATATTTGCCGAATACAAAGCCAATAAAACCAAACGCCGGGCTGTAGAACGTGAACTTGAAATTATAGGGGAAGCGGTAAGTAAATTAATGAAAATCAATTCTGCTATTCCCATTTCGTATGCCAGGCAGATCGTTGATCTACGCAACAAGGTAATACATGCCTACGATAATGTAAATGACATGGTGATATGGAACGTCGTTGTCAACCATTTGCCGGTATTGCAACAAGAAGCTGAACAATTACTTTCCGATAAATCATAAATGGCCCTTCATCCCGACTTCCCTAAAAATCCACACCAAATACTCGACCCTAAACTACGTTGGTTTCCGGCCGAAGAAACGTTAAGGGAGCAACGCTATGATCATTTAATGCCGCCACTGGTAGATAATCTTCGTAAAAAGGTGAAAGCATGGCGGGATGATATGTACCAAACAGAAACAAATGTCTGGGTTATTGAAACTAAGGGCAATGCTGATATGGATGTGCCGCTAAAGCTTGAACGACTAAAGCAATGGTGCGAGGATATGGATAAGGTACAGGATAAGATTAATTACGACTGCCTGTATGTTGAATAGACGAGGTTTAGAGAGAAAAAATTCTATCGGTTCGATGAAATAATCCAGCAATCTCGATCTGATCCAAAGAGTTGATAAGATACCTTACGCTAAAATATGCTTCATTAAACCGATGTTTTATAAATTAGCCTTTTAACAGAGAATCATGAAAAAGTATATTTTCCTTTTTATCACGCTCACTACTATCTCGTTAGCCGCATCAGCCCAGCAAACCCAAAAACCGGTTTTACACGGCAAAAACTGGATGGCCATTACCGGAACGCCGCTGGCTGCAACTGCCGGTGCCGCCGTTTTTCAAAAAGGAGGCAATGCTGTTGATGCTGCCTGTGCCATGCTTGCCGCCACCTGCACCATGTGGGATGTGCTGAGCTGGGGAGGAGAAACCCAGGCATTAATTTATAATCCGAAAACAAAAAAGGTAATTGCAATAAACGGCCTGGGCATTGCTCCAACAGGGGCCA
Organism: Daejeonella sp.; assembly: GCA_041749185.1. Lineage (GTDB taxonomy): Bacteria > Bacteroidota > Bacteroidia > Sphingobacteriales > Sphingobacteriaceae > Daejeonella. The sequence continues at coordinate 8,104 of JBGTBV010000097.1, read as the reverse complement.
CAGCTCAGTTTTTTAAAAGCAAAGGCTATAATTTCCCTCCGGAGTATGGACCCCTTGCAGCCACCACGCCCGGTACCGCCGGCGGCTTGTTGTACATGCTGGCCAATTACGGCACCATGAGCGTGGCGGAAGTACTTGCCCCAGCCATGGACCTCGCTGCCGGTTATCCGATGGAAGCACAAACAGCGAACAGTATTGAAAGAAATAAAGAATTGATTAAAACCTGGCCATATAGCAAAAACGTATTCTTAACCCATCCGGGCGAGAAAAGGGAGGCGCCGGAGGCGGGAGAAATTTTTGTACAAAAAGATCTTTTGGCAACCCTTACAAAATTAGTTGAAACAGAGCGCAACGCTCTTAAAGACGGTAAAAGTCGTGAAGAAGCGATAATGGCCGCATACAACCGGTTTTACACCGGCGATATAGCCGCCGAAATTGTACGCGGAAACCGGGAACAGGGCGGGCTTTTTACAATGGAAGATCTTGCCACCTGGAAACCAATAGAGGAAGAGCCGTTAAGCGTAAATTACAAAGGCATTGATGTTTATAAGTTAAAGCAATGGACTCAGGGCCCGGTATTGCTCCAGGGATTAAACATTCTTGAGAATTTCGACCTCAAAAAGATGGGGTATAATAGTGCTGATTACATCCATACAGTTTATCAGGCAATGAACCTCTCGTTCGCTGATCGCGATTTTTACTACGGCGATTCGTACTTTACACCTGGCGAGCCCATGAAAGGGTTGTTAAGCAAGGATTATTCCCGGCAACGTGCTGATCTCATTCGGGCAGGTGGCAATAACAACGCTCACATTGGACCCGGTGATCCTTATCCCTTTGAAGGCAAAAAAAATCCATACCTCAAACTTCTCAAAGAACGCGGGTATGAGCTCGACTCCGCTAAGCGAAATTTTGCACCCCGGCATGATATTCAGAACAACTCATCGCTGGTAGATTATCAGGATCGCTTATGGAAAGGAACTACCACTGTTGAAGCTGCTGATAAGGAAGGCTGGGTGGTGTCAATCACACCCAGCGGTGGCTGGATACCCGCCTGCATAGCCGGGAATACCGGTATCGGCATGAGCCAGCGCATGCAAAGCTTTGTGCTTGATGAAAGTTTAAATCCATTTAATGTGGTAGCGCCAGGCAAACGGCCAAGGGTAACTTTAACCCCGTCAATGGCTTTAAAAGATGGCAAGCCGTTTCTATCGTTTGCGGTGCAGGGTGGCGATACCCAGGACCAGAATCTGTTGCAGTTCTTTTTAAACGTAACCGAATTCGGGATGAACGTGCAGCAAGCCGCCGAGGCGGCCAATTTTAATTCCAACCAGCTTTGGTTATCATTGGGTGGAACAAAAATAAATGACCGGCAACCCAAACCCGGTCACCTGCTGTTAAATGACTCTACCCCGCAAACCGTTCGCGATGAACTTAAAAAACGTGGCTATACGTTGACTTTCGACGATCGGACAAGCGGCCCGATAAACGCCATTTTCTTCGACTGGCAGCACGGTAGTTTCTGGGGAGGATCCAGCAATCACGGAGAAGATTATGGTATTGGGTGGTAGAGAGCATAATAAATTATGCGAAGCGTTTAATCCAAGGCCTCCAATATTATTTTGCAGGCATCATTGATCTCTTCATGCGTGATAGTGAGCGGTGGTGCAATGCGCAATGAGCTGTCGTTATGCAAAAACCAGTCTATTATCAGACCGTTTTCCATACAACGTTTGCTTACGGTTTCTACCTGAAGGAAAGAGTTAAGTTGTAGGGCCAGGAGCAAACCTTTGCCACGCATATTTTTAATTTTTGGATGCACAAGTTTTTCGCGAAACAGCATTTCTTTTGCCGCTACTGTTTCCGTAATTTGATCTTCAAGTAAAACCTCCAGGGCGGCCAGGCCCGCGGCGCAGCTCAGCGGGTGCCCGCCAAAAGTGGTAATATGCCCAAGCATCGGATTCGCCTTAAGGCAGTCCATGAGCTTTTTATCGGCGATGAAGGCGCCCAAAGGCATACCGCCACCCATACCTTTAGCCAAAAGTAAAATATCCGGCAAAATAGCAAAATGTTCAAAAGCAAAAAGTTTTCCCGTCCTACCGAATCCCGTTTGTATCTCATCCAAAACCAGTAAAGTGCCAGTTTCGGTACAGCGCTTTCTCAACGCTTGCATGTAGCCTTTATCCGGAACCAGTACCCCGGCCTCGCCCTGGATGGTTTCTACAAAAACGGCAGCAGTATTTTCGGTAATCAGATGCAGATCATCCGCAAAGTTGAATCGCATAAAGCGAACACCAGGCAAAAGCGGACGATAGGCTTGTTTGAAATGCTCATTTCCCATTAAACTTAAGGCACCGTGGGTACTACCGTGATAGGAATTGATGCAACTTACAATCTCTGCTCTACCGGTAAAACGCTTGGCCAGCTTCATTGCGCCTTCGGCAGCTTCGGCCCCGGAATTAACAAAATAAACGGAGTTTAAACCTGCCGGTAATACCGAACACAGTCTCCGGGCGAACTGTACCTGCGGTTCCTGGATATACTCGCCGTAAACCGTTACATGGAGGTATTTATCGGCCTGGTTTTTAATTGCCTGGACTACTTTTGGATGGCGATGGCCTACGTTACTTACAGCAAAACCCGAAACAAGATCAATATATTTTTTTCCCGCTACGTCTGTGAGGTAGATCCCTTCTGCACGATCAATTTCAAGCGATTTTGGCGTATCAGAAGTTTGAGCAGTATTTAACAGGAATAATTGGCGTTGACTGAGCATCTTCAAAAGTACAAAAGGCCTTCATCTTTATAATGAAAGCCTTTCGGGTTAAGTTTTTTAGCCGGACAGGCGGCCGACAATTTTAGCGTGTAATCAAACCCCTCCGGGAAAGGGATTAAAGGCTATTGGCTGCGCCGGTCTTTCAACTCCTTAATCATGTGCTCTCTAAACTCGCGTTCGGCTTCGAAAAACGTGCCCACTTTTGAAGCGGGAAGCGCTCTGGAAAATTCGCTTTTATATTTTTTGCGCACCTCAAGCATACGTCCCTCAAAATCAAGTTCGCCATCCAACTGTGCGGCGTTATCGTTCTGATTGTTTTGCCGGGCGTCTTTGCGGGCTCTAAAAATTTGCCGCATTTCACTTTGATAATTGTTGTAAAGCGGCCAGAATTTTTCGGCTTCAGCAGTAGTCAGGTTTAACTTTTGGGTGATAAATGCAATTTTGACGGTTTCTATTTGCTGGTGCCGATTTTTATCCTGGGCAGAAAGGGGCAGGTTAATCATCAGGCCAAATAAAACGGCGTAGATAAACTTCATGTTTTATATTAGTTATTGTAATGTGTTATTGATGTATTCTTCCATATCGGCCTCAGAAATTTCACTCTGATACCCGGCAAAACTTACCTGCCCGTTGATGCTTTCCATAATCAGGGGCATATCTGCCGGGTCAGACTGGTTTTGCAAATAGTTGATCATCTCCTGATCTGGTATTTTGCTTAAAAGATCATCAACGTTTTGCGGCTGCCTGTTAAAATAAAGCATAAACGAAAGTATGAATACTACAGAGGCGGCAGCGGCGTATTTAAGCCAACCCGCGTTAAGTTTTCTTACCGGAACCTCAGCAAAAATTTCTGCCGCCACGGTTTTTGACAGGATGCGGTCTGTTAAACCGGCAAAATAGTCTTCAGAAACCGAAAAGCCTCCAGGTTGAGAACTACCGGCAAGTTGCTCTAAAGAAATCCGACTTTCAATTTCTGCCTGCAGCGACGGAAAATAATTTTCTGGAACAGCAAACTCGTCTTCATTATTAAAGCGGAGGTCTTCTATGCGGCATCGTGCTTCAATTTGGTTTTGGAGTTCTGAGAAATATTCCTCAGGAACAGCAAAAGGAGTTGAGCTGTTTACGCCAGCAAGCAGCGGTGCTTCAGCTTTCCAATCCTTATCTGTATTCTCTGAATTCATAATGATTAAGATGCCGTAATTGAATAAAGGTTTAATCGGTATTTAAAAGATAATGTTCTATTTTCTTCACAGCTAGATGAAAAGATGCTTTCAATCCGCCAACACTCGTTCCTAAAATTGCCGAAATTTCATCGTATTTCAAATCATCAAAATATTTCATATTGAAAACAAGCCTTTGCTTTTCCGGAAGCGTGAGCAACGCTTTCTGGAGCTTCATCTGCGCCTTATCGCCGTCAAAATACGTGCTGTCTGCCAAAGAATCGGCAAGGTCATAACCCACTTCATCTAACGAAACATTGTTTTTAAGCTTTTTGCGGTTTAAAAATGTAATGCACTCATTGGTTGCAATCCGGTAAATCCAGGTATAGAGTTGGGAGTCGCTTCTAAAATTTTCGAGATTTTTACACACCTTAATAAACACCTCCTGTATAAGGTCATCGGCATCATCATGGTTTATAACCATTCTGCGAACATGCCAGTAAACTTTTTGCTGATATTTTGCCAGAAGCAGATTGAATGCTTCATTCCTGGTTTTAGCATCCGCAAACTTTTGGAGTATTTCAGAATCTTCTACTTGCATTTTTCGCGGGAGCTTGTCATTTTGCGTCAGGATAGTTCAGTTTTCGGGTTTAAACTTTTAGGTTGGAAATTGGCCGCCGCTATTGCTTTCCGGGCTTTCGTTTAATAACGCTTTGTACAGCTTTAATAATGTCATCGGTATCTAAACCATATTTCTTCATTAACTGCTCGGGTGTACCGCTTTCGCCGAAGCTATCATTTACAGCTACATATTCCTGCGGCGCCGGATAATTTCTGCTTAATACCTGCGCAATGCTATCGCCCAAACCGCCAATGCGGTTATGTTCTTCGGCAGTTACCACACAACCGGTTTTTTTAACCGACTCTAAAATCGCTTTTTCATCCAGGGGTTTTATAGTGTGGATGTTTATAATCTCTGCGTTGATCCCCATTTCGGCTAATTTTTCGCCTGCCTCAATGGCTTTCCAAACCAGGTGGCCCGTGGCGAAAATACTCACATCGGCACCTTCATTTACCAGCCAGGCTTTCCCGATCTCGAATTTCTGATCTGCATCCGTAAATACGGGAACGGAGGGTCTGCCAAAACGCAAATACACCGGGCCCTCATGTTCTGCTATGGCGATAGTAGCTGCTTTTGTTTGATTGTAATCGCATGGATTAATTACAGTCATGCCGGGCAGCATTTTCATTAAACCGATATCTTCTAATATCTGATGCGTGGCACCATCTTCGCCCAGCGTTAATCCCGCATGCGAGGCGCATATTTTTACGTTTTTGTCTGAATAAGCTATCGATTGCCTGATCTGGTCGTAAACCCTGCCGGTAGAAAAATTGGCGAATGTTCCGGTATAGGGAATTTTTCCGCCGATGGTCATCCCGGCAGCCATACCAATCATGTTGGCTTCGGCAATACCTACCTGAAAAAATCGCTCCGGAAATTCTTTCTGAAAGGCATCCATTTTTAATGAACCTGTCAGATCGGCGCACAAGGCAACCACGTCTTTATTTTTTTTGCCCACTTCAACCAGGCCGGCTCCAAAACCAGAACGTGTATCTTTCTTTTCGCTGTAGGTATATTTTTTCATGTGTTGATAGAGTTATAGCGGAGTGAGTATTGAGTATAGAGTGTAGCCTATTAAGTTTTGAGTACAGTTTTTGAAAGGTGAATTGAGTACGGGGCATTAACGCAATAATGATGACCCAGTTCGCATTACGCACAGCTCAGTACCCCTAATAATCTTCCTTTGTATCTTCCAGTTGAAGCAAGGCGGCAGCCAACTGTTCGTCATTGGGCGCAATACCGTGCCATTTGTGAGAGTGCATCATAAAATCAATGCCGTTGCCCATTACAGTTTGCATCAAGATCATAATAGGCTTTCCTTTTCCGGTTTTAGATTTAGCCATCTCCAGCACGCGTACCACGTCCTGCATATCATTGCCGTTCATTTCTAAAACGTCCCAGCCAAATGCATCCCACTTCTTGCGTAAATCGCCCAATGACAATACGTTTTCGGTGGAGCCGTCAATCTGCTGCCCGTTTACATCTATAGTAGAGATCAGATTATCGATTTTGTTATGCGGTGCGTACATAGCCGCTTCCCAAATCTGGCCTTCCTGTAACTCACCATCGCCATGCAATGTGTAAACCAGATTCGGGTCGTTGTTCAATTTTTTTGTCTGTGCAGCTCCGATAGCTACAGACAGACCCTGACCCAAAGAACCCGAAGCAATGCGCACGCCTGGCAAGCCTTCGTGTGTAGTGGGATGGCCTTGAAGGCGGGTATTTAATTTGCGAAATGAGGCAAGTTCTTCTAATTCAAAATATCCGGAACGTGCCAGAACGCTATACCAAACGGGGGATATATGACCATTTGATAAAAAGAAAAGGTCTTCGTCTTTGCCGCTCATGCGAAAATCTGGATTATGCCTCATTACATGGAAATACAAGGCAACAAAGTAATCGGCACAGCCCAATGATCCTCCTGGATGCCCTGATTGGCTACCGTGAACCATTCTAACAATATCGCGGCGCACCTGTACCGCTATGGATATCAACTTTTCTATATCTGGAATCATATTTCATATTTGCTTTCGGCGGGCTAAAATACCCATTGTTGTTGAAACGGAGGTGCGATGGACTTAAAAATAAATTAACAAGGCCTTGTTGATAAGTTGAAACATAAACAGATAGCACACCGTAAAACCGTCAATCAGTTGAATTTACAACTGAAATAAGCAGCCTTTAAAAAGATTTAAAACGCTCAGTTATGATAAAAAAATTACTACCGCTAACTATCAAATGGAGCCAGACCGGCAGAATTTCTGCTTTTCTGATTGTTGCATTTTTAGTATTAAGCTCCGCAACCTTCGCCCAAACGGGCTCGGTGGGCATCGGCACTGAAACACCAAACGAAAAAACCGTTCTGGATATCGTGTCAGACTCAAAAGGATTGTTGATACCACGCCTAACCATGGCGCAGCGTGATGCCTTACAGGCCACGGGCGTTAGCAATACCGAAATCAACGGTCTTTTGATTTACAACGTTGGCTCGCAACGCTTTAATTTTTGGCTGAACGATCAGTGGTATGATATATCTAACGGGCCGATAGGGCCGCAGGGAATTCAAGGTCAGGTTGGGCCGGCGGGTTTAACCGGTCCGGCAGGAGTAGCCGGGCCTATCGGTCCGCAGGGGATTGCCGGAGATTTAGGTCCGCAGGGTCCAATCGGTCCTGCTGGAGCCGCAGGTCCTCAAGGAGATTCCGGACCAACCGGCGCACCTGGTCCGCAGGGTGCGGTAGGTCCGCAGGGCGATCCAGGTCCTCAAGGTGCAGCCGGCCCGCAAGGAGATCCGGGCACACAAGGAGATGATGGCCCGGCAGGACCAGAAGGTCCGCAGGGAACAGACGGTGCTACCTGGTTAACCGGCAGCGGTGTGCCCGATGCGGCGCTTGGCGTAGAAAATGATCTTTACCTGAATGTAGATACGGGCGATGTATATATAAAATCCGCGGGCGCCTGGGTGCTCTCGGCAAATATCAAAGGACCTGTTGGACCAACACCAGATAATGTTTGGATAAAAAGCGGTAACGCGGGTACTTCTCCGGGTATATCCGGCGACTTTATCGGAACACGCGACGCCACTGATTTTGTAATAGCTACCAATCTGATTGAGAGAGTAAAAATTTCGTCGGGAGGTAATGTGGGTGTGGGTGTTTTCTCCCCGTCCAGGAAACTGGATGTGAACGGCAACGTTCGGCTGGGGCAGAGCGGAACAACCATCACCAACATAATTAAAAGTACCGTTACCGGAAATATTGCAAGCATCCCCGCAGGAAACTCTGCAACTGTAACTTTCACTGTGGCCAATGCCGCAGTTACTGCTTCGGTAATGATATCGCCGGGAGCGGCGTTACCAGACGGGTTGATTATAGCCTACGCCCGGGTTTCTGCGGCCGGAACCGTAGAGGTTAAATTCAGCAATGTAAGCTCAAGCTCTACCGCCGCAATTTCTCAGAGTTTTCACATTACCATAGTTGAGTAATATGAAACGGATAGCATTGCTCCTTGTGCTGGCAGCAGCTTCTTCATTTAACCCGGTAAAAAGTC
>JBGTBV010000096.1:0-6819 GCA_041749185.1 Daejeonella sp. | reverse complement strand
TTTATTTCCCAATTTTCGGGGGCGCTGTTTCCCTCATCGCCTAACCTGCGGGCCCTGTTTTTTTCAGACATACCGTCAACAAACTCCTGCGAAAAGCCGGATATACTTTTTTTAAAAAGATCTATTCCTTTTTTTGTGAAGCCGATATTAACAGCCTGCACCGGTTTAGACTTGCCCCAGTCGGCAATTGATATCTCCGGCAAAATGACAGCAAGCCATTGATTGATCCGGGACTGATCCGAGCATTTTAAAAATAGATAGGCGGTGTTTTTCAAATGGAAATATCCGCTGATGAGCATTCCCTGAATATCTGCTAAATCATTTTTGCTGAGGGTTTTAAAATCGTGGTTTTTCATGGCGCAGGTACAAGTGTGGCGAAAGGGTCAGGCCTGATACAGGCCGCAGAGATATCGCTGTATTCCGCGACTGTTGCCGTAGGCAGGAACGAGCCCCGTCATACTTAAATTGGTTAATATATTGCGGACGGTGAGATTAGGATAAGCCATATAGTACATTTGTGAAGGAACCTGATGTTGCCGGATGTATTGCTTAAAAGATTCAATATCGCCGCTGCCCAGGCGGGGGAAACCAACACAATTTCCCCAGATGCAATTCATATCCTGGCTTACCAGATCTACAAAATCATCAATATAGCTTTCCCAGCTTCCGTCATAATTGGCCTCAAATACAAAGTTTTTCCCTTTATCAGTTATTGTCCACCGGGCAAAATGGATGGTCACCAAATTGGAAATTCGTCCGAGTCTTTTTTGGGAGGTACGGCGGTTAAAAATATTCCCAAGCAAAAAAACCAGCTTCAATAATCTCAGATGATCTTCTGATTTGATCGGCACAATTACCGCCATCCGGTTTTGCGCAAAGTTGTCTTCTTCCTGATAAAGATTATTGTTTGTTCGCAGGTGCTGCGAAGGATCATTCAGCCCTTTTCTGATGCCGGCTAAATATTCTGCGGCTGTGTAAAAAAAACCAGCAGCCCAGTTTTTTTTGACGGTTAAATTTTGCGGGTTTGGCAGGATTGCACCCTGAAAGGATGTTTTTGTTCCCCGCTTTACAGAATCAAGTATATTATCTATCTCCATGCACAAGGCTTCGCTTTCAGAAATATCTCTTACGGTAACGCCCGGCAGAGCACTTGCAAATTTGCTGCTGTTGAAAGAATGGCTACGTATAAACTGACTAAATTTTTGGCGGTGGTAGATATCACCATCAGCATAACCCCTGCAATAATTCCAGATGTTGTTGAGATAGTCTTTTAGATTCAGGCTGAGATGCCTCAGATAGTCGAGCAGTTCGCCATCGTAATTGCTGGTAAACAGCAATCGCGAACCGAGGCGTTGGAAAGCGTTCGACGGAAGAATGGTGAATGCCGCAGAATGCGTTAAACTGCTTTGGCCAAAAGCTTCAGTAATATTTTGCCGGTTACCGTTGAAATAATTCTCGAGATCTTGCTGCCGGCCCGGCGTAATCAGCAGAATAATGGTGAGTGCCCGCTGCTTCATAACTCATTGGTAGTTGGATGTTGATAGATGTCGTCGGAGGCTAATCAAGCCGTGGGTTTTCACATAAAATGCCCGAAATAACCCGCTGAATCTAAATTACATTATTTTTTAATTCATAAATTTATTTATTTGAATAAAACTACAAAGGGTAAATGGGCGTTGTCGGGATATTTGTCAAGTTAGAAAAAAGGATAATGCAACATTTTGTGCTGGGATTTTTCCTGCTTATGATGATCCCGTTTTATGGATATCCACAAATCAAGGCAAACACTCAAAATTCCTATCCGGTAAACGGATTCGTAAAGGTTTTGACTCAAAAAACGAAAAAACTATCAATAGAAGAGGCGTTAGCCAAATATGATCAGCGGCAGTTTCGTAATGTTGCTACCCCGCATAACAATTTGAATTTAGGATTTGCAACCCAAGTATATTGGGTTGCCATACCTGTTGAAAACATCAGCGGGCTTCCGCTGCAATTAGAATCTGGCATTGCCCGGTCCGGTATATTCAACATTGAATTTTTTATGGCTGATCAGCAAACCGGGAAAGTCATTTATCAGCATAAAACCGGAGCGAATTTCAATTTTGAGAGCCGGGCCGTTTCTAACCGCCATTTCTATTTTCCGGTGAATTTAAATCCTGGCCAGCAGGTTTTACTTATTTTCAGGATAGACCAGCGGGGAAGCGGATTGTTCGCACCCCTCAAACTGGTAAAGAGTACGTACCGGCAAGAGCAGGAGGAAGATGTATATCTTTTTTACGCTTTTTTTTGTGGCCTCATCGCTTTTGTTTCATTTTTCAGTCTGATTTCATTCTTCTGGTATCGCGAACGCCTGTATTTGTACTATGGGTTTTATGCGGTATTTTGCTGCCTGTTCTTTCTTGCGGAGAGCGGCCTGGGCTCCGAATGGTTGTACCCTAAATGGCTGGCTTTTGCATCCATAGCAACCACCATCTTCGCCTGTTACATTGTTATTTTCCGTCTTTCTTTTACCAGCAATTTTTTGCACTTAAAAACGGCCAGACCCCGGCTATACTATTTGGTAAATGTGTGGATTGTGCTTATAGTTATATTAATGATGCTTGTGCCTGTTGTACTTTTCGTAAACACCGATTATGGCCTGCGGCCTCCGCTGTACATCTACGGAACCATTTGCTTTATGGGCGAGTGGGTGATACAAGTTTACTGCATCGGCGTAATGGTTCGCCAGAAATATAAGCCGGCCTACCTCTACGCACTTTCAATTTTTAGTGTTTTCGCGGTTACCATCATGTATAATCTTCAGGCACTTAACGTTATCCGTATTGATCAACTTCATTACAGTTATTTGGTTATGGGTTTTACGCTCGAAATAATTATCCTTTCTTTTGCGCTGGTGTATAAGTTCAACTTTCATCGCAAGAAGCACCAGTTATTAAAACTCAATTTTCAGCAGGAGATATTTAAAACGCAACTGGAAATTCAGGAGCAAACGTTTCAGGATATCAGTCAGGAATTGCACGACAACATTGGCCAGGTTCTCAGCCTTACCAAGTTAAATCTTAATACAATTAATGCCAGCCAGTTTGGGGATGGCAAAGATAAAATTGCAGAATCTGTTGGTTTGCTGAGTCAGGCAATTGGTGATTTGCGGGAGCTTTCGCATTCGCTCAACACCGGATTTATCAACCAGATCGGCCTACTCAAAGCCTTGGACCAGCAGCTTTCGGCCTTAAAAAAAACGAAGTTGTATGATACCCGGCTGGTCATCTCCGGTACGGAGAAAACCTACGATACCCAAAAAGAACTGGTTCTTTTCCGCATTGTGCAGGAGTTGCTCAACAACATTGTAAAACATGCCCGTGCAACGGTTATCGAGATTCACGTAAAGTTCGATCCGCACTGCTTGCTTATTAAAGTAATTGACAACGGCGTCGGCTTTAGCCTGAAACTAAAGCCCGGAAACAACAATAAAGGCATCGGCCTTATCAATATTGAAAACCGGCTCACTATTATTAGCGCCACCTGTGCTTTTAGCAGTGCGGATAATAAAGGTACCACGGTAACCATCGCCATGAAGGCCTAAGCCCCCGATTCCCTTACATTTTCCCCTATAAACCAACCGTTCAAACACGGTTACGTTTTAATAAAAACACGGTCAAAGCAAACTTAAAACACCGCAACAAATGGGTGATAGCCACATTGCCAGGCCTGCGCATCTTCCTCAACTTTGGTATAAGCAATCAATAAAATATCAAAGTCATGAAAACACACACACTCCATTCAGCAAAACTCGCAGGCACCTTATCGCTAACATTCCTGCTGGCAATTGCAAACCAAAGTATCGCCGGCCAGGCAGACACGGTAGATTCTGGAAAGGTCATTAAAAATGAGCTCCGGTTTCCGAAGAACAACTTCAAGATCAATCTTTCTTCGCTGGCATTAAAAAATTACAGCCTTTTTTATGAGCGTTCGCTTTCGCGGAAGATATCATTTACTGCCGGATACCGTAGCATGCCCTCTACCAACCTCGGAGAATTATCCATTGTGAAGAAAGTGAGCGAAAGCCTGAACGAAGGTGAAGAACTGATAGAAGGTATAAACCGGATGCAAGCCGATGGCCAGGCATATACCGGCGAATTTCGCTTCTACGGTGGTAAAAAACCGGGAGCACGGGGCATGTACCTGGCATTGTACGGACGCTATGCCACTTTTAATCACAATTATGATTACCGGTTTACCACCGAAAACGACAACAACCTCGCTATTCCGATAAATAGTAAGGTGAGCGGCCTCGGCGCCGGTATTTTAATAGGCAAACAGACCCTTATCGCCAAACGGCTGACCTTAGATATCTATGCCATAGGCGGTCATTACGGTAAGCTTACGGGCACCTCTCAAAGTGTGACCGATTTGAGTTCGCTGAGCAACCAGGATAAGCAAAACCTGAAAGCAGAGCTTGACGATATCCTGGTTATTCAGGACAAGCCTTTCCTGAACAGCACGGTGACTAACCAGGGCGTTACCGGCAAAATAAGTGGACCCTTTGCGGGTGTACGGGGACTCGGTTTTAGTCTCGGCATCGCATTTTAATAGTCCACCAGGTGGTTCAATTTAAAGCTTAAAGCCATGAAAACGCATACATACATCCGGATAACCGATATACGAAATGGGTTTTATCGGGCGGTAACTGTGGGAAGCTCCTTAAATTTCCACACCGCAATATTGGTAGCCCTGGCCGGCGATGATCTCGAAAATATTTCGGCCGTAGCCGGAAAAGAAATCGACCTGGCAAATGGCTCCGCTGAAAATCCAAAAGCCTTTAACACGCTTCGGTGGATAACCGGCCTGGCCGACGAGCAAACATTAGGCGGTCTTCCCGAAAAACTCGTTCACCTAAGTTTTGCCGGTTGCTTGCAGCGGCATATTTACCTCAGCTAAAAAATTTAGGCCTTGCAAAAAGGCCATCAGCTCTTAATAATTAAACTAAACAATTAACAAAATGAAAACAAAAATCATCTCCGCAATCAGCGCATGCCTGTTCTCACTCATGGTAGTAAACAGCGCATCTGCCCAACAACCAGCACGTAAAATGCTGCCAACTGTTACCATCAGCCCTGCTGACATCTCTATTGCCCCACGCGTTTTGAAAGCGTTTAACCGCTCTTTCGCCGGTGCCGAAAGTGTAAAATGGTATCAGCTAAACAACCGCTTTATGGTTAAGTTTAACCAGAGCGCCATGAACCACCATGCCGTTTATTTAAAGGGCGGGGCCCAGGTTTACCACATTGGCTACGGGTTTGAAAATAACCTGCCCGCCGATATTAAGAATCTGGTGAAAGCACAGTACGGCGGCTACAGTATTAATCGCACCTACACTGTTGACCAGGACAACGCCAATACCTGGATGGTGAGTATGCAATCGCCGTCTGAATACATTCTTGCCGGTGTTTCTAATGGTCAGGTTCGCGAAATATCCCGTTTACAAAAACAGTTATCACCAGATCAGGTGATTTCGATGAACAAGAAAAAGTAACACCGCATGGCTTACGTGATGCCCGGATTGGAATTTCCGGGCATTTTTTTTGGCCGGTTATTTTACTGTTGAGAAAGGGTGTTTTAACGGTATTAACACCATGAGTTACAAGGTAATTTTATTAAATTGAAATAGAATACAGATAGCCACTGCTTCATGTCTGTTTTGCCGATGATATACCAGCCAAGCTGATGCCTATTATTCTTTCTTAGGATTTGCGTACCTCAAAATTTTCATATCATGTTTGACAACATTTCATTGGATATTTTCATCGGGCTGATATTTATATATCTGCTTTATAGTTTATTGGCGAGTATTATCATGGAGATTGTCGCTCGCTTTTCAAGGCTTAGGGCAAACATGCTGGTGAAAGCCATAAAGGTGATGCTGGAAGACCGCGAGGGCAAAGAACGGGTTGACAAAACCCAGATTGAAAGAGGTTTTCAACGGCTGGTCGATTTTTTCAAACGGATCTTATGCCTAAACCAGCCGACAAAATTTGAACCCACCCTGGCAAAAGCATTTTATGCCCACCCAAGTATTAAGTATCTAGGCGAAGATGAATATCATAGCAAGCCCTCATATATAGAAGGTCAAAATTTTTCTTCAACGCTGATTAGCATTCTACGGGGTACCGGATACGATGGATCTACTCCTGTAATGGACGAAATTTACAAAGCTCTTTATCCCCAGGGAACAAGTGTTGAAAGCCCGATAGCTACCGTAGAAACAGGCAGTGCAAAACCTGTAGAAGTAATGATACAGCGGGAAACATTATTACAACTTCGTCAGCTTTACATTGATTCTCACAAAGATATCGACCGCTTTAAAGCCCTGTTAGAAAACTGGTTTGATGAAACTATGGACCGCTTAAGTGGATGGTACGTTAAAGAAACCAAAATAATACTGTTTTTTATCGGCCTATCTATCGCCATTTGGGGGAATGTAGACAGTATTAAGATTTACAACATTTTGGCCAACAATCATACCGCCCGGGAATTATTGGCGAACAAAGCGGTAAAATCGTACCAGGAGTACGAACCTGCCGTTGACGTGTTGAGGGAGAAAATCAAAGAAGGTGGAACTGTTACAGTCAACATTAAAGATAAAGACACCATCATTACTTTCCCACTAAATCTATCCACGGGCAATGCAACATTGGACTCGGCGAATAATATGCTGAAATCAGATATACAAGAGGTAAATAAAATTTTAGGTCTTGGCTGGGAAATAACCGAAAACCTGCAAACAGCAATAGCTAAACGACAAAAACTATTCTTAAAAAT
>JBGTBV010000095.1:0-15132 GCA_041749185.1 Daejeonella sp. | reverse complement strand
ATATTTATTGATACTGACGAGGAAGTGGCATTGAAGCGCCGTTTAAAGCGTGATTTAACTGAACGGGGATATTCTGAAGAAGATATTTTATACAAATGGCATAAGCACGTGATGCCCTCATACAATGAGTTTCTGCTACCTTATAAAAATGATTGCGGTAAGGTGATCAGCAACAATACTCAACTTGCCGAAGATATTATTCTGATAACGAAGGAAATTTCTGAGGCCTTGAAACAGCAGGTGTTGAACAAGCCGGTAGTAAGCCGCATCAACAAGTAGCAAGCGGTTTAGCACCCAATGAGTTAAAATTCTTTACTTGCTGCCCTGCCTTTACCGAACAATCCGCAGAAAATTCAAAGCTGATTGCTAATCCAGAAGCATCTCGGGCACTTCACCATTGATAAGCAATTTACCGGCGGTGGCGTCTTTGATGTATTCAATGCTTACGCCGGGAGCCCGCTCAACAAGTCTGAATCCTCCTTCAGGCATCACATCAAGCACGGCCAACTCTGTAACCACTTTTTTTATACAGCGCACCCCGGTTAGCGGCAGCGTGCATTGGGGTAGCAATTTGCTTTCGCCGGCTTTGTTTACATGCTGCATGGCCACGATAATATTTTTAGCGGAAGCCACCAGATCCATAGCACCGCCCATGCCTTTTACCATCTTTCCCGGTATTTTCCAGTTGGCGATGTCGCCGTTTTCTGATACTTCCATCGCACCCAAAATGGTGAGATCTATCTTCTGAGAACGGATCATGCCAAAACTCATAGCCGAATCAAAAATTGCCGAACCCGGTAGTGTGGTAATGGTTTGTTTGCCCGCATTGATCAGATCGGCATCTTCTTCCCCCTCAAAGGGAAAAGGCCCCATGCCTAACAATCCGTTTTCAGACTGAAGAACAACTTCTAATCCATCTGGGATGTAATTGGCCACCAGGGTGGGAATTCCGATACCGAGATTTACGTAATATCCCGACCTTATTTCTTTGGCTATACGCCTGGCAATACCGTTTTTATCTAACATTACAATTGGCTAATCCGCTATTTTTTTAATTTGATTGATGTACAGGAGCAGATTTCAGCCCGTCCAATTTTTATTTATAGCATTTGAAATCTGAAGATTTGCGAATTACTTTTCTCTAACAGTGCGCTGTTCAATCCGCTTCTCATAATCTTTACCCTGAAATATCCGGTGCACATACACCCCGGGGGTATGTACCATATCCGGATCCAGCTCTCCCGGTTCTACCAGCTCTTCCACTTCGGCAATGGTTATTTTGCCCGCCATGGCCATAACCGGGTTAAAGTTTCTGGACGTTAGTTTAAAAATCAAATTACCGGCGGTATCGCCTTTCCAAGCTTTTACAATGGCAAAATCAGATTCAAAAGCCATTTCCATCAGATAATCTTTGCCGTTAAAGTTCCGGGTTTCTTTGCCCTCAGCTACTTCGGTGCCAACACCTGCCGGAGTAAAAATAGCGGGCATTCCGTATCCGGAAGCCATACATCTGGTAGCCAAAGTTCCCTGCGGCACCAACTCCACTTCCAACTCTCCGCTCAACAATTGTCGCTCAAATTCTGCATTTTCGCCCACGTAGCTGGCAATCATCTTTTTCACCTGCCGTTTTTGAAGCATCAACCCGATGCCGAAATCATCTACACCGGCATTGTTTGAAATACAGGTAAGGTCTTTTATCCCTTTTTTAACCAGTGCGTTAATGGTGTTTTCGGGGATGCCGCAAAGACCAAAGCCGCCGAGCATCAGAGTCATGCCGTCTTCTATTCCTTCAATAGCTTCTTCCGCGTTTTTTACTACTTTATTGATCATGAAATTAAGCGCTTTGGGAGCGAATTTAACAATTAGCTCCTATTAAAAACATATCCGCCAAAAATTACCGTTTAGTTTATTTAAGAGTAACACGTCTAATGGAGAGTGAAATCAGGCATCAGCAAACAGAGAAAGAAAACTTTTCCAATATTATTGCTGCTTTAAGTTGCGATTGCCTCTTTAAAAAATGCTGTAAAAAGTATAAGAAAAGCCGGCGGTGTAAAAATTGCCCGGATCGGAAATAGCTACTTTTTGCTGATCACCAAAATTTTATCGTCAGACCCGTTTCCGGTAGCCACGTATACCCTGCCATCGGGCGCTACACAAACATCCCGTAACCGACCATAGGTACCCCGAAAAATCTCGGTTATTTTTTCAACCTGATCACCTGCGGCATTGAGCTGTAGCTGATAAAGCGTATTGTCTTTCAGCGTAGCCATCAGCACAGAATTTTTCCACTGCTGTATTAAATCGTTGTTGTAATAGTCAATCCCCGATACGGCAAGCGTTGGTGTCCAGGCATACAGCGGTTCTGTCACGTTGTTTTGTAAACAAAAAGCCTGCTCGGCCGCTTCATTGCAAAAGCCTTCTACCTGCGGCCAACCGTAGTTGCCGCTTTTTGCGATCACATTGAATTCATCATTTGAGTTCGGCCCGTGTTCTGAACTGTATAACCGGTTGTTGGCAAATACCAGCCCCTGTGCGTTGCGGTGCCCCGATGTCCAAACCGGACTTCCCGAAACCGGATTATCCGCCGGAACGGAACCATCCAGATTTAACCGCAAAACCTTGCCGTTCAGCGAGTCTAAATTCTGCGCCAGGGGTTGATTTCCGGCATCGCCGGTAGTGATGATCAGCTTTTTATCCTTTGAAATAAGAAGCCGGCAACCGTTGTGAATAGTATTGGCGGCAATGTTATCCAGCAAAACTACCGGGTCAATCAAGGTTGAATTGCTGTACCGGAACTTTACCACCTTCTCTAAATATTCTCCGTTGCGGTTGTAGTTGTAGGCCACAAAGACTTCGGGCACCGTTGCAAAGTCAGGATGAAGCGCCATCCCCAGAAGGCCTCCTTCGCCCCGCGGAACAACTTCTGAAATTTCTGCAACTATCTGTACTTTTCCGTCTGCAGGGTTTACGCGACTAACCGTTCCACCCCGTTCTGTCATCCATAAAAAATTATCAGGGCCCCAAACCAATTCCCAGGGCTGCAACAAACCATCGGCCAATATGCTGATTTCAATGCCAACGGCAGCGGGCGGTGCCGACTGTCGCGATCTGTCTTTCTTGCAATTTGCCGAACTGAGAAAGACAAGCAGTGCCGAGAAGAGGATAATGTTTTTCATAACGGGTTGAATCTACCTTGCTTTAATAACGAGGAAAACCGCTAAATGTTCCTGATCAGCGCATTGCCAGGAAGGTAGTTGAGCATCCTAAAAAACAAAGATTGCAGATTTGAAATCCTGCAATCTTTGCGCCGCATTGTTTTGCGGCTGTAATCTGATGGTTGCTCATCTGTTTAAATGCTTCCCATCAATTTCGGTCTTTTGACAAAACCGCGTTATCAACCATCGCATAACGTTTAACCCGTGTTGGTTCAGACATAATTCCATCTTCAATACTTACATTCAGGAAATCCGATTTTCCTTCGCCGGTAACAAACCAAATATCACGCTTGCTCTGTCTAACCTGTATCGCCGCGATAATTTGATACCCTTTAAAACGCTCTTCGATCATTGGCTTTAATTCTTGCGGCAGAATATTTTCGGTTCCATAACTTACGTGGTAAATGAGCGTTCCCCGCTTTGAAAACAAGGCGTGTTGCTTAATATCATTCTGCAAAAATGTTACTACATAGTTTGCGTTCGGGTGATACCAACGCGGAGCTTCTGCGTCTTTAAAAGTGCTTTTAAATGCTTCAGCTACCTTAGCGGGAAGTTGGTCCGGACTGGTAATAGTTACTTCCGGAAGTTTGATCTGAGCAGAACTCCGATCTACAAAAACGATGCAGAGCACAATGCTCAATGCCATCATTAAAATTAACTTTTTCATAATTTCTAATTTTTATTAAGCGGTTTCTCCGGCGAAAGCCCTATTGCCCTAAACCGGAATTCTGTTTACAAATTGAAAATGTGTAGATCTCTGATCAGCCGGGCGGGGTAAGGAATATCGAAATCGAAAGGCATAAAGCACACCAGGCAAAAGTTTTTTGCAATAAATTGGTTCAAACCAGGAACGCCTGTTTGATATTTTCAGGCGGTGTGCACATTAATCAGACGAGAGGTGTTGGAGATTGTTGCAGCAATGAAAGCGCTTTAAAGTATCAATGTTGTTATTAATTTTTAGAAGACGATAACTTCTTTCATTCTACTTTAAACGGATATTCCGTGAGCAGTTCTTTCATCATTTCATTTACTGCCACAATTAGTCTGTAGTTTTCTGCTAAGTTGCCGTGCTGCACTTCAATATTTGCGTAGGGAATTCGGTTTTGCATGGCGTAAATGGATAACGAGCCATCATCTATTGCCCTAAAATCCTGCAAAACCGCATTAATTCCTTTGCTCTTTAAATATTCGTATAACCGGCGCTCGTTAACAAAAACGAAGTCATCGGGGTCCATCTTCGGATTGATGTATACATCAGAAGCGATTCCTTCCAGAAGATTGCCGGGCGTGTAAGAAAAGACGGAGAACCCGCCGTTGTAATTATTATGCAGTGCGATCATGGAATTTAAACCGCCCACCTTCCACTGCCTCAACACTTCAACACCAAACTGTTTTATCGCAGTGTCTAAGCCCCGACGTATAGGGACTGCGCTGTATTTGGCGAGGCCGGTATAAGAACCTTCAGCAGTGAATATATTGTTCGGATCAAAAGAAAAGACGTAATTACTGTCTCTGAAACTAATATTCCGATCATTCCCGTATTGCAGTTCCAACAGGTGGCCGCCGTAAATACCGATAAATTTCAACGCCGCTTTTACGCCCGTTTTTTCAGTATCATGCAGCGCTATAAAGCGAATATGTGGGTCGCCATACCTGTAACTTATTAGACTAATGTCTTTGTTTTTTAGCAAATACCTTACAGTATCTATTTTTGCGGTTGGTGGTAAAACCTGCGCTAACGTTGGTTTGCAGAATTGAAACCCAAAAGCAACTACATAGAATAGTATCGTTCCAGTTTTTGTAAGGCCGATGGGAAACGGGGTCATCATCCAACTAAAGTTAGAAAAATGCCGTAAAAGGTTGCAACGCTTTTCTATTTAAAAAAGATGCGACAAAAAAATAGTCAAAAAAAAAGGCGAACCAAAACAGTCCGCCTTTCAAAATTCATTCTTAGTGATTATTTAAGAATTTCTCTGGCAATTACCAGCTTTTGAATTTCGCTGGTGCCCTCGCCTATCGTACATAATTTGCTGTCGCGATAGAATTTTTCAACCGGGAAATCTTTGGTATAACCATACCCGCCGAAAATTTGAACTGCTTCTGTTGCCGCCCGTACGCAAACCTCAGAGGCATAGTATTTAGCCATGGCCGACTGCTTGGTTACTTTTTTCCCCCGGTTCTTCAAATCGGCCGCCTGCGCTATCAATAATTCCGCCGCTTCAATTTCGGTTGCCATATCAGCCAGTTTGAAAGATATTCCCTGAAAACTTGAAATAGCTTTACCAAACTGATGCCGTTCTTTTGAGTAAGCCAAAGCAGCGTCAAAGGCACCTTTGGCAATACCTAAAGAGAGTGCCGCGATAGAAATGCGCCCTCCATCTAAAACATACATAGCCTGCTTGAAACCCTCGCCTTCCATTCCCAACAAATTTTCTTTAGGCACGCGGCAATTGTCAAAAATAAGTTCGGTAGTCTCAGACGCCCGCATGCCCAATTTATTTTCCTTTTTGCCAGAAGAAAAACCAGGCGTGCCTTTTTCAATTACAATGGTAGAAATGCCTTTTGAATCTCCTTTCTCTCCGGTACGAACCATCACCACGGCCACATCGCCAGATTTGCCATGGGTGATCCAGTTCTTTGAGCCGTTAATTACGTATTCATCGCCATCCAAAACAGCGGTTGTGTTCATGCCCATCGCGTCAGAACCGGTATTCGCTTCGGTTAAACCCCAGGCACCAATCCACTCGGCGGTTGCCAAACGCGGCAACCATTTTGCTTTTTGAGTTTCATTGGCAAATGCCATGATGTGGCCGGTGCATAGAGAATTGTGGGCAGCAACAGAAAGGCCTATTGAGCCACAAACCCTGGCAATTTCTACAATCACGTTCACATACTCATGATAACCCAAGCCAGAACCCCCGTATGCTTGTGGAACTAAAACACCCATCAAACCCAATTCGCCAAGTTTTTTGAAAGTATCTATTGGAAAAATCTGTGCTTCGTCCCATTCCATCACGTTTGGCCGAATGTGTTTTTCGGCAAAATCACGAACCATATTAATAATCATCTGCTGGTTTTCGGTTTGCCCGAAAGATATTCCCCCCTGTTCAGCCTCTATCGTTGAATGCATATTGCTTTAATTTGAAATTTTACAAGTATAGTGATTTAGGAATCGCTAAAAAATTGGCTTTTTACCCCTCCGGCATTGGTTAACGCGGTTTTGGGCAAACCCGAACCATGAGCGTAGAAATTAAAGAATGTATCAATTACATTACTAAAAGGAAATTAGCGAGATAATGTTTGAAGATTGCTTTTTGAGTGTTTCGTTTCCGTTCAAAAAGTCCAGGCTTATTACAAAAGCATAACCAGCTATCTGACCTTCAAGTTCGCGGATCAGGCGGGTTGCTGCGCTAACTGTTCCGCCGGTTGCCAAAAGATCGTCATGCACCAATACCCTTTGGCCGGGGCTTATGGCATCCTGATGTAGTTCTAAAATTGCCGATCCATATTCGAGTTCGCAGGGCTGCTGAATTTTTTTAAAGGGCAATTTACCCTGTTTACGAATGGGGACAAAGGGCACGTTTAACCGGGTTGCCAGCATGAGCCCGAATAAAAAACCGCGGCTTTCAATACCGGCAACAACATCAATAGGCGTATGCGCCAACTGATCCGCAAAGGCTTCAACTATTTCGGCGCACAGAGCGGCATCTTTGAGTATCGGCGTAATATCCTTGAACAGAATTCCGGGCTTTGGGAAATCGGGCACATCTCGTATTGCCGCCCGCAATTTACTTTCAATCATTCAAACAATAAATAAGGCTCAATTTTACGCAAAATCTCATCATTGACGATTGCTATTTTTTTCAAATCGCCAATATTTTGGAAAGAACCGTGCTGTTTACGATATTGAATAATGGCGTTCATCTGTTTGTAAGTTAAATACGGATGTGGCTTAAGATCATCAAAGGTGGCTGCGTTGATATTTATTTTTTTGATGTCGGTTTGGTTTACAGAAACCTGATCTTTCAGGCTTTCAAATTTTGAAGAATCAATCCCGTAAACTTCCAAAAGCTGCTCTTTTTTGTAAAAGCCGCCCAGCCGTTTTCTAAATTTGCTGATGCGGGACGCGAAAGCCGGACCTACTCCTCTTATTGTTTCCAGCTGTGCAGAGTCGGCGGTGTTGAGGTCAATTACCATCACTGTCCGTGCAGCATTATCACCTGATCTTTTCCAACTTTTGTCCGGCTCTCTATTGTTGACCGAGTATTCAAATTTTTCGCGTTGTTTAATTGCAATGTAGGGCTCTAATGCTGCAAACTGCCGGGCAGAAATGCTGTACATTTTTTTAAGATCAGTTGGTTTGTAAAAGCGGCCGCCTTTTGCTTCGTAATTTTTTATCACTTTGATCTGACGGGCGGAGAGCCCGAGTTTTTGCCATTTACTTTCATCGAGCCCGTTGGGATCAAACGCAAAGTAAACCGGTTTCATCGCCGCATCTTCGATCTCATCCCGCACCTGATAATATTTTGCGGCAGAGCCTCCTTTTTTAGCGGAAGCGAGAAAGTCTTTCAATTCTTTATCAAAGTCGCTGAAATTATAAACCTCGGGTTTTTGCAGCCGACTGTAAACAGCAGGAAAGGCCAATATCAGAAAAATAAGTAAACAGAGTAAAAGTAACCCGTTCAACTCCTTTTTAGTAAAACTGAAATATGATTGAAAGCCACTCTTCATCAATTGCTATTGGTTAATGTTCTGCGTTCGCAAAAGCGCTAATTCTAATATAATAATTTAATGAGATGGATTTTACTCCGATGTTTGTGATTAACTTAAAGAGCCACTACAGAATCAATCTATTTTTGCGCTAAATACAACCAAATGGGCATCATCAGCAAAGAAGAATTCGCGAAGGCTACCGGCATAAATAAGCTGCATCTACCGGGGCTTGCAACCTTTTTAATGGAGGTAATGAAAATTAACGATGTAAACGAAACCTTTAAAAAAGCCGAACATTTGCAGGGAATACCGTTTGCAGAAAAAATACTCCAAATTTTAGGCGTGAAAGTAGAATTTGATAACCGGGAGCTCAAAAATCTCCCTAAAGAGGGCGCCTTTATCGCGATAGCTAATCATCCCTACGGTGGAATTGAAGGCCTTATCCTGCTTAAATTATTGTGCGATGTGCGACCGGATGCCCGGCTTATGGCCAACTTTATGCTGAAAAAGATCCCCAATCTTAGCGACTATTTTATTGCAGTAAACCCATTCGAAAATGTGGATCATTCATCCAGTATCAGCGGAGTAAAAACCACCTTAAACCTTCTGAAAAACAACACTCCGATAGGCATTTTCCCGGCCGGCGAAGTATCTACCTACAAATTTGAAACCCAACAGGTGAGCGATAAACTTTGGCACCCGGTAGTTGGCCGTATTATCCAAAAAGCTAACGTGCCGGTGGTGCCGGTATTTTTTCATGGAAACAACGGACTGATTTTCAATATGCTTAGCCTGCTGCATCCCTCATTAAGAACTGCTAAACTTCCTTCCGAATTATTTAACAAACAAGGTCATACCATCCGGCTGCGCATTGGCAAACCCATCAACCCCGGCGATATCCCGAATTTTGCCAACAACGAAAAATTACTGAGCTATCTGAGGGCCAAAACTTACGCACTCGGCATCGGCCTGGAAACGGAAAAAAGGATATTTAACCCTGGCGAACTCTTTAAAATTAAAAAGCGCCCGCAAGATATCGCTGAGGCCATACCAAACGAGTTATTGGATGCTGAGGTGCAAACTTTACTGGACGATAAAATATGGACCGAAAAAAACTACGAAGTATACGTGTCGCCCGCTACGCACATCCCTCAGGTTTTGCGGGAAATTGGCCGCCTGCGGGAAATTACCTTTCGGGAAGTTGGCGAAGGAACCAATAAGTCAACAGATTTAGATGAATATGATATTTATTACCAACACCTGTTTATTTGGGATAAACATGCCGGCCGCGTTGTAGGAGCCTACCGCGTGGGCCGCGGCGATGATATTTTTAACAGTATGGGCCGAAAAGGGTTTTACCTTTCGGAGCTGTTTAAAATTAAAGAGCAGTTTAATTCAATACTGCGGCAAAGCCTTGAATTGGGCAGGTCATTTATCCGAAAGGAATATCAGCAAAAAGCCCTGCCCTTATTTTTGCTTTGGAAAGGCATACTTAAATATCTGCTAAACAACCCGCAATACCGATACCTGGTTGGGCCGGTAAGCATCAGCAATAAGTTTTCTACCTTCTCTAAATCATTGATAGTTGATTACATCAGCAAAAATCATTTCGATCATCGCCTGGCGCAACTGGTTAAACCCAGAAAAAAGTTCAAGGTTGATTTTGCATCTATAGAAGCCGACGTACTTTTAAATCCGGGAAGTTCCTTAAAAACCCTTGATGATCTGATTTCTGATGTAGAAACCTCGGGCATGAAAATTCCGGTTTTGCTGCGGCAATACATCGCGTTAAACGCGAAAATTATTTGTTTTAATATTGACCCAAAATTTTCAGATAGTTTAGACGGCTTTCTGGTAGCCGACCTGCAGGAAATTCCCGCAGAAATGATTGAAAAGCTGGGAAAGAACTTGTAAACAGCTCATTATCAGAAAAACACTTGGCGCTTAGATTAATTTTGTGTTAATTTACTGTTAATAACGGGTTAAGCCACCGTTAACAGATCGTCTTGAAAGTCCATATCACCTATCTTCTTATCGCGGGTTGCCTGCTCATCTCCCAAATATCCCGGGGTATGGAGAAGAACCGTATTATCGCTTTTGAGTTTTACAGCGGTTCTTTCAGTATAGAATTAGATTCCAGCATGCTGGTTGAGTTTTCTGAAAGTCCGAATGCGCAGTCTATTCAAACTTTTTATGACGCTTTGAGCGAAGCCAAGACAGATAAAGTTGTTTTGGCTCTAAAAAATTATAAATCTAAGAACGCATTGAACGACTGGCTTTTTTATCAGTTGATACGCAAAACCGCAGAGCAAATTAGTCCGAAAGCTGAAAACTACGACCGTTACACTTTATATAAGTGGTTTTTACTCAACGAGTCTGGCTACGATGCCCATCTGGCAACATCAAAAGGTAAACTGATGTTTTATGTACGGAGCGAGGAGGAGATTTTTGATATTCCGTATTATAAAAAAGATGGGAAGCAATATGTTTGCCTGAACTTCCACGATTACAGCGACCTTAATCTGGAGAAAGATGAACTTCATCCCATTGATATCACATTTGACAATGGAAAGAAAAACCTTTTTTCCTACAAAGTTACACGTATGCCCGATTTTAGTCCGGCAGACTATTCAGAAAAGTTGCTGAAATTCAACTATCGCCAGAAAGAATATCACTTCAATGTGCTCGTCAATCCGCAGATTGCCGCCATTTTTAAAAATTATCCGGGCGTTAGTTTTGAATCTTATTTCAACATCCCGCTGAGTAAACAAACCTATAGCTCGCTGATTCCCCTCATCAAAAAGAATGTGAGCGGCATGAGCCAGAAGAAAGGGGTTGATTACATTATGCGTTTTACCCGTTACGCATTCTTATATGAAGACGATGAAAATAATTTTGGAAAAGAAAAACATTTGTCGCCAGAGCAGACCTTATTTTACGAACAAAGCGATTGCGATGACCGTGCAGCTTTATTTTTTTATCTGATAAAAGAAGTTTACAACCTGCCCATGATTGCCTTGCTATATCCTACGCATATAACCATGGCCATCCAATTTAAAAAGCCTCTGGCAAACTCAATTATTTATAAGGGCGAAAAATATGCTGTTTGCGAACCCACGCCTCAGGAAGAAGATTTGAAATTAGGGCAAATTTCTGCAAAGCTGAGAAACACAAGCTATCAGGTTGTTTATCAATATGAGCCGGAAAAAAGCAGCCATTAATTTTTAAATCAATCAGATTGCATTGCAACTAAAAAAACCCGCCTGAAGCGGGTTTTTAAGTATAATCGGATTACAATTATTTTAATACACTTTGGCGTTTGGATCCCAATTCGTCCATCCCGTGGTCCAGTCGGTAGTTCCAAATGCGCCACGATAAGTAGTAGATGAAGCACCGGGAGTTGCGGCAAAAGTTCCCTGCAGAGCGGGTGACCCTACTGCTGGCAGTAAATTCGGCGATGTGTAGGTAAAGGGTGAGGTTAGTTTAACTTCAGCGGCATCTGCCCCCAAAGTTACCGTTCCGTTTGCTTCGGCTTTTGCTTTCATAGCCACATCTGCTCCGGCTACATCACTGTTATACGGTTTTGCTAATGCCTGTACGATATTATTCTTAAACTGCGATACATCATTGGTATAAGAAGCCAGTGAATTTGCAGATTCAATTGAGAAGCCTGCCTTTGGCCAGGCCATCATTATAGAGTTATTAAAGGTGAAGTTAGCAGACCTTCTCCAACGGTTTCCGAAGCCGATCACGCCTTTTTCAGGCGTTGCTGTATTAGGGCCGATTAGGGTAAAGTTAGAAAGTTTAGGATGCGTAACCGGTGTAGCTGCTGTACCTTCGCCATTATTATCACATTCAATACCGTTATTTTGGTCGGTATCTCCAAATTTTGGGTTGCGTAATGCAACCGCAAACTGTATAGATCCGCTGTAACCGAAATCAAAATCGAAATCATCATCAGCAGTAGCGTACGAAATCAGATTTTTCCCATTCACAGCTCCTCCAAAAAACTCATAGGCATCGTCATTAGCGAAAGAAACCTGGATATTTTCTAATACCGTACCACTTCCTACTCCGCCCAAAGTCAAAGCATTTATTTCAGAGTTTTGAAAAGCCGAAATTCCGGCATATTCAATCCGCACAAACTTTAATGAACCAGAGTTATCGGCATTGTCGGTACCGCCATAATATTTATCAATACCGCCCTCGATTAGAACCTCAGCCCCTTTGTTAGTGATTCCTTTTCCGAGCAATACAATACCGCCCCAATCGCCGGGGGCCCGTTCATTTACAGGTTTGCCGGATGTGAAAACAATGGGTTGGGAAGCTGTCCCGTTGGCTATCAATTTTGAACCACGCTCAACAATTAAAGCTCCTTTATCGGCCAGATCGCCCCGTACAACGGTGCCCGGCTCAACTGTTAATGTTGCATTATTATTTACAAAGACATAGCCCTGGAGTATCCAAACCCGATCATTGGTAAGCGTTTTATTCTGTGTGATGTTACCGGTAACAATTTCCGGCGCAATCGGAACTATTGGCGTATCAATTTCGTCATCATTTTTTCTGCAAGAACTAACAGCCAACGCACCGCAAAAAAGAATTGCAGCTAACTTTAACTTTTTCATATTAATTTTTTTTCGTTTTTGTTTCTTGTCACAAACATAGCTTCCAGTAATTACCTGAACTTCAATTTTATGTTAAGGAATCTTAACGAATGATGTTTGGATACTACTGTTATTTGCTGCCAAGCCCTAATTTATAGGCGAAAGAAAGTGAAATGCTTGATCCTGGCTTATACCGGTTCAATGAATTATCAAGGCCACTGTTAAATGTGATGTTGCTTGATTCGTTTTGATAGAAAATATAATCCTGATTAAGAATATCGGAGAAATTCAGTTTAATTTCAGCATTGGTTTTCAAAATCTTTTTACTGAATTGCAGATCAATCAAATCTCTGGAATTTTCATAAATTGATGGATAACCCTCAAAACCCACATCAGAAATACGCTGACCAATTCGGTTGTACAGCATGCTCATCCCAAAATCCCCTCTATCATTATTGTATTGCAGTCCGGCATTTATTAAATACGGAGACTGGCCCTGCAAAGCACGACTGCTTTCTGAAGGGGATGTAGTGGTATTAGATAAATCAACATCAGAGACAATGTAAGAGTAATTGGCAAACAAAACCAGATTACGCAGCCACTCAGCAGAATTGTTAAGAAAGTCAAGGCGCTTTCTAAACTCTAACTCTATACCAAAATTTGTGGCAGAATTAGCGTTTGCATAGGTTCTGAGTCTGTTGTTGGCATTACTTCCTGCCGGGATAACCTGTTCTATAGGATTGTTAAACTGCTTGTAAAAAACACCACCAGACAGCACTTCGCCAGAATTCGGATAAAATTCGTACTTAACATCTCCGTTCAGCACTTTGGTACGTATCAGATCCGGATTGCCGGAAGTGGTACTGTTAGAAATAAAATCGTAATACTGAAACGGCGCAAGCTCTCTCAGTTCTGGACGGGCTACGGTTTGAGAACCAGAAACCCGTAAATTAGCCTTCTCGGTTAAACTGTAAGTAAGATTGAATGAGGGTAGAATGTCCAGATTAGTTACGTCGGCATTTACCTTTTCGTTCGAAAATCCTCGGGAATCTAAATCCTGATTGTAATACTCGGCACGGGCACCCCAAACTAATCTGATCTTCCCAAAACGATTATCAAACATGGCGTAACCCGCATATAAATCTGCGAGGGCCTTGTAGCGGTCGTTATTATTGGTGATTTCATTCAACACAAAGCCGTTTTCACGGATATTTTGAGGGGCGAAAATCTCATCAGCCGGCAGGTTGCGCAAGGAATTGTCAAACTGCGGAGATGCGCCTACATATCCTAACACACGGGCTTTAAATGTACGGTCCCTTAAAAGTGCGGTACCGCCCATCTTGAATGTGCTTTTTTCGTCTTTAAAGTTAAAAGGGATTAACAACGATGCAGAACCGCCATAAGCATAATCATCCAACCGGGAGAAAAACCTGCTGAGCGGCCTGCTTCCCGATGAGCCACTTGGAACTTCGGCACGGAACGGCACAGATGGATCATTAGCTGCGTCAATTGGTTTGGCATATGATTGAACACGTAGATCCGGCTGGTCGCGATATGTAAAAGTGTAATTGGCATTCCAGTTGAATTTCCAATCATTCTCGCCGAAAAGATGCTCTCCGTCTACTTGACTATTTACCAATGCTTTATCTGTAAGATCAATCGTATTGCTTCGCCGGGCAACTGCATTATCGGTGTTTACACCGCTTCTAAGGGTATAAACATCATCGAATGACTTGTTGAGTATATTTTTAAACGAATACTTACTGCGCTCGTTTTTATAGGAAAAATTGGCCAGCAAACCCACGTTTGTAGAATATTTATAGATTTCATCGTTAAAATCATACGCTTCCCTGCCGTCTGCTTCATAATCCCGTCTGCGGGAATTGTTAATATTCTCGGCGTTGCGATAGGTTAATGATATGATGCTGCCAAACGAGCGGGCATTTTCGTAATTCTTAACCCCGCCCCAGGTTAGCTGATAGTTTTGTACTGGAGCTGCCGTTCTGGGAGCACCTATATTAAATGAATTTGAAAACAACCTGGTTTGCGCCAAACGCTGAGATAAAGGCAGCGTGTTAAAATTTGAGGTGCCAGCCAGGCCTTCCGGTAGCTGACGGCCGCCGTTGTCGAAACCTAAAATATCAAGCCCTCCACGTCTGCCGGATTGAAAATCCTTAAACGTAGACTCACTGTTGTAGCCAAAGCCAATATTCAGATTAAAAAAGTTCTCATCGGGAAAATCTTTGGTGTTAATGGTTACCAGGCCTCCCGAAAAATCGCCGGGCAAATCTGGACTTGCAGTTTTGTTTATTATTAAATTATCAATAAGATTTGACGGAACGATATCGAATGAAAAGGCCTTTCGGTCTGGTTCAGAACTGGGCAGCGTAGAATTATTAAGTCTTGCAGAATTGTAGCGGTCACTCAAACCTCTCACAATAACGAACTTATTATCCTGAATACTGGTTCCGCTCACCCGCTTTAAAACTTCCGACGTATTCCGATCCGGTGATTTTCTTATCTGTTCTGATGAGATACCACTTGAAACCGTGACGCTGTTCTTTTGCTGCGCATACAATGCGCCGATACTTTCCTGG